>CAUZAY010000099.1:0-13139 GCA_963577695.1 Vicinamibacteria bacterium | reverse complement strand
ATAGATGTTGTCGAGGAACTCGGCGGTGCGGGCACTGTCTTCGACCGTCGGGCCATGGTCGATGAAGTGGCGAATCGGAATCCGTGTGGCCAACTCCGGCATGCCGCCGTAGTGGTCGCCGTGCCAGTGCGTCGTGATCAGATGATCAATCTGCCGCAGCCCGGCATCCTCGACCGCCGCCATGATGCGGCCGACGTCCCGATCGGCGTTCGCGCCGCCGTTTCCTGTGTCGATCAGCAGCGACCCGCCTTCTGGCGACACAAACAGCGTGGCGTTCCCGCCCTCCACGTCGACGAGATAGATCCGCAGCGCATCGTCGTTCTGCGCGTGAGCCGGGGCTGACATCAGGGTCAGCGCGGCCACGAGAATGGCAAGGACACGCGCGAGCCCAGACCGCGTACCCAAGGTGCCTCTGGTCATCATGACGGCCTCCGCGTCAGTGGTGAAGTCACGCCGATTATACGGGCAGCGGGCACGGGTGGTCTCCAGCGTCTCGTGCGTATAGTCTTCCCGGCATGGAGATCCTACGGCCGTGGTGGCCGGCGCTCTTGGTCTTCGCGTTTCTCATCGCGGCCCGATACGTCGGCTGGCTGCGCTGGAGGCGGCGCGTCCTGGTCAGGCGACGGAGCTGGGGAACGCCACTCGAGCCCTACGCCCTGGCCTTGTCGGCTGGCAACGAACTGTTCGTCTCTGACTCGTTGAAGAGCGTCTACGTGGGAGACACGCACAACGAGCGAATTGCGGTCTATACCACCGCCGGTCGCTTCCTCTCCGAGTACAAAGACAGTGCCTTCGGTCGTCCCTGCTGGATGGTGGTCGACCCGAAGACCCGTCACCTGTTCGTCGCCAGCTACCCCTCCCAGTCGGTCGGCGTGTTTGACCTCGTCTGGAAATAGAGCTGACGCCAGACGGCCAGCCCGGGTTCGACAGGTTTGACCCCCGACGCGTCGCGATATGATTTCGGCACAAGCCGTCTGGGTCGGCCGGAGGAGAGAGGATGAGTCACGGAGTATCGCGTCGCCAGTTCATCGCCGGCGTGTCCGCCTCCGCCATGATCGTGCCCCGTCACGTGCTGGGGCGAGGGCGGCAAGCGCCGAGCGACACGCTCAACATCGCGGGCATCGGGGTTGGTGGCCGCGGGCGCGCGGACCTGCAGGCGTGCCGCGGCCAGAACATTATGGCGCTGTGCGATGTGGATTCGGGCCACGCCGCCGAGACGTTCAACGAGTATCCCAAGGCTGGCACCTACGCCGACTTCCGCCAGATGTTGGATCGCGAATCGGACATCGACGCGGTCATCATCGCGACCCCGGACCACACCCACGCGGTGATCGCCATGGAGGCGATGCGCCGCGGCAAGCATGTGTATTGCGAGAAACCCCTCACGAGAACCGTGGCCGAGGCCCGGACCCTTGCCCAGATGGCTCGCCAGAGTGGGGTGGCCACTCAGATGGGCAACCAGGGGCACGCGCTCGAGGGCACCCGACAGATCCGGGAGTGGATCGAAGCCGGCGCCATCGGCGCCGTCCGTGAGGTCCATTACTGGACCAACCGGCCCATCTGGCCGCAGGCAATCGATCGGCCAACCGACGCCCACGATGCGCCGCCAGGGCTCGACTGGGACCTGTTTCTCGGGCCGGCGCCGGAGCGACCCTTCCACCCCGCGTATCACCCCTTCAGGTGGCGGGGATGGTGGGACTACGGCACCGGCGCGCTCGGCGACATCGCCTGCCATTCGATGGATGCCGCCTTCTGGGCGCTCGAGCTTGACCAGCCGACCCGGATCGAAGCCGAGACCACCCCGCTGTTCGCCGAGACCGCCCCGGCCGTCTCGCGTATCACCTACGAGTTCCCCGCGCGTGGCAGCCGGCCGCCAATTACGTTCGTCTGGCGAGACGGCAATCTCGCGATGCCCCGGCCGCCGCAGCTGGCCGACGGAGAACAACTCCCCGGCGGAAACAGCGGCCAGCTCTTCGTGGGGACAGAAGGCGTGCTCGGTGCCGACATCTACGGTCGCGAGCCGCACATCTTTCCCACGTCCCGGCACAATGACCTCACGGCGAACCCACCGCCCCAGAAATACTCGCGCTCGCCCGGCGCGCAGCTCGAATGGATCGAGGCCTGCAAGGGAAACGGGACCCCGGGGTCCGACTTCGGCGACCACTCTGGCCCGCTCACGGAGATCTGTCTCTTGGGCAACCTCGCGGTCCGCACCGGGAAGCCGATCGAGTGGGATGCGGCTCGGATGAAGGCCACCAACGTGCCCGAGGCGAACGCGTTTCTCGATGAGCCGTACCGGGCCGGTTGGAGCCTGTAACCGCGATTCGCAACATACGTTCCAGACCGATTGACGTTGGGAATCGCATGTGGTCACAATGACCACATGCGCAGGCCTCTCTCCGTCGGGGCACGGGAACTGAAAACTCGGCTAGGGTCTATCTGCGACAAGTCCGTGACGGGCGGACGGTGACGATTACCGATCGAGGTCGCCCCGTAGCCGAACTCCGCCCCATTGACATGACCGGCCGTTCCCTGGAGGACCGGCTGCAACGGCTGCGAGCAATCGGCAACATCAGTGGGCCGACACAGCGGCCTCGCGAGCCGTTCGTTCCGATCGCCGATGGCGATCTCCGACTGGCCGACGCCGTCGCTGAAGATCGCGCGGACCGGTTCTGATTCGTTACTTCGACGCAAGCGCCCTCGTTAAACGCTACGCCCGCGAAGTGGGCAGCAGCGATGTGCGTCGCTTGATGTCGTCCGGCTCCGTGGCATCTAGCCGACTGTCCGAGGTTGAAGTGGTGTCCGCGCTGGCCCGCCGTGCCCGCGAAGGGTCGTACGGGACGATAGACCGCGGCCAGGGCCCTGGCCGCGTGGCATCGTGACCTGGAGACGTTCGTCGTCGTGGAAATCGTGCCCGAAGTGACTGCGATCGCGCGGTCGCTACTCGTGGCGCATCCGTTACGCGCCGGCGACGCCATCCAGCTCGTGAGTTGTGTTCACCTTCGCGACGAACTGGGTGAGGACATGCCGCTCGTGGCGTACGACGATGGAGCTTGTCGCGATCGCGCGCTCGTTGGATATCAGAGTGCTTGGGGGGCGGAAGGCGAAGCGCGGCGCGTCAGGAAGAGCAGGGCGCTGATTCGCGCAGATCGACGCAATCGGTTCCTTCGGGTCGCCGATATACAATGCACCCTTCAATCGACCCCCTACGGGAGACCACCAGTAATGCGCTCCATGCGATTGACGGCAGTCCTCGGCGTCGCCTTGTCCACTCTTGTGCTAGCGCAATGCGGTGGCGGAGGAGAGGCTCCCGAAGAGGCCGCTGGGCCAGAGAGCGCGGCGATGGCGCCGGTGAGCGGCGACTGGCCGATGTATCGCCACGATCTGGCCGCCACCGGTTATTCACCGCTTGGGGAGATCACGACCGCGAATGTATCGACGCTGTCCGAGGCCTGGACCTACTCGCTCGCCGCGGTGGACGAGAGTGAACGAGGTCCAAACTCACAAGCGACGCCGATCGTCGTCGACGGGGTCATGTACGTGTCGGCGGCCGACCGCGTGGTCGCGCTTGACCCGGAGACGGGGATCGAGCGGTGGCGCCATCAGATCGAGGGCGCCCGTCCGTCGCGGCGCGGCGTGTCCTACTGGGCCGGCGGCGACGGGATGACGCCGCGCATAATCTTTACGACTGGTCTGCACCTGCGGGCGGTTGACGCGGCGACGGGCGAGCCGGTCGCCAGCTTTGGCGAGGCGGGCTTGGTGGAGATGGGGGTGCCGTACAACTCGGTGCCGCTCATTGCGGGCAACATCGTGGTCGTTGGCGCGAACACGCCCGCGGGCACGATTGGTGGCATCGGCAACGCGCGTGCGTTCGACGCCGTCACTGGCGACAAGGTGTGGGAGTTCGACTCGGTGGCGCAGCCCGGTCAGCCCGGCCACGACACCTGGGAGGGTGATAGCTGGCAAGACCGCCTGGGCGCCAACGCCTGGCCGTTCTACTTCTCGATGGATGAGGAGCGCGGGCTGGTGTACCTGCCGCTGGCTTCACCCATCCCTGGTGACTACGGCGGCGACCGCCCCGGCGATAACCAGTATGGCAACGCGGTGGTGGCGGTGGACATCAACACCGGCGACTACCGCTGGCATTTCCAGACCATCCATCACGATCTGTGGGACGCTGACCCGCCGGCCCCGCCCGCCATGTTCGATATTCCGCGCGACGGCGGCGCGATTCCGGCGCTCGGCGTCACGACCAAGTCCGGCTATCTCTACATCTTGAACCGCGAGACCGGTGAGCCGATTTACGGCGTCGAAGAGCAGCCGGTGGCGGCCAGCGACGTGCCGGGTGAGGCCTCATCGCCAACACAGCCAATTCCGGTCAAGCCGGTGGGACTATCGAGACTCACATATGAGCCGGGCGATCTGGTGACCGCTGAGGACACGTCGGCTGAGCATGCGGCAGCCTGTGGCGAACTGGTGGACAGTCTGGGCGAGTTGTACAACGCCGGTCCGTTCACGCCGTGGGTCTATCGACCGGACGGTGCGCCGCTCCGGACCACGCTGTCGTTCCCCGGCGGCGTCGGTGGCGCCAACTGGGGCGGGGTCGCGGTGGACCCGGCCACCGGCTATCTGCTGGTAGCCACACAGGATATGGGCGCGCTCGGGTTCGTCGAGGAGGCCTCGGACGACTATCCGGTGCCGTATCGGAAGGGCCAGCAACGTCCAGGCAGCTTTGTGGTGCAGATTGATGGCGCCACGATGCCGTGTCAGCGTCCGCCGTGGGGTCGACTGACCGCCGTGGACGCGGCCACCGGTGACGTCGTCTGGCAGGAGACGCTCGGTGTCACCGATGGGTTGCCGGAGGGCAAGCAAGCCACGGGTCGTTTGATTCGCGCCGGCGCTATCACGACAGGGAGCGGCCTGCTCTTCGTGGCCGGCACCGACGACGGCCGGCTGCGCGCGTTCGAGTCAGCTACGGGACGCGAGGTCTGGACGGCGCGCCTGGGTGGCAACGGCAACGCCAATCCGATGACGTATCAGGGTGCCGACGGGAAGCAGTATGTGGCAGTTGCTGCGACCGACACGCTGGTGACGTTCGCGCTGCCTTAGGGATGTGTTCTCATCCCCCGTCGTCGTGACAAGGCCTTTCAGGGCCGGATCACCCGTGGGCAGGGGCGACGGCGCCGGCGGGCTCGAGCTAGGGGTGGTCCCCCCACACTTCACTCCCAGGCTGCACGGTTCCTTGGAAGGCAAGTTCCATTTCTGATCGTCCCGGACCGATGCGATGGTTTCCCGCTACGATGGTTCTCGGGGGCGTTGCGCGACGACGCCGTTGGAGATGAGCGCGTCGATCTCGCGTTCGTCGAATCCCCAGTCTGCCAGCGCTTGGCGGGTGTGCTCGCCGGCTGCGGCCGGGGCGCGGCGAACGGCGCTCGGTGTCCGGCTGAATCGCGGTGCTGCGTTGGGTTGCCAGCCCTGGCTGCTTTCGATGAAGGTGGCTCGTTCCTGATTGTGGGCGTGGTACGGAGCCTCCTTCAGGCTCAAGACGGGGGCGAAACAGGCGTCTGTCCCTTCGAGGGTGTCCGTCCATTCATCGCGCGTGCGCGTCCTGATCAACGCGGCCAGTTTGGTCTTCAGCTCGGGCCAGTCCTTCCGGTCGATTGAGTGCGGCAGCTCGTCGTTGCGCATGTGCAATCGGTCGAGCAGCACGGCGTAGAAACCGGGTTCGATGGGGGCCAGTGCGATGTGTTTGGCGTCGCTCGTCTCGTAGACGTCGTAACAGTGGGCGCCGCTGTCGAGCAGATTCGTGCCGCGCACGTCCTGAGACACCCCGGCGTTCAGCAGCGCATAGGCAGCGGTCATCAACGACGCCGCGCCGTCGACCATCGCCGCGTCCACGACCTGCCCCTGGCCCGACTCCCGGGCTTCGAACAGCGCCGACACCACCCCAAGGGCCAGATACAGGGCGCCTCCGCCGAAATCGCCCACCAGATTGAGCGGTGGAGTGGGGGGCTGTCCCTCGCGTCCGGTGGCGTGGAGCGCGCCGGTCAGCGCGATGTAGTTCAGATCATGTCCTGCCGCGTGGGCCAGCGGGCCGGTTTGCCCCCACCCGGTCACCCGCCCGTAGACGAGTCGCGGGTTCCGTGCGGTGCAGTCGTTCGGGCCGAGACCCAATCGCTCGGTGACGCCGGGTCGGAACCCTTCGATCAGCGCGTCCGCCTGCTCGCACAGGCGCAGCACCAGGGCCACGCCATCGGCGTGTTTGAGGTCAACCGCGAGCGACCGACGGCTCCGGTTCAGCAGTGCGTGCGCGTCCGGCACGGTGATGCCGAGGCCGGACGGCATCATCCGATCGACTTTCAGCACGTCGGCCCCTAACTCCGCCAGCAGCATGGCCGCCATCGGGCATGGTCCGATTCCGGCCAATTCGATAATCTTGACTCCTGCTAGTGGTCCCATCGTGTCTGCCTCTCAGACGTGCCTGCCTGCCCGCCGTAGCCTCGGCGAAGGCGGGCCCTTGTCATCGGGTGCCCACTGCGCCATGGTACCCGGACGCCGTCGTGCACGTACGAGTGGCCCACACAACCGAAGCGTCTTGAAGTGTTGACTGGAATGGCACATTGCTGGGGTAGGCGACGGGAGACACGGCTGGTCGCGTTGGCGCTGCTGCTCTCGACAAGCGTGGCCGCCGCCCAGGATAGTCTGGCGAATCCGCACGCGGGGAATCCGGGGGCGGCGCGGGCCGGTCGGGCGCTGTTCGCAAACCGGTGCGCCGAGTGCCACGGGGCCGACGCGAAGGGTATCAGTGGCCCCGACCTGACCGGTCTGTGGGCCGCCGGCCGTAGTGAGGGCCGGGTGTTCCAGACGATTCGGGGAGGCATTCCTGGCAGCATCATGCCGTCGAGCTCAGCGCCAGACGACGAGCTTTGGGCCATTGTCAGTCATCTCAAGAGCATCGGCACCGTGTCGCCGGTCGAATTTGCCACCGGAGACCGGGACCAGGGACGCCAGGTGTTTGCCGCGAACTGCGCCGGGTGTCATCGCGCGGGACGAAGCGGCGGTCGACTGGGCCCCGACCTCTCGCGTATCACGCTGAGCCGGTCTCGGGCCGGGATGATTGCAGCCATTCGGGACCCGAGCGCCGCCATGCGGGTGGGCTACCGGACGGTGACCGTGGTGACCGAGGGCGGCGAGCGTATTCGGGGCCTCAAGAAGGCGGAGGACGCCTTCTCGATCCAAATCGTTGATACCGCCGAGCGGCTGCAGGGATATCTCAAGACCGACCTGCGTGACGTGCAGGACGAGGCACAGTCGCTGATGCCCCCGTTCGGTCCCGATCGGTTGAGCGACGACGACCTGGACAATCTCCTGCGGTTTCTCGCGTCGGTTCGTGAAGCGATCGATGTCCCTTGAGTGCCACGGGCGCGGATCGAGATCCGCCCAGAGTCAGGCGAGGAGGCTCGCGGAAGATGAAGGTAGATCAAGCATGCACGTGACGAGACTGCTGACGATGACGGCGCTGGTGGCCCTGGCCGGAGCGGCTGGGCTCGGCGCCCAGGAACCGGCGTCCGGCCCCACTTCGGCGCAGCTGGTGGAAGGCTTCACGGACCCATCCCGGTGGCCCACGTTTTCGGGAGACTACAGTGGCCGGCGCCACAGCCCGCTGACCCAGATCACGCCTGAGAACGTGGGACGTCTCACGCCGCAGTGGACGTTTCAATCCGGCACCATGGCTCGGGGCCGCGGGTTCGAAACCACGCCCCTGATGTGGGACGGTGTGCTCTATGTGACCGGCCCGAACAACTATGCCTGGGCGCTCGATGCCCGTACCGGGCGCAAGTTCTGGGAATATCGACGCGAGCTGCCGGACGACCTGACCTACGGCCGAAGCGCGCCGGTCAACCGCGGATTCGGCATGCTGGGGAACCAGCTGTTCATGGTGACGCTCGACGCGCATCTGCTGGCGCTGGACCGGACGAACGGCAACGTCTTGTGGGATGTTGAGCTGGCTGACTATCGCATCGGGTACGCCGCGACGATGGCTCCGCTGGTGGTCAACGGCAAAGTCATCGCGGGTATCTCGGGTGGGGAATACCCCACCAAGGGCTTTATTGATGCCTACGACCCCGAGACGGGCGAGCGCGACTGGCGGTTCTACACCATCCCGTCACCCGACGAGCCAGGCGGCGACACCTGGCCGTTCACCGGGGTACGCGAGCGGGGCGGCGGCGGCACCTGGATGACCGGCAGTTTCGACCCCGAGCTCAATCTGATCTACTGGGGCACGGGCAACCCGAACCCGGACTACTACGGCGACGACCGATTGGGTGACAACCTCTATACGGCGTCCATCGTGGCTCTCAACGCCGACACTGGCGTCATCGAATGGCACTATCAGTTCACGCCGCACGACGTGAACGACTGGGACTCGAATCACGTGCCGGTCCAGGCCGACATCCTGTGGGAGGGCAGCCCGCGCAAGGTCGTGATGGTGGCCAATCGCAACGGGTTCTTTTATGTACTCGACCGTGTCACGGGTGAGCTGCTGTTGGGCAAACCGTTCACCGACACGACGTGGGCGCGGGAACTGGACGACGCCGGACGTCCCATCGTGCTCAACGACGGGAGCCAGGGGTGTTTGCCGGACTACTGGGGCGGGACGAATTTCATGCCGCCGTCGTTTGACCCGGCGCGAGGCCTCTTCTTCGTCAGCGCGCGCGAAACCTGCGCCACCTTCATCCCGCAGAAGCCGGTGATCGAGCCGGGCCGGAACTCGTCGGGCGGAACGGTGTGGGTCGACCGCGACCAGGCCTACGGGGCTTTGCGCGCCATCGACGTCACAACGGGAGAACGGCGGTGGGAGTTCCGCTATCCGACGCCGACGATGGCCGGCGTCATGTCGACCGCGGCCGGTCTGGTGTTTGCCGGCGACAACGAGGGCAATTTCATGGCCTTCGACGCCGAATCGGGCGACAACCTGTGGCACTATCCGACCGGGTGGTCTATCTGGGGCACCGCTGCTATCACCTACATGCTTGACGGCAAGCAGCACGTACTGATCCCGTCCGGTACTAACCTGACGTCGTTCGCGCTGCCAGATTGAGGCGATTAAGTCGTTCACGATTTAGACAGAGGAGTCTCCGATGAGTGCAACCAGGAAGCGTTCACTGGTCGTCATGACGATGGCCACGCTGCTGACGGCAGCCGGCCTCTCCGCCCAGACTCCGGCCGATGTCGCGGGTGACTGGGCGTTGATGGTGGACACCGATGCGGGCCCGACAACCCCCAGCGTGGTGTTGGAACAGGACGGTACGGAGCTGACCGGCCACTACTCGTCCGAGACGCTGGGCGAGGCCGACGTCACCGGGAGCGTGAGTGGCAACGAGGTGCGATTCTCGTTCAGCGCGTCGGCGCAGGGTTTTGATCTCGATGTCAGCTACACGGGGACTTTGCAGGACGACGGCACCCTATCCGGGCAAATCTCCCTGGGCGACCTCGGCGGTGGAACCTTCACCGGCAAGCGGCGCTGATTCTGGCGCCACGGCACCGCCGGCCCCACCATGCGGATTCTGTTCGTCCTCAAACAAATCGCGCTGATCCGTCACTTTGAGGAAGTGGTCGGATACCTCGTCAATGTCGGGCACGACGTGACGCTGGCGCCGGTGCAGACGGGCGGCGACGGCGCGATGCCAGAGGCGTTGGTCGGTCACCCTCGCTGCCGGTGCGTTCAGCCCAGGTCGTGATCCGGCCGCATCCTCGTGCCAAAGCGATCTGGCTCGAACACCGACGGTTTGGACGCGGCCCGAACCATCCCGCCGGCTCGGCGGACGACGGCCTGGCCCTGAGGGTCGGCAAGTCCGTCCAGGGCGATCAGTCGTTGTTTGACCTGCTCTTCCACGCTGATGCCGTGGTTGGCCTCAACACCAGCGCCGAGATCGAGGCCGGCATCCTCGGCAAGCCGGTGTATACGATACGGGCGTCCGATGTCGCGCCAGGCCAGACGGGGTCGGTGCACTTTCAGTATCTGCTTGAGAGCCAGGGCGGGTTTGTCCACGGCGCTGCCACCCTGGAACAGCATGTCGAGCAGCTCGGCGAGGGGCTGGCCGGTCGATTTTCCGCGGAACGTCTACACACGTTCGTCCAGGCGTTCGTTCGCCCGCGCGGGCCCGACGTGCCTGCGTCCCGCGTGCTGGCCGAAGAGATCGTGGCCTTCGCCGCTGACGCCCGGTCGGGGTCCGCTCTGGGTCGAATGTGGACCGATGGGCGACGCCGACTCGGCACGTGGTGGCGTTCGGTGCACGACTAGGTTTCCGACGAGGCGCCCGTCTGGCGGCGTTGCTTCCTCGGTCACAGGCCGTCTGCCTGCTCCCTCGTCGCGCCTAGCCAGTTGGGCGCCGCGCTCCGAAAACCGCTCCGCGTCATTCTTCAGCACCCTCCTACCGCACTGGCTCGTCGCCGGTCGGGACACTGGCCGGTGGGACGACGCCGTTCATGCGCGCGTAGACGACCATCTGACCGTAGTGATTGAAGCTGTGGAATGCGATGCCGACCGCCACCGCGGAGCGTGGCATCGAACCGAAGGCCGATGGCACCGGGTCGAGGTAGTTGTCGGCGGTCAGGGTGGCGACGGCGCGTCGCGCATACGCGATGGCGTCGGTCAGATACGGGAGCACGTCGTCTTTCGACCGCAGGTCATCAGGCCCGTTGTTGTGCGTGCCTGGTCCGTAGGGGGAACGCTCCTCCAACACCAGCGCCGCGGTCATGTAGATCATGGTGGCGAGGTGTGTCACCTGTTGACCGAACGAGCGCACCCCGTCGAAGCGTCCCTCCGTCGGCGCGAAGCCGTAGGCGTCGGCGGGCATCGCTTCGGCCAGCGAGACCACCTCGCGCTCGATCAACGTCATCTGGTCGTCGTAGATTGAGGCCACCGGGTCCTGCGCGTCGAGTGTGCCTGTCGTGAATCCCATGAGTCCCGCGAGCCGTATGAACCACAGTGACGACGGGCTGTCGCATGGGACCTTCTCCCGTCCGCGAGTACATGTCCGACACCTGTGTCACGGGCGCCTCACCGCTCCTGGCCCGAACCGGCCAGCGCCGGCCGGTCGTAGCTGAGCGGGTCGAGCGGCTCCGCCCCAGCCGGTCGCTGGCACAGCCACGATCGGGAGATAGACAAGAAGGTAGGGGGTCAGCCGTAGACGCCGTGCGGACACGGCTCAGATGAGTGACGGCCGCCGTGCCCGAGTCAACGTGTCTTCCGAGTCACCCTGTTCCCGGAGGGTCGCCTGGCGATGAGCTGGCTCAGTCAGATCACTCGTGGCGGAGGGCGATCATCGGCTCGATGCGGGAGGCCCGCCAGGCGGGCACGGCGCCCGCACCGAGCGCGACCAAGGTCAGGGCGGCGACGGACGTGACCAACACCATCGGGTCGGTGTTTTGCAGTTCAAACAGGAGCGACCGTGCGGCGCGCCCGAGGGCGATGGCCGTCACCAGCCCCGCCGCGCCGCCGACCACCGTCATCCGGGTCACCTGTCGCATGACGAGACTCCGCACCTGACCCGGGTCGGCTCCAAGCGCCATCCGCAACCCGATCTCCCGGGTGCGCTGGGCCACGGTGTAGGCCAACACCCCATACAAGCCGACAGCGGCCAAGAGCGTCGCCAATCCGGCAAATGCGGCCGAGAGTACGCTGATGATCCTGTCCGCGAAGACGCTGTCCAGTACCTGGGCTTCCATGGTGCGGAGATCGTCGACGGGCAGGTTGGGGTCGAGTCGTGCCACGACGCGAGGCATCGAGGCGAGCAGTTGGTCGGTCTGCGACGATGACCGGACGTAGAAAAACATGGAGCCGATGTTGCCGTTTTGACGATACGGCCGGAAGAACAGCGGCGGGACGTCGCCTTTGACCTGGCTGTATCTCGCGTCTTGCGCCAGACCCACGATCTGCGTGTCGAACTCCCCGTCCGGGCCGCCACTGGCCATCCACTTGCCGACCGCGTCGCGCCCGAGGTCGAACTTCTCCGCGAACCGCTCGTTGACGATGGCGACCTTCGGGGCCTCGCCCGCATCGGCCAGCGTGAATTCGCGACCGGACATGAGTGGCATGCCCATGGCCGCGAAGTAGCCGCTCCCCACTTCGTTGAAGCGCGAATTGGTGTCGGTGTCGGGGCCCGCGTCGAAGCCTTCCACCCGGACATTGTTGCCCCAGTTGCTTCCGGCCAGCAGCGGGACGCGCGAGGCGGTCACGTGGGTGACGCCCGGCACGGTCTGCAACTCTTCCTCGAGACGCGCAAAAAAGGCGCTGGATTGCTCAGGCGTATATCCGTTCAGCTCGGGCGACACGCCAAAAGTCACGAGCTGATCGACCTCGGGACCCAGCTCGACCTGGCTCACGTTGTACAGGCTCTTGGTAAACAGCCCGGCCGAGACTGGCAGCACCATCGAGAGGCCGATCTGTAGGGTGGCGAGCGAGGTGCGAAACCGCGCGGCGCCCCGTGAGCCCGATGGTTGACCCGCTTGCTGTTTGAGGCTTCCGACGAGGTTCGGCCGCGTGCTCTGGAGCGCCGGGAACAGGCCGAAGAGCACCCCGGTGCCAAGCGCCAGCGCGCCGATAAATATCAGCGCTGTCCCGTCGAGCGTCATCGGGAATGTGGCCGCGGCTTCGGCCGGCAAGAACGACATGATGAGCGAGAGTGTCCAACGCGCCACCAGCAGTCCGGCCACGCCTCCGAGCACAGCCAGCGCGCACGATTCGAGCAACAGTTGTCCGATGAGTTGGCCACGACCGGCGCCAAGGGACAACCGAACGGCCATCTCGCCTTCACGCTGGGCACCGCGCGCCAGTAGCAGGTTGGCGATGTTCGAGCAGGCGATGATCAACACGAACGCGGTCACCCCGAGCAGCAGCACCAGCGGGGCCTGGGCTTCTTCGTGGATGCTGCTCTGGCCCTTGGCGCCTTCGGTGAGCAACACCTCGCGCGCTCGGAAAC
The DNA here is from genome assembly GCA_963577695.1 of Vicinamibacteria bacterium. Lineage (GTDB taxonomy): Bacteria > Acidobacteriota > Vicinamibacteria > Vicinamibacterales > UBA8438 > UBA8438. The sequence goes on along the minus strand of CAUZAY010000099.1, from coordinate 153 downwards.
GAGCCATGGCCTGCTCGCTCATCCCCTCCTGAAACGGGGCTTCCACCTCGTTGATGATGGCGGAGTACGGCACATTGACGGCCGTGGCCGCCTGGGCCAGCGACGTGCCTGGTGTGAGGCGACCAAACAGATAGAGCCAGTAGCGCCACCGGT
>CAUZAY010000098.1:0-13203 GCA_963577695.1 Vicinamibacteria bacterium | reverse complement strand
TCGTTATAATCCGCCGATGTCGCCACGGTTCTTCATTCCCGGATTGACGGCGGTCGGACAGCCGGTGCCGATGCCGGAGGACGAGGCGACGCACCTGCGACGAGTGCTGCGGCTGGGAAAGGGCGACATCGTCGCCGTGTTCGACGGGCGCGGGGCCGAGTATCTGGCGCGGGTCGAGGAAGCGACGTCGCGGGTGACCATCGTTCGTCCCTACGAGGCGATTCCTGCCACGCCGGAACCGGCGGTCGCGTTGACGGTCGCGCAGGCGCTGCTGAAGGGCCGCAAGTTCGACGACGTCGTACGTGACGTGACGATGGTCGGGGCGGTGGCGGTCCAGCCCCTGCTGACGGCGCGCACGGAGGGTCGGGGTCGCGACACGGAGCGGTGGGCGCGAGTGGCCGTCGCCTCGGCGAAGCAGTGTCGCCGGGCGGTCGTGCCGGACGTGAGGGCTCCCATCTCGTTCCACGACGTGTGTCACGACCCCTCGGCACTCAAGCTGCTCCTGGTGGAACCGAGAGCCGTTGGCGCGGGCACCGGACTACGGCACGTGCGTGAGGGCCCGGCCCCGGCCACGGCCCTGCTTGCGGTCGGTCCGGAGGGCGGTTGGACCGACGCCGAAGTCGACGCCGCCCGCGCGGCTGGATTCGTGGCGATCACGCTTGGCCGGCGCACCCTACGCGCCGACGCGGTCGTCGTATCCGCCGTCTCGGTGTTGCAATATATTTGGGGTGATCTGTAGGCGGTGCTGGTCCCACTCGGCCCAACAATCGCGAGATCTCGGCATTAGGTCTTCTCAGAGCGCCTTCCTAAAGATCATCCCCACCCATTCGTCCTCGGCAGCCCGCCATACACACGGTCCCCCGGCTTCGTAGGCCGCGGCCACGGCCTGCGCCTCGGTGTCGAGGATACCGCTGAGTATCAGGTGTCCGCCGGGGCGCGAGCGCGCCAAGATCGCCTGGCACTGGTCGGTTAGGGTGGCCCCCGTCAGATTCGCGACGACGATGGGGGCGGTGTCTGGCGTGTCCGCGAGAGAGCCGCTACGCAGCTCTATGTGGTCGGCCACGCCATTCAGGGCGAGGGACTCCTCCGCCGACCCGAGCGCATCCGTGTCTCGGTCGATGCCGACGGCAGCGCGGGCTCCGAGCTTGACGGCAGCCACGGCCAGCACGCCTGACCCTGTGCCCAGATCCAGTACTTCCAGGCCGACCAGCTGGACCTGCTGCAACCCCAGCAGCGCCAGCCGAGTCGTGGGGTGATGACCGCTGCCGAAGCCGAGCGCCGGTCGTATCTGCACGACGACATCGTCGGCGCCGGCGGCCACCGTCTTCGCGAGATCCCACGGAGGGGCCACGATGACTCGGCCGACCCGAATCGCGCGCAGGTCGGCTTGCGAGCGCGCCGCCCATCCGTCGTCGGCGACCGACGTGGCCGATGTCCGCACCGCGGGCCCGCACGCGGTGGCCACCGCCACCTGGGCGGCATCACGATTCTGTGTGGATGTGAAGAACACCCGGAGGTGGGCGGTATCCGTCTCGCCTCTCCCGCCTCTGTCTGCGATGGCGGAAGGCGCGAAGTCGTCAACAAGGGCGGCAACGCGATCGGCCAACGTCAACCCGCCCTCGTCCCGGTCAGGTCCGCTGACGTCGAGCGCCGGGTGCGTACTAGCCAAAGATGTCTTTGACGCGGTCGAAGAACGGGCGCTCTTCGTCGGCATCGGTGTCGGCGGGGACGGGCTCGAGGACCCGGTCGGACATCGTGGCGTCGAGCTCTTCAATAAGGCTCGTCTGGTCCCGGCTCAGCTTTGTTGGCACCGCCACCCGCACCCGGACGTATAGGTCGCCGTGACCCCGGCCGTTCACATTCGGCATGCCCTTGCCGCGCAACCGAAAGCGCGTGTCCGCCTGGGTGCCGTGCGGAATCTGGATGGTGGTCGGGTCTGTCAACGTCGGAATCTTGATCTCACCGCCAAGGGCGAGCGTGGGGAACGTCACCGGTATGTCGCAGAGCAGGTCGTCGCCGTCTCGCTGAAAGAACGCGTGGTCACCCACGTGCACGACCACATAGAGGTCCCCTGGGGGCGCGTCTGGCCCACCGTGTTCGCCCTCGCCGGTCAGACGCAGTCGCTGCGCAGTGCCGATCCCGGCCGGGATCTTCACCGTGAGCTTTCGCTCGCGGCCAATCTTGCCCTGGCCGTGGCAGGACTGACACGGCTTGGCGATCACCCGGCCGATCCCGCCACAGGCAGGACACGTACGGGCGACGGTCAGGAACCCCTGCTGGAACCGAACCTGACCGCGTCCCTGGCATGGGCCGCACCGCTCCGGGGTGCTCCCCGGGGCCGATCCAGAGCCGCCACAGTTGTCGCACCCTTCCTCGCGGGGAATCTGTAGCGTGGTCTCGGTCCCGGTCGCCGCTTCCGCGAAGGAGATCTCCAAGTCGTACCGGAGGTCGGCGCCACGCCTGACGCCGCCGCGACGACCGCCACCGCCGAACAGATCGCCGAGACCGCCCAGGATGTCGCCGAAGTCGGCGAAGATCGTCGGGTCGTAGCCGGCCCCGCCGCTCCCCGCGCCGACACCAGCATGTCCGAGGCGGTCATACCGCGCACGCTTCTCGCCATCGGCGAGCACGGCGTAGGCCTCCGCCGACTCTTTGAACAGTTCTTCGGCCGCTTTGTCGCCTGGGTTCCGATCGGGGTGGTGCTTCAACGCCATCTTCCGGTAGGCGCTCTTGATCGTCGTTTCGTCGGCGTCGCGAGCTACGCGGAGAATCTCGTAATAGTCACGCGTCGTTGTCACGCTTGTGCCACCTTGACCATCGCCGCTCGGAGCAGGCGGTCGCGCATGGTATAGCCACGGCGCAACTCTTCGATGACTTCACCGTCGCGGTGGGTGTCGCTGGCTTCCTGGGTCACCGCTTGATGCACATTGGGGTCGAAATCGGCCCCAAGCGCTTCGATGGGGGTAACCCCACGTCGTTCCAGCAGGTCCAACAACTGCTTGTGGATAATTTCGACGCCGCGGCGGTAGACCTCAGCGTCCGTCGTGTCGGCGGCCAGTGCTCGCTCGAGGTCGTCGACCACGGGCAAGAGGTCGGTCAGCAGATCCGTCGCGCCATACTCGGCGAGATCACGGCGTTCCCGGTCGGCGCGCTTACGATAGTTGTCGAACTCGGCGGTGGTCCGGAGTAGCCGCTGGTAGTGGTCGTCCCGCTGTCGGCGGACCTCCGCCAGGTCGTCCGAGGCCGTGCCGCCATCGGCCCCGGCGTCACTGGAGGAGGCACCACTAGCCGCTGCAGGCGGCGGACCGCCGCCCGGTTCGGGCGCGGTCTCGTCGCGCGGGGCCGCCGTGTCCGGCTGCTCCGGGGTAGGCTCAGACTGATCCGTAGGGTGTTCGTCGTGCATCGTCTGCGGGCGGGGGACTGTGGTTCACCAAGACTCGACTGACGGCCTGCGACACGCTGTCTACCGCCGCGATGGCTCGTGAATAGCGCATCCGACGTGGACCGATTACACCGACGGTACCGGTCTGTCGGCCATCAGAATAGGTTGACGCGATCAGGCTGAATGGCTTCAGGTCGGCGGCTGTGTGTTCGGCTCCGATCACCACCGTCAGGCTGCCGGGATCGACATCGAGATACTCGCTCAACAACCGCACCAGGCGGTGCTTCTCCTGCACCATTTCCAGAAGCGCTCGGAACGTGGCGAGGGGTACAGGGCCTTCGTCGTCGGAGACCTCGTCGAAGAGGGCCGTGGCCCCGTCCACGAAGACGTTGTCACGTGGGACCATCTCTTCCAGAGTCGAACTGGCCAGCCGCAGGGACCTGGAGAGCAACGCATCGCAGAGCACCTGCTCTTCCCGGAGGTGCTCGATCACGAAGGTGCGTACTTCTCCGAGGGTCAACCCGCGGAATTCGCGATTCAGGTATTGCGCACCCTGCTCGAGTTCGCTACGTCGCACCCGTTCTCCGATGTCCACAACCTTGTGGCACGCCTGCTGTCCTTCAGCCGAGACAAGCACCAGAATGCGGGTACCTTCGAGCGGCACGAACTCGATGTGTTCGAATCCCACCACTTCGTTGGTGGGAGCCAGGGCGAATCCGAGATGATGCGACACCCGAGAGAGCTCGTGTGAGACGTTGGACAGCACGCCCTTGACCGACCCCGCCTGGCGCAGTCGCGCTTCGACCGCCGATGTCGAGCGCGCCGCAAGCCGGTGCTCGAGGAGCAGGTCGACAAAGCTGCGGTATCCCAAATCGGTCGGCACCCGCCCCGACGAGGTGTGCGGCTGCCACACCAATCCGGCCTCTTCGAGGCTGGCCAGGATGTGGCGCACGGTGGCCGAGGAAAGCCCGAACCCGCCGTGCTCCGCAAGCCAGCGCGAAGAGACCGGCGTGCCGCGGTCGATGTACTCTTGCACCAGCGCGGCCAGCACACTGCGCGCCCGAGCGGACAGGTCGGTGCCGGTGTTTCCCGCTGACATGGAGTGCCGAGACATGACAGAAGCCAGTATACCTTTCGCCAGATGGCTACACGCTGGTCGTCTCGGCGGCGCCACGTGGGGTCCAGCGCAGAGATCCGGCGTCCTGGGAATCGCTGGTGGTGGCGTCCGCGCCGATCTTGCCGTACTTGACCGCGATCAGCTCCGCGAGAATGCTCACGGCGATTTCCTGGGGGGTCACCGCGCCCAGATTCAATCCTACGGGCGCGTGCACACGCCGGAGCTGCTCGGCCGGAATGCCTTCCGCTTCCAGCGCTTCATAGATTCGCGCCACCTTCGCGCGGCTCCCGATTAGCCCGAGGTAACGCAGCTGTTTCGGCGCCAGCGCCCGCAACGCATCGAGATCGTGCCGGTGGCCTCGCGTCAAGATGACCGCGAACGCGTGCGGCGGCAGCTCGGCCCGGGTCAGCCACTCTGGAATCGCATCCACGACGATTTCCTCGGCCTCAGGAAACCGCTCGGCATTGGCAAATTTTTCGCGATCGTCGATGACGTGCAGCCGGAAGCCGACGGTCTGGGCAGCCTGGCCCAGGTGATAGGCCACGTGGCCCGCGCCGACGAGGTAGAGAGCCGGGGCCGGTTCGAGGGGTTCGATATACACCTCCATCTGCCCTCCACAGATCAGCCCGGAATCTTCCGCGATGTCATCCGCCAGCTCGTACTTGGCGATGACCGGCTCGCGTGTCTCGATGGCGGTCTTGGCCTTCCAGAACGCCTCGTTCTCGTAGCACCCTCCCCCGATCGTGCCCACGGTTCGCCCGTCCGGGAAGACCAACATCTTGGCTCCCACCCGTTGAGGGGTGGACCCCTGCGCCCGGATGATCGTCACCAGCGCCGCAGGTTCGCCACGCTGTAATGCGGCGGCGACCGCCTCGAATACATCCTCGTTTCTCATGGGTTCCTAAATCAGAATCTCGATGTCACCGTTGGCTCGCAACTCGGCTACGAACGCCTCGGAGCGCGCCTGCTGTTCCTGTCGCACGAGGAACTCCCGGATCTGCACGCTGGCCTCCGCGAACGGAACCGTGCTCGCCTCTTCGAGCGCCGTCATCTGGATGATGTGAAACCCGAACGGTGTTTCCACGACTCCGCTGGTCTCACCCGGCGAGAGGGCGAACAGCGCCGCCTCAAACGCGGGGACGGTCTGCCCCTTGACGACGGTACCCAGGTCACCGCCGTTGGCGGTCGACCCCTGGTCCTCGGAATGGGCTTGCGCGAGTTCCGCAAAATCGCCGCCCGCCGCGAGGTCGCTCGCCACGCTCTCGGCGCGCGCACGGGCGGCGGTCTTGTCGTCTTCCCCGGCATCGGGACTCAGGCCGATCAAGATGTGCCGGGCCTGGGCACCGCCGCCTTCGGTGAACTGATCGGTGTGCTGGTCGTAAAACGCGCGGGTCGTCTCCACATCGATGTCGACGTCTGGCGTGACCGCCGTCTCAAGCACGAGCTCGACGAACAGGTCCCTGCGAGTCTCCCCACGAAGAATCTCGAGCGTGGTGTCCCAGTCACTCAGTTGGGTCTCGAACGCTTCGGTGGTCGGGAAGTTCGACTTCAGGCTATCGATACGTTCCTCCACCACGGTGTCATCGACGGCAATGCCCCGCGACTCCGATTCCTGCAGCAGCAGATGGAATGACACCAGCCGGTCCAGGACCGACCGATACACCTGGTCACGGAACTGGGTCGGGAGCGCCTGGCCAGCTTGGATCTCCGCGCTTCTGACCGCCCGCTCGAGTTCCTCATTCGTAATGTCGTACGTATTCACGCGGGCCACGATGTCCGGGAGCGTTTCGGGCACCGGATCGGCCGCCGGCGGGGCCACGGGCAACGGTTCAAGGGTGTTGGCCGGATCCACCGCCCCTTCTGGGGGGGCCTCGGAGTCCTGGGCGCCGCACCCGAGCGTCAGGCTCAGGCTCACGACCCCAATGCAGCGGACGGTGTGGCTCCAGGCACGCATCGATCGATTATACCCGGTGGCGTGACTCTCGACGCCGATGGAGGGCCCGTTGGTCCGATGCCGGTCCGTTGATGGTTCAGTGCAGGGGACACCGCTCAGCTGGTGCCGTGCCGTGGCGGAACGCCTCCAGCAGCGGCGCGGGGCACCGAGCCGTGGCCAGAAGGCCGGAGACCGGGTCGACCTCGACGCGTGTGACGCCCGGGGGCTGGTTGAAGTCCGCCGGCTGACGCCCCTCGTGCGCACGCTGCATGAAATCGGTCCAGATCGGCAGTGCCGCCTGGGCTCCGGTCAGGCCGAGCGGGCGGTTGTCGTCATGGCCAACCCACACCACGGTCACCAGCGTCGGGGTAAATCCGGCGAACCAGGCGTCTCGCAGGTCGTCGGTTGTGCCGGTCTTGCCGCCCGCGACGAGATCGAAACCGCGCTGGCGGGCGGCGGTGGCCGTGCCGACCTCAAAGGTACTCCGAAGCATCTGCGTGACCAGAAAGGCACTGTCGGCGCCGGCGACCCGTAGTGGTGGGTCAGGTGGTAATGTGACAGTGATACCGTCGCTCCTGCTCACCTTTGCCACGGCGTGAAGCGGAACCCGCTCACCCCCATTGGCCAGCACGGTGTAGGCGGCGGCGACCTCCAGAGGGGTGGCCTCGAAGGTCCCAAGCGCCAGCGACGGATAGGGAGGCGGGGTCATGCCGCCCGACGCGAGGGCCCAGAGTTCGGCGACTGCCGCGAGCCCGGCTCGTTCCGCCACCTTGACTGCCGCCACGTTGCGTGACCGGGCCAACGCCAGGCGCGCGGTGACGGCGCCGTCGTACGTCCCTCCGAAATTCGTCGGGCGCCACGGTCGTCCGTCGTGCATGAACGTGGTCGGCTCGTCGTGGATCAGCGAAGACGGGGTGAACGCGAAGTCGGGGTCGTGGCCCGCGCGCTCCAGCGCGGCCAGGTACACGAAGGGCTTGATGACCGACCCCGGCTGTCTGCGCGCCCGCGCGGCTCGATTGAACTGGGACCCGTGGTAGGAGTTGCCGCCGACAAGCGCACGGATCGCCCCGCTCCGCGGGTCCACCGCGACGAGGGCGATCTGCGGGGCCGGTGCGGCGCCCGAAGCGCTGAGCCCCGCCATATCGCGCAGTCCGTCCTGGACGGCCGTCTCCGCCAACCGCTGGAGACGGACGTCGAGCGTCGTCTGGACGCGGAGACCGGGCGCCGGGCCGTTGAGCATCGCCTCGAGCTGTCCGCCCACCAAGTCTGCGAAGTACGGCGCCTCGACGTCGGCGAGGGCCGCCACCGGCTCGACCGGTTCCCGCGCGGCCGACATCGCCGCGTCGGAGGTGATGAAGTCGAGTTCGACCATCGCCTGCAGCACGGCGTTGCGCCGTGTCCGCGCCCGGGCCGGGTGGCGCGCCGGCGTGTTGCGCTGCGGCGCCTGGATGATCCCCGCCATGGTCGCGGCCTCGCCGAGCGATAGGTTGTGCAGATCTTTGCCGAACAGGGCCCGCGCGCCCTGGGTGACCCCATGAATCGCGAACGAACCGTGTTGTCCGAGGTAGACCTCGTTCAGGTAGAGCTCCAAGATGCGCGACTTGGACAGTCGACGTTCCAAGAGAAGCGAGAGCGCTTGCTCGTGGAGCTTCCGGGTGAAGGTCTGGCCGGGCGTCAGCATCGTGTTCTTGACCAACTGTTGCGTCAGGGTGCTGGCACCGACGAGATACGGGAGGTCGCCGGTCAGATTGGTGACGGCGGCGGCGGCGATGCGGAACGGGTCGATCCCGGGATGGTCGAAGAACCGGTGATCCTCGGCCGCCAAGACGGCTTGCACCACCCGACCCGGAATCGCGGCAAGCGGGACAATCCGATGCTTGCGTCGTTCGGCCGCCGACCGGACCGACAGCAGCGGCGTGCCCAGCGAGATCCGGGAGGCCTTGCCGTCCGGCGGGATCGCGATGGCGCCCACCTGGTCGCGTCCGGCGGCGTCGCGCGTAAACCCCACCCGCACGGTTCGACCGTGGTGCGGGCCCTGTCGCTCGATCAGGGTGACGGCGTCCGGCTCCACCGCGAACTCACCCGCGCCCCGCGCTCGGTCTCGTTCGGTGTAGGCCAGCTCATCGAGCCACCCGGCGAAGTCGCGGCGGTCGAGCGCCATGCCGGGCGAGATGTCGAACTCGGTCGCGAAGAGCTGGATCGGCGCCGGCGTCCACTCGACGGCGAGACGCGCGTCAATCTCCGCCGAGAGCGACCGATACATCCAGACGCCGGCGACGACCAGCACCAGCGATAGCGTGGTCAGACCGACGACGGCGCGGGTCCAGCGCGGCCGAGCCCTCGGGCGAGGTGACCGGCGGCGCGGCGATGGGCGGCGGGGCTGGCGCGTGGAGTTTCGACGGGGGGCGGCCACGCCCACGTTATCGGTCAAAGGCGCAGTACACCCAGAGCGAAGCGGACGGAACTTCTTCAGACGGGGCCGCGCCCCGAGCTCCACGCGACGGCTGCGCGGAAACGCCGATTGCCCCACTCCGCGGCCACGAGGCGTGCACGTGGACCCCGCGGCGGCGGGAGTGGGCATCTCGGTCCGCGAACCGGTCGACGAGCCGGGCTCTGCTCTCCTTGGCCCTCACAGCGCTTCGCGCGGGCTATCGGGTGCCTAATCCCTGCACCCAGGGAAAAGCAGGCGCGTAGCTGACCCCGGCCCCGGCGGTAAAACTCCGCGCCCGCGCACGGTCCTCACCAGCGGCAGCAAGGTCCCTCGGCTCGTCTCCCTTTTCAGACGGGGCTGCGCCCCGAACCCCACGCAGACGCTCCGCGGGGACCCCTGAGAGCCCCACTCCGCGTCCGCGAGACGCGCACGTGCGCGTCTTGGCGCGTGATCGAGGAGGCAACGGTGTAGGCGAACGCTTCCCTGCCTCGCCACGGACGGGGATTCCGGGCGCAGGCGCGCGATAATGCGCGCCCCGCGGCGGCGGAGTGGGGCTCTCAGAGGCCCCCGCGTAGCCGTCGCGTGGGGTTCGGGGCGCAGCCCCGTCTGAGTATTAAATTGACACTACCCAGTGGTGGCGCGTGTCGAGCGTGGGGTCGGTGACGAGGCGGTCGATCAGGGCGGGTCCGTACCGGTTGAGAAAAAAGAGCCCCGCGATGGTCCGTTCCTGGGGCGTGCCGGATGGAAACAGCTGGGTCTGGGCCCGAGCGAACTGCCGCCGCAGGGTTTGATCGCGGCGCTTGGCCGCCTGCACGACCTTATTGCGCAGATTCTTGAGGTCACGCTCCATGCGTCCCCGCGTGGACTCGGCCGCACCGGCCAGGGTCTGGTCGACGGCGGTGACCGCCACGGCGAGGGCCTCCATCTGTTCACGCACCGTCGCGTCGGCTGCGCGCAGCGCCTGGTCCACGGACTCCGGCAGCTGTGCCCCCAGCAGCTCATTCAGGAGCGACTCGTCTTTGCGATGCAGCGTCTCGACCCCCAGCTCATGACGCCGGACGAACTTGATGACCGCGGCGTCGACCAGTGAGACGGTCATCCGCGACGCCATGAGCGGCATCGAGACATCGAAGTGCGCGTAGACCTCTTTCAGCTGCGCGAGATAGGCCAGCTCGTTCGGTCCTGCGACGTAGCACACGGTCGGGAACAGGCGATCCTGGACGACGGGACGTAGCAGCACGTTCGGACCAACGGTCGTCGGATCGTCATGAAGCCGGCTCAGTAACAGCTGGCCGCTGATCGTCTCGTCGCCGATCCGGAACTGATCACCGTCTCGACGAATCGGGAGACGCCGCTCCCCGAGTTGGAACAGCGCCACCGAGTCCGGTTGCGCATCAACCTGGGCATGGAATCCCGCCGCGCGCAGGCGCTCTCCGGCGGCGCCCGCCAACGTGGCGGTCACACCGGGCTGGCGGACCTCCCGTTCGAACAGCGGTGCGGCCAGGGGTTTCGCGGCCGGGTCGGATGCGTCGAACACGACCAGTCCGAGGTGTCCGAGACGCTGCTCGATCCAGATCGAGAAGGCTTCTACCAGCCCATGTCCCTGCGCATAGGCCGCTCGCAGGCCGGCCGCCACCTCATCGGTGAAGTCAGTCTGCGGCAGGGAGGCCGTCAACTGGTCGAGCAACGCGTCGATGTCGCCGCCAAGCCGCACCGTGGCGGCCGGCGCACCCGCGGTGGTCGGTGGCAACGAGAGCGCCACGGTGGCCACAGACTGTTCGGCGTCGAGGATGTTGCACGCGTGGATCTCGTCAAGGTCGTGATCCTCCGCATCGACCCAGAAGACGGCGACCGTCGGGACGCCGTGGCGTGCCTCGACCTCTCTGGCCAGCCGGATGGCGGAGATCGCCTTGAGCAGTGTGTAGAGCGGTCCCCCAAACAGTCCAGCTTGCTGCCCGGTCACAATCGCGACCGTATCCAGGTTCGCCAGGCGTTCCGCGGCGGCGGTGGCCTCCGGCGGGGCGTGCCTGGCGCGTTGCTGCGCGGCGACGATTTCCGCCATGGGGTCCGGTCGCGGCGAGGCCTGACGAGCGCTGATGGCCGCTCTCCAGGCGTCGTCATCGTCAGGGTCGCCGGCGAAGAACGGCGCCACGGCGCTAAAGTTCGTCGAGTAGTCAGCCGCCAGGCGCTTGATACCGGGAAAGCGTCCGATATCGACCGCAACTGAGTCAGGAAGAGACGAGGTGGCACGATCCGCAGGCACGGGGCAGCACTGTTGCAGAGGCGACGTGGGGGTGTCAAGACAGCCGGTCGTCTTCGGGGCCGACCAGGACGGCCACCGATATCAACTGTGTCGCGCTTCCGGATCGCCGCTATAGTGCTGAAAAATAGTGCACTTCCGTGCTATTCTGCGAACCTAGGTGGAGGTACAGGCCCCCTGACACATGACGACGCAAACCCGATAGCCCCTCCGGGCACTTTCGGTCCCTATCGGGTCATGCACCAGATCGGGGTCGGTGTGCTCGGGCCAGTCTTCCGAACCTACGAGCCTGACGGCGACCGACTGGTAGCGCTCAAGGCGTTCCATCTCGATCTCACCCCTGAACGATCCCGCACGGTGGCCGAGGCGCTGCAGGCTGTTGCCCGAGTGAGCGGTTCGCACCCGGCGCTCGTCACTCCGCTGAGTGGCGGGCTGTCTGACGACATTCCGTATCTGGCGGCGGAATACGTCGCCGCCGAATCGCTGGACGTGGCGATTCGGCATTACGCTCCCGCCCCAGTCGAGAACGCGTTACCGCTCATCGTGCAGCTCGCTGATGGGCTCGACACCGCGCACGCGTGGGGTCTCACCCATGGCGCCCTCCATCTGCGCGACGTCTTTGTCACGCCGGAGTTGGCCCGGGTCACCGGATTCGGCGTGGTCCCGGCGCTGGAGCGAGTTGGGTTGCGTGGACCGCTTCGGCGGCCCTACACCGCGCCGGAGCAGCTGTCGAGCGGCGAGTGGGGACCGGCCGCAGATCGGTTCGCGCTGGCGGCCATCGTCTACGAACTGCTCACGGGACGCCGCGCCGCGGGCACCGCCGAGCAGTTGACGGAGCGGATGATCGGGGTGTTGGGGACGCGCAGTGCGACGCGGCTCGCACCGCTGTTTGCGGCGGCACTGGCCATCGAGCCGACAGAGCGCCCGGGGTCGGCCCGGCTCTTCGCCGACCAGTTGGCCGACGCCGTGGGCTGGACCGGCGCCGACGCGGTACGGGAGGCGATGACCCGTTCAGACGGGCCGGAGACCGTCGACCGGGCTGATGCGGAGAATCCGGCGAAGCGTTCGGTCGCCGGCGACGAGGTCACTGACGGCGACGCACACGACGACGACCGGGGCCACGACGGCCGCTCGGTGGTCGCCGGCGCGGTCGCACAGACCGAGGGAGCAGCAGGCATGGCGGACAGGGACAGACCCGACGAAACACGGCAGTCTGAGCTCGACTGGAGCGAACGCAGCCTGGATCGTGGAGAGGCGGAGGAACTGCGTCAGACCGAGGAGTATCAGCCGCGCCCCGTTGGTCCACCGCCGGGGTTCGAACGCCCCCCCGAGCCGGAGCGAGACACTCCGCGGGTTGACGGTATGGACGAAATCGACACGGACGACGGACTTGACTACACGCTGGACCAGACCCTGGGACAGGTGCAGGATGCAGCGGCCGAGCGGGCGGCGGGTGAGGCGACGGCTCAGGCGCTTGATGAGGCGGTGGTCGCTCCCTCGAGCGTCGACGGCGGCCAGCCCGATGACCAGCCATCGGCCGCCGAGTCCTGGGACCTGGATCTGTCCGCCGCGCTCGACCCAGACCCCGACGGGGATCGCGACGTCGACGCTCCGCCGGTATCGCTGTTCAATGACGTCGAGGGACCGTCGGCCGGACACGGGGCGGCACCACAACCCCTGGAGGGAATATCGATACCGCCTCGCGGCGCGGACCCGAATGACGACTCTGGGTCCTACGATGGAATGGACGACGAATATCAGGTCGTCGAACGAGGCCGGGCTCAGCCGAAGGGTGAACGCTTGGCGGCCGAGCCACCGGATTCACTGACCGCCGCCGCGTACGAGCCGATCCGCCTGAGCGATCTCGCCGATCGGCTGGGCGACGACCCGGACGATGCTGATGAGTACGACGAGGACGAGGACGACCGCGACGCCGAGGTCTACGCTGCGCCCGACCGGTTCAGTGACGAAGGGGATCAGGACTCGGACGGCCTGCAAGCCCGAGACGGGGACCACTCGACACCGGGACACTCCCGCAGGGGCCCCGCGACGCCGCCTGACCTAACGGAGTACGACTACG
>CAUZAY010000097.1:0-13206 GCA_963577695.1 Vicinamibacteria bacterium | reverse complement strand
GCGAACAGGGTTACGAGACCATGGCTAACCTGATGGCCGTGTCGAACATCACCGAGTCAGAGGTCGACACGGTGCTCGAGGCGATTGCGCCGACGCCGGCTTCGACGATGGTCATCGTCGATAGCTTCGGGCATCTCTATCGCGAGCAGATCGACCGGTTGTATCGGAAGTACGCGGACGCCATGGCCGGGACCGGCAAGCAGGTCGGGATCCACGCACACAACAACATGCAGTTGGCGTTCGCGAACACGCTCGAAGCGATCATTCTGGGATCGAATCGCGCGGACGCCACCATGGCGGGACTGGGACGTGGGGCGGGCAACTGTCCGATGGAACTATTGCTGGGATTCCTGTGCAATCCGAAATTCAAACTACGGCCGGTGATCAGGCTGTTGGAGGAACAGATGCCGGAGATTCGCAAGACCGTCGAGTGGGGGCCGCTGGTGCCCTACAACATCACGGGGCAGATGAATCTTCACCCCCGCGCCGCGATCGCGTGTCGTGCCGGTGAGCACCCGAATGACTTCGTGGCGTTTTACGATCAGATCGTCAACGAGAAGTAGGCTGCGCGTGCTCGACGGCGCGAAGGAGCATCTATGACCATCCAGTCTCGACCTGCGTGGCCCACCATCATCGCCATCGGTGTCGTCGTGATCGGCCTCTCCGCCCTTGGGCCCTCAGCCGAAGGCGGAGGGCAGGATTCGGCCCAGTTCGTGACCCAGCAACAGGTATGAGGACGCGCTTGGCACGTCAGTGACCGTGAAGACGCGGGGTGCCAATGGCTACTCCTACACCTCGACGAGCCCTGCGGGCGGTGTGACCATCGATATCACGCCGACCGAGGCGGTCGGCATGTTGAAGGGCAACAACGCCATTATCGAGGGCTTGGCGACGAAGCGTTCTTTCAGAGCAGCTCCAGTCGCATGGCGATTCTCATCGCACGCAAGGGGACCAAGGCCATCACGCTGTCGGTACTGTTTCCGTTAGGCCTGCCGGCGGAGGTCGCCGACATCAAGGAGCTGGCGCAGGACCTCGCGGCCCTGGCCCTCGCGAAGCTGTAGGCTGCCGTGTCGCCGCGCAAGAAGCGTCCTTGTCGGAAAACCTAAGCAGGGTGCGGAAAAACGATTAGGGGCGGTTTCCTGTCGAGGTGTTCGGCTGGCCAGGCGCGACGAGGGAGCAGCCAGGCGGGCTGTGACCGAGGAAGCAACGCCGTTCAGACGGGCACCTCGGCAGGAAACCTAGGACTGTGCCTGGGCGGCGTATTCCAGGCGCGCCCGGGTCAGATGCGGAACGAGTCCGATGAGACGCTCGGCCAGCATCAATTGGCCACGGTGATGCATCTCGTGCTCCTTGACCGATAGCAGCATTTCGAAGCGGCTCTTCGTCGCCGGGTTGGTCCCGGCCGGCATCGTGAACGGCTCGGCGAGAAATTCGTCTGACACGCCTTCGAGAAAGCTGGCGCACACCTCGCCCTCGGTCTTCATCAACTCCACGATCTGTGAGGGTGTCCGCTCTGCGGCTTCCTGGTCAGCCATCGTCTTCAAGATCGCCATGAAATCGAAGCCATCGAAGGTCGAGCGCGGTTCGCCGGCATGCAGTGACAGTTGGAACTGCGGCGCGAAGGCAATGTGCACCAGCGTGTCGCCGATGCTCCGCGCGCCCTCGGCCGGGATGAACCCGTACTGATTCTCTGGAATCTCCTCGGCGATTTGGATCGTGTTCTGGCGGACGGTGCGAAAGCTGGCCGCCAACTGAGTGGCTCCGTAATAGGTCATGGACAATTGTTCCTTTGAAGTGAGCGTGGGTACCAGGGACCCCAACAGCTGCACGAGTACCCGTGAGTGTGGGCGCGGAGGGTGTCAATTACCGAAAGACGCGAGACATGGTATCTGGATTCCCAGGGGCCGCGCGTGACGCCGGTGCCCGAGGGGTATGATCGACGCGTCCCGTAGTGGTGCCCCTCGGGTGTGTGGGCAGGAGATCGAACGCATGCGTCAGTTGATTATCGCCTTTCTGCTGTTCGGACTCATGGTCTGGAGCCAGGCTGGGTTGCCGGCCGCCCAGACCGCGCCGCCGACGGCGTCCGCGCGCGCGAGTTGCGAGGCGCTGTTGCAGACCCGGAATCTCACCATCACCTACGCGGGGATCGCCAGCACCCGGGATGGCACCACCTACTGCTACGTCAAGGGCATCTTGCCGCCGGCGATCCAGTTTCACGTGCAGTTGCCGCTTCCCGGCCAGTGGAACGGGCGGTTCATCAAGTGGGGCGATGGCGGCAAGGATGGGGACCTCGATTTCGCCGACCATCGCGTCGGCGAGGGCTACGCGGTCGCGAACAGCAATACGGGTCACGACAGCGGGGCCGAACCGGGTTCGTCGTTCGCTTACCAGAACCGGCAGGCCGAGATCGACTTCGGCTACCGGGCGGTGCATTTGACGACGGTCGCGGGGAAGACGCTGGCGCGCCGGTATTACGAACGGCCGCCTGACTACGCCTATTTCGAAGGGTGTTCCACCGGCGGGCGACAGGGACTGATGGAGGCCCAGCGCTATCCGGACGATTTTGATGGGATTGTCGCGGGTGCGCCGGCAAACCATTACCAGGCGATGAACGCGGTGCGGGTCTGGCTGCTCCAGCGGATGTTTCGCGATGATTTCGCGGCCGCCCTGGCGTTCGATACCGATGGGGACGGGCGCCTCGACAGTCTGCGCAAGATGGAGATGCTGGCCGATGCCGTGCTTGCCGCCTGTGACCGGACCGATGGCATCAAGGACGGCGTGATCGACGACCCCGCGCGCTGCGACTTCGACCCGGGACGTGACCTGGCGGCAATGCGGTGCACCGGTGACAAGGACGCGGATGGGTGCTTCACGACCGCGCAGATTCAGACGGTGCGAGATTTCCATGCTGGTCCCCGCGACTCGGCGGGACGTCAGATTTACGCCGGCAAGCCGATCGGGTCTGAGTCGCAGTGGCCCGGACTCTTCATCCCGCATCCGGGCAACCGGTTTGCTCCCGGTGCGGTCGGACTGGGTGGGGACCACTTGAATTACCTGTTCTACGACGAGGATCCAGGTGTGGCGCCGGCCAATCTGCTCGATACGTCGGGTGCCGTGGATGCGGCCGGTCTCCCACCCGAATGGGCCTGGTGGAACTTCGATATCAACGACGTGAGCGCGGGGAAAGGTGACGTCATGAGTCGAATCACCGACGCGACCGACCCTGACCTGTCGCGATTCTTGGTCGAGAACGACGGCAAACTCTTGCTGTACCACGGGTGGGCCGATGCGCTGGTGGTGCCGCAGCCGACGCTGGCCTATTACCACGACGTGGTGGAGACCACCTTTGGTGGTGACATGTCGGCCAGCCGCGAGCGGGCCCGCCTGTTCATGGTGCCGGGCATGGGGCACTGCCGAGGCGGGAACGGCCCGGATACATGGGACCGGTTGCGCCCGCTCGTCGACTGGGTAGAGCGAGGCGTGGAGCCGGATGCCCTCATTGCCACCCATCTGACCGATGGTGTGGTCGACAACGAACGACCCGTGTGCGCCGTCCCCCAGCGGGCGGTCTACACCGGGCCGGCCGGCGGCGCCGACGACCCCGTGAACTGGGTCCAAGGGAACTTCACCTGCCAGTAGAGAGGCTCGGTGCCCGCCCGAGATGCGCATGAACCGACGACAGACCACACGACGTGTCATTGTCCTCATGGCGGCCATGGCCTCGGTGCCGCTGGGTCGAGCCATCGCGTCCGTTCAGACGGCGCCCGCGAGCACTTCGCCGACGCCCGGGGCTGATACCTGGGTGGCGCCGCGCACCGCCGACGGTCAGCCAGACCTCCAGGGGCTCTGGAACAACACGACCATCACGCCGTTCGAGCGCAGGCCCGGTCAGCCGGAATTCATCACCGAGGAAGACGCCGTGGCCGCCGAACGCTCGGCGATCGAGCGTCGGGCGCAGGCCAATGCACCGAGCATGCCGCGTACCGAACTGCTGCCGGCTGGGGCGAACCCTGGGTCGGTCAACCAGTTCTGGTTCGGACCCCGGTTTCAGATCGTGGGGAGTCGGCGCAGTTCCCTGGTCATCGACCCCCCGGATGGACGCGTGCCGCTACGGACCGAGGCTGAGGTGCGCCGAGACTATCTGGTCGAGCATCGTACCGACACCGTCGAGAACATGAGCGTCTACAGCCGGTGCATCACCCGCGGAGTGCCCGGTACGATGTTTCCGCAGGCCTACAACAACGGCTACCAGATTCTCCAGATCCCCGGGTTCGTGGTGATCCGGGCCGAGATGATGCACGTGCGTATCATCCCGCTCGATGCCGGCCCGCACGTGCCCGGACAGATCCGGGGCTGGATGGGCGACTCGCGTGGTCACTGGGACGGTGACACGCTGGTGGTCGAGACCACCAACTTCGACCCGAAGGGGTGGATTTCATCCAACGCCTCCGCCGGTCGTCTGCACGCCGTGCCGCAGAGCGGCGATCTCAGGGTGGTCGAGCGGTTCAGGCGGACCGACGAGGACACCATTACCTGGCAGGCCACCATCGAGGATCCGGACGTCTACACGGCACCCTGGACGGTCGAGGTGCCGTTCGACCGCCGACCGGACTACGTCATCTACGAGTACGCCTGTCACGAGGGCAACCACGCCGTCCAGGGCGTCATGGGAGCCGAGCGCGTCGTCGAGCAGCGAGCCGCGGGTCGCTAGCACCCCAGCCCGTTCCCACCTGCACGATGTTCCGGCCTCGCTTTCGGCCGCCTACCACCCGAGTCGAATCGCGTACCAGAGGATGAACGCGAGGAGCGGGCCGATCAGGACCAGTGAGACGAGGCTGGGAGTGAAATACGGATACACCATGAACAATAGCCCCGCTGCCAACTGGGGCCACCGTTGCTGCTTCTTCCCGTACACGAACAGGACGAAGCCCACACCATCTGCGATGAGCGACACGAAGAGCCGGGTCGGGTCGAGTGACATGCTTCACATCCGAGTGGGGGGTGCCGTGCACGCCCCACCCTGGGCCGGGCTCATGTCCACCGCCGGCGGGTTGGTCTTTTCGGGGACGATGGAGGGCGACTTCTTCGCGGCAGACGCACGGACGGGCGACGTCCTGTGGCGATTCCAGACCGGTGGCGCGGTGTACGCGAATCCGATCACCTGTCTCAGCGAAGGCCGCCAGTTCGTCGCGATCGCCGCCGGCAACTCGCTCGTGACATTCGCGCTGCCAGAGTGAGACGTCTCTTCTGAGCTGGCAAGGCTATTGTGGTCGGTGTTCTTGGGGTAGGATGCAGGAATTGGACAGTCCATCGCGCCAGTCAATTTCAGGGGGTTCCATGCGCCACCGAGCTATCGCGTTCGTGAGTGCCAGTGCCATGCTGGTCGCACTTGTCTCGACCGGGGTGGCCCCGGCGTCGGCCCAGCCCACCGCGGTGACGACCGAATGGGGGCAGCCCGACCTGCGGGGGATTTGGGATTTCCGCACCATCACCCCGTTGGAACGGCCCGAGGACCTCGGCGACAAGGCGTTCTTGACCGAGGAAGAGGCGGCCAATCTCGAGCAGGAGGTCGTCGATCGTAACCTGCGGCTCTCGGAGCGCTCGGCCGAGCGAACCACGGCCGCCGTCCAGGTGGACCGGCGTGAAGACGGCACCCCTGGCTTCTACAACAACTTCTGGTTGGATCAGGGCACACGCGCGGTCGAGACCCGGCGCACATCACAGATCATCGATCCGCCGAACGGGCGGGTTCCCCCGCTGACTCCGGCCGGTCAGGCCCGGGCTGACGCCAGCCGGGCCTATCGGGACGCGCACCCGGCTGACTCCTGGGTGGACCGGACCACGTCGGACCGGTGTCTCCTCGGGTTCAACGCCGGCCCGCCGCTGAGCCCCGGCGGCTACAACCAGAACCTCCAGATCTTGCAGACGCCAGACCACGTCGCGCTGGTGACCGAGATGGTGCACACGGTACGGGTGGTGCCACTTGACGGACGCCCGGTCCTCGGAGACGACGTTCAGCAGTGGTCGGGCGAGGCGCGGGGGCACTGGGACGGTGACACCCTGGTCGTCCAGACGGCCAACTTCAAGAGCGAGAGACGGTGGAGGAATTCCACCGAGAGCCTCACGTTGGTCGAACGTTTTACCCGGGTTGACGACGATACCCTCGAGTACGAGTACACGGTGACGGACCCGGAGACCTGGATGAGCCCCTGGACCGCGTCCATTCCGTTGCAACGCACTGACGTCCCGATGTTCGAGTACGCCTGCCACGAAGGGAACCACAGTATGGACGGGATCCTGGCTGGTCATCGCGCCGAGGAGAAAGCGGCCGCGAGCCGCTAGAACGAGGACCCTAGCTAGGACTTGATACTAAATGAGGCGTTGAGCGTTCGCCCCATCAGTTGGATGTTGTTCTCGAGGATCTCTCCCTCAGCCACGTTGAATTCTTGTACCAGATATTCTGTCCATCGTAGAGATTGAAGAGCGACAGTCCAAACACGCCAAGCGCTCGCCCGCGGTTCACCGAAAACTGACGGTTCAGCACGACATCCAGTCGGTGGTACGCCGGTAGCCGCGCACCGTTCTTGGCCCCGACGACGACTCGGTCGACGGTGCCGCCACCGGGCCGCTCCAAGGTCTCCAGTCCGATCGGTTCAGAGTAGGGCTTCCCGCTCGCATAGATCCAGGTCTCGGACAGATGCCAGTCTCTGAACTCCGGCACGTGGACGACCTTGAGCTCGGGCAACTGATCGTGACTGGCCGGGAACGGGCCTGGCTCCAGATCGAGAAACGACTCTTCGACGCGGCTCAATGTATAGCTCACCCAGCGGTGGCCGCGGTGTCGTTGGTGGTCTGGTGGGACGCCTCTAGCAGCCCGTGGTGACAGTGCCGCTGCATTCGACGAGCGCTGAATCCCGCCGATCTGCGTTGTTCATCGGTCAAATACTGCCAGTATTTTCCCTCTTCTCGCCTTGCTCGGCGGGTCCAGCGCCCGTCTAGGTGCCACGCGGCACTTTCACCACGGGCTGCTAGAGCGACGCGGGCGGAGCCACCGGCTCCGTCTCGTTCGGGCGGGTGAGATCGATCGCCACCCGGTCGCCGTGGATCGCACCGAAGCCACCGACGGTCGCGGGGGCGGGCGTGGTTGCGAATTATGGCGACAGGACACTAAAGTGGGCGTCATGAGGCCCCCCATGCGTGTAGCAACGCTCATCCTGGTCGGTGTCCTGGTCGTCACCATTCCCATCGGTCACCCCCGAGCGGCCGAAGGTCCGATCACCGGCTTTCCAGGGGCCCAGACCCAGGTTCAACGGGATCTCGAGGCCCGGTTCGATGCCGGGTTGGACCCGGACGATCTGCGCACCTGGATGGAGTACCTCAGTTCACGTCCGCACCACGTGGGGTCTCCTTTCGGGCGGGAGGTGGCTGAATTTATCGCCGAGCGGTTTCGCGAGTGGGGGTACGAGACGGAGATGGAGACTTATGAGGTTCTCTTCCCAACCCCACGGGTTCGGCGACTCGAAATGGTGGCGCCGACCCGCTTCATTGCCGCCCTTGAAGAGCCGGTACTGAGCGAAGACCGCACGTCGGACCAGAAGGACGAGCAGCTCCCAAGCTACAACGCCTACTCGATCGATGGGGATGTCACGGGTGAACTCGTGTACGTCAATTACGGCGTGCCGGCCGACTACGAAGAGCTCGAGCGGCGCGGTATTGACGTCGCGGGCAAGATAGTCATCGCTCGCTACGGCGGTTCCTGGCGCGGCATCAAGCCAAAAGTGGCGGCCGAACGCGGCGCGATAGGGTGTCTCATCTACTCCGACCCACGCGATGACGGCTACGCGCGCGGCGACGTGTACCCGGACGGACCGTATCGAATGGCGGCCGGCGCGCAGCGTGGCTCGGTGGCCGACATGCCGCTGTTTCCCGGCGACCCCTTGACGCCAAACGTAGGGGCCACAGAGGGGGCGGAACGGCTCGACCTCGACGACGCACCGACGCTGACGAAGATTCCCGTACTGCCCATTTCCTACGCGGACGCCGAGCCGTTGCTGGCGGCGCTCGGCGGTCCGGTAGCGCCCGGGGCCTGGCGCGGCGGCCTCCCGCTGACGTATCACCTCGGTCCGGGCCCGGCCCAGGTGCATCTCGAGGTCGCCTTCAACTGGGACCTCGAGCCGGCCTACAACGTCATCGCGCGGCTCGAAGGTCGTGAACGGTCAGACCAGTGGGTGCTGCGCGGGAACCACCACGACGCCTGGGTCAACGGTGCCGCCGATCCGATCAGCGGTATGGTCGTGCTCATGGCCGAGGCCAAGGCGATCGGCGCCCTCGCCCGGACCGGCTGGCGGCCCAGACGCACCATCGTCTTCGCGGCCTGGGATGCCGAAGAGCCGGGGCTGATCGGTTCCACCGAGTGGGGCGAGCATCACGCCGAGGAGCTCCGCGAGCGGGCCGTCGCGTATATCAACACCGACGGAAACGGTCGTGGGTTCCTGAATATGTCCGGTTCGCACACGCTTCAGCGGTTTATCAACGAGGTGGCGCGTGATGTCACGGATCCCGAGACCGGTGTGAGTGTGTTCGACCGACGGCACGCCCGGCGTCTGGCGAACGGTGATACGGACGATCTCGCGGGCACTGGAGACCACCGCATCAACGCGCTTGGCTCCGGATCCGACTACACCCCGTTCCTGCAGCACCTGGGGATCGCGTCACTCAATCTGGGGTTCGGAGGGGAGAGTGGCGGTGGGTCGTATCATTCGATCTTCGATTCTTTCGATCACTACACGCGCTTCATCGATCCGACCTTCGAGTATGGGATCGCGCTGGCCCAGACGGCGGGCCGGGCGGTACTCCGGCTGGCCGATGCCGAACTGCTCCCGTGGGACTTCACCGCCTTCGAGACCACGGTCACGCGCTACGTCGACGAAGTGATCGCCCTCACCGACGACATGCGAGATGACACCGAGCGGCAGAACCGACTCCTGCGCGACGGCCGGTTCGAGCTGGCGGCGGACCCGACCAAGACCTATGCGCCGCCCGAGGCTGAAGACCCGGTGCCGCATCTCAACTTCGCGCCAGTGCGGAACGCGCTCGTCCGTCTGGCCGCCAGTGCCGAGACGCACGACGCCGCCCGTCGGGCCCTCGTGGGGGGAGACGACCGGCTGTCCACCGACCAGGCCCGGGAGGTCGACAAGATTCTGTTTCGCACCGAGCGGGCGATGACGCATCCCGACGGTCTGCCCGGACGTCCCTGGTTCGTTCACCAGATCTATGCGCCCGGGTTCTACACGGGATATGGGGTGAAGACGCTTCCCGGCGTCCGCGAGGCGATCGAGGAACGAGCCTGGGAGGAGGCCCAGCGGCAGATTGCCAGGCTGGCCGACACGATCGGTCAGGTCGCGCGTGAAATCCATCGTGCCACCCAGGTCTTGGAGCCGGCAGCGCCGTAGCGACTGGCCTGGTTTTGGAGGGAAGCGTCCGATGGTCAAGCTGGTGCTCAAGGTTGTGATGGCGGCCTTCTACATCTTTTTCGGTGTCAACCACTTCCGGGATCCGGGCTTCTACCTCAACATCATGCCGCCCTATCTGCCGGCCCACGACGCGGCCGTCGTCTGGAGCGGTGTTGCCGAAGTGGTTCTGGGCGGTCTCGTGCTGTGGCCGCGTGGGCAGTGGCTCGCCGCCTGGGGCATCGTGGCCATGCTCGTCGCCTTCCTACCCGTCCACGTCCACATGCTGGCGAACAACCACCTCTATCCTGAGACCCCGGTCCTGTTTCTCTGGCTGCGCCTTCCGATGCAGGCGCTGCTGCTCGCGTGGGCGTACTGGTACACGGTCGTCACGGTTCGCAACACGGCCGCGAGGTAAGGCCGGTTCCGACCGCGGTGCGACGCGGCGCTGGAGCGACTGGGACGGCGGGTTGAGTGACTCCAGGGAAGCAGCCGCGATGCCGGTCGAGTGATGATGGGTCGTGACCCGAGACTCGCCACGGATCACACCGTGTTGACGGTGCGTGCACCGGCGATGCCCGTGTCGCCGGTGCGGGCTGCCAGTCTGGTCGCGATCCTCTCGGTGGGTCTCGGCGCGTTCGGTCTGCTTGACAGCGTTCGACCGAACCCGACGTTTCAGTGGTCGTTCTTCGGTGCCAGCGGTCTGCTCCTCGTCTGGAGCGGTGTGGTGTTCGGGGTGGCCGGTCGCATCGGGCGGCCCTTGACCCTCGAGGTGGCGGTTCGGCCGCAGCACCTCGTGCAGGCGCTCGCGCAGCTTGCCTTCCTCGCGTACTGGGGGTGGTATTGGCGTCCGGTCTACGATGCCGCTTTTCTCATCGCCGCCCAGCTGGTCTTCGCGTACGCGTTCGACATGCTGCTCAGCTGGTCGCGGCGCGAGACATACAGCCTGGGCTTCGGGCCGTTCCCCGTCATCTTCAGCATCAACCTCTTCTTGTGGTTTGCGGACGACTGGTTCTATCTGCAGTTTCTGTTGGTCGGGCTCGGCTTCGCCGCCAAGGAGCTGATCCGTTGGGACAAAGACGGACAACGCGTTCACATTTTCAACCCATCGTCGTTTCCGCTCGCGGTCTTCGCGCTGGCTTTGATTCTCACCGGCACGAGCGATCTCACCTGGGGTCAAGACATCGCCACCGCCCAATTTTTTCCCCCGCAGGTCTATCTGGCGCTGTTTCTCGTCGCGCTCCCCGGACAGTATCTCTTCGGGGTGGCGTCGATGACGATGTCCGCGGTGGTCGTCACCTATGTCTTCGGTCTGCTGTATTTCAGCGCCACGGGTGTCTATTTCTTTTATGACTCGTATGTCCCGATCGCCGTGTTTCTCGGTATGCACCTGTTGTTCACCGATCCGTCCACCGCGCCGCGGACCCAGATGGGACGCGTGCTGTTCGGCGTGGGCTACGGCCTGAGTACGGTGGCACTGTACGCCGTACTCAGCCGGGCCGGCGTGCCACCGTTCTACGACAAGCTGTTGCAGGTCCCGCTGTTGAACCTCTCGATTCAGTGGCTGGACCGCCTGGCCCGGTTGACGTCTCTTCGTACGATCGACCCGGCGGGCTCTGGTCTGGGCCTGGCTGGACGAGGCCGTCATTTCGCCTCGACGGCGGTCTGGGCCGGCGTCTTCGCCCTCATGAGCGCACTCCAGGCGGTCGGCGACCACCATCCCGGCCAGGGGGTCCCATTCTGGCAGAGCGCCTGCGGTAACGGCCGGTCCTCGGCCTGCGAGTATCTCGCGGGCCTGCAGCGGAGGTACTGCGACAGCGGTTCCGGGTGGGCCTGCAATGAGGTCGGTCGTGTCGCACGTGACCGAATCGTCGGCAACGACGCGTTCAGGCGTGGGTGCGATCTGGGCTTTGACTCCGCATGTCTGAATCTGACCCGGCTGGGCGCCGAGCGAGAGCCGTTTGCGTTCGCCCAGGCGCCCCCCGCGCTGACGGACTATCCGATCATTCTGCGGGGCACGAAAGGCCCGATAGTCGACCGCTCGCCCGAGGCGCTCCTGGCTCGAGCCTGTCGCCAGGGTTGGGCCGACACGTGCGAGCGTCTGGCTCCCATCAATGACGGTGGTCGCAACTCCGACGACGCCAGCCCGTAGCCGCACGGGCTGCTAGAGCACCATCGGCGGACGACCGGTCGACAGGGGCGAGGCGTGTCGAGATCTTCCGCTGATGCGCTTTGACAGGGCGTGACCCCACGCGTATAGTCCAATTTACTTGAAGAATCAGCTGGTGGGGAGGGCTGCGTTGGGTGGAGAAAAATCCGCCGTTCGCCGGCCAGCGTTCCCACTGCGAATGCCGCTTCCAGGAGGGGTAGGATGACGCGTCGATTGCTTGAGTCGCTCGGTGTCGCCACGGTATGCGCCACGGTCATGGCGCTGCTGGTCAACGCTGTGCCGGTCGGTGGACAGGCCCCCGACACCACCGTGTGGGGACACCCGAACCTTGAAGGAATCTGGCTCGATGTCTACTCCACGCCCTTTGAACGCTCACGCGAGTTCGGCGATCGTGAGCTTGCGACGGCTGAAGAGCGCGCCGCCCGGGATCAGGCCCGTATGGGCAGTCAGGGACGGAACGTGCGGGGAGGCGATGGGCGGGTTGACGTCGCTGGGGCCTATAACGCCGTGTACACGTCAGCCAAGCCGGCGGGCCCGCGCACATCGCTTGTCGTCGATCCGCCGGATGGGAGAATTCCTGCGCTCACAACGGAAACCGAGGGTCAGAACGCGCTCCGCCGAGAGTGGACGCTGATGCTCCTGCGGAACACCGAGACCTGTCAGTCGGGCGCGGTGGGGTGCCGCGGCGGGGAGTATGGGCCACCGTCGCCACGCAGATTCGATGTGACGCCGTTCTACAACACGGGACGCATGAATCGGCACGACGGCCCGGAGGACCAGAGTTCTGGCGACCGGTGCATGTCCGGTCGCACGCCCGACTTCAACGGCTTCCGACGGATCGTGCAGGGGGCTGACTCGATCGCGATGGGCTATGACACCGGACAGGGCCAGGGGTTCCAGCGGGTCATCAATATGAGTGGCAGCCATCCCCCGAGCCAGGTCCGCTTGCGGCACGGCGACTCTCGGGGCCGATGGGAAGGCGACACCCTGGTGGTCGAGACCACGAATTTCTCGCCCAGGTGGCCCTTCCGGGGAGCCGGGGAGAACCTGCGACTTGTCGAGCGGTATATGCGCGTCGACGACGACACCCTGAGCTACGAGGCGACGGTCGAAGACTCGACCGTATGGACGGCGCCGTGGACCATCCGGCAGGAATTGAAGCGCCAGAGCGACGAGGAGAACCGGATCTATTACGAACCCCGGTGCCACGAAGGGAACTACGGTCTCCCGGCGTTGCTTGTCGGCCGGCGCGTGGATGAGGAAGCGTTCGCCAACGGCACCGGTCCGAATCCGTTCTCGATGGATACGGCCACCTGCGTACAGGGCCTGTAGGGGCGACCGACGATTTGTCGCGGAGCGAGCAAGGAGCACAGATGGGAAACCGGTTTGCAGGCTCGACAGCTATCACGGCCCTCGTCGCCGCCACGGTGGGGGCCGTCATCGCGGTGGCGGTGACGGGTACCGCCGGGCAGGGTCAGGTGCAGGATTCGACGGCGCGCCCGGCCCGGACCCCCGACGGCAAGCCGAATTTCGATGGCGTGTGGCAGGCCAACAACGAAGCCCACTGGGACCTGGAGGCCCACGAAG
>CAUZAY010000096.1:0-13266 GCA_963577695.1 Vicinamibacteria bacterium | reverse complement strand
GCAATACCCAATGCTGAATCCGTGGAACATCGCGCCCAGCGGTCCGGCGTTATCTTCCAAGTTTTCTGAGCAGTTGATGTCGAGACAGATGTAGACGCCGTCGTCGTGCAGCCCACGTCGTATGCTTCTGAGCAGCCTCTGCCGGATCAGGTTCTTTGCCGCCGGAAATCTGATTCTTGACAAACGGTCCTGATAAAGCGCGATTCGGCCTGTAAAACCGGGCCTCTGTACCGTTCGTACCAAAGCCGGACAAATGGTCCGTTCAACGGGCGGTGCGCTCACGCCAAGGCGATGTGTCCAAGCGTCCGCGATTGTTGGGCCGTTGCATCGTAGGCGATCCGAGGCGACGGCTACGGGACGTTCGCGAGGCAACGATCCAGGTCGAGGATGCCTCGGCCGAGACGCCATCGGAACCCACCGACATGCGGGCGGCACACGAGAGGCGTCTACCGGTGAGCGCACTGGTGTTCGCATCCGTGGCCCGCGCGACGGCGGCGCGGCCCGCCTACGTGGCCGCTGTGACGCAGTTGGCCGAGTGCCTGATGCGGGCGGGGTCCGCGAATGACACGCTACGTCGGCATGGGCCGATTGCGGAATTGCTGGGGTCGAGCGTGCCGGCCTGGCCAGAGCTCGATGCGCGACTCGACGGCTGGTTGGACGCCGCGCGGGCGTCGGGCGTCAAGGTCTAAAAGCGACGACGTCCTCTTGTCGATCCCCATCTCGGCAAGCGTCGGTGGCATGTTAGATGGCACCGCCCTGGTACCATCTAACCTCGAACGGCGACCACCGCTATCAGACCCCTTCGCCTTCGGCTGCTCCGCGAGCAGCTTTCCGAGCCCGGCCAGCGCGTCGATCTTGACCGCGTGCGCGTACCCGAGAACGTCCTCGCCGAGTCGCGGGCGCGGCGCGGTCGTGCCCCGACTCCCCCGCCGGGGCACGACGACCGGCTCAATTACTTGGCTTTATCCACCACCGCACCGATAAGAGCGCCAATACCAACGCCAATACCAGCGCCGATGGCTCCAAAGTAGCCTACACAGGGGAGACACCCCCCCCCACCCTCATTCCTAGAGTGTGCTGACCCTCCCACCACCCCCAGGGAAACAAAACCGCCGATGGCACCGATAATGGCGCCGTTTCGGGTGCCATTCCAGATGGAGTCTGGTTTTGCGGTCGCCCCGCGGTCCTGCTCAGCCCTCGAAGCGACCTGCCGGCTGATGCGCGCCGAATCCAGAATCGAGCCGGTGGGGCCTGGTGTCACCCCTCGAAGCAACGCCCCCACGACGCGGGGTTCCCCCGGCACAAGGTCCGCCGCCTCGTCATCGGCGGCGAACATCGGGCGTGCCACGGCCGTCAGCGCCAAGGTGGTCATCAGCGTGATGGCGAACATTCGCCGAGAAATTAAGTAGGTAGCCATTCCCATCGCCTTCTGTGGTTGAGCAAGGTTGTTTAGCATTTCCACACTCCCTTCACTCTAGCAATGCGAAATCGGGGCCCTAATCGGCTCACGGAGTTCTTCTCGTTGTCAACGCCGACCCCAGGGACGCCCAAATGGGCGTCCGAATCGGCAACCGGGTCAACCGACGCGGGCGTGAGCGATCCTGTCTGTCCTAGGCCTTACCGGATCATTTAGAAGCACTGCACCCGACCATCGCGCACCACGCAGCGAAGGTCTCCGCCGGTCTGCGGTATGTCGACGCGGGTGATCATGGGAATCGTGCCATACAGGGTAAGGTCGCAGTGACCAGGCGGTGTCTCGAATTGGACCACGGTATCCGCACCGCTCAACGCTTTGACCACACGATGGTCGTTGCAGGTGAGAGCAATTTCCGAAAACGCGCGATCGCTATCCAGCCGAATCTTGGTGACGACCGGCGTGGTCCCGTTGGTCGGCGCGGTGGCGAAGTCGCACCATTTGCGAATGAGCGCAGAGACGTACGCCATCTCGCCGTCATCTTCGAGGCCAGAGAGAGTGTCGCGGTAGGTGTCGAACGCGTTACCGCATGCATTGCCGCCCATCGCGCGAGCGTAGAGGACGTCCGTCCAGGCAATCAAGGCACGCGCCTTCCGGCTGTTGTAGGGATTGGCATCCAGCGCGCGACCGATCGTGGTCTGGTAGGCCTGAACGCGACGTTGGCCCGTCCGGGGATCATCCCAGGATAGGTCGAGGGAGATCGTTTCTCCGCGTTGGAGCTGTTCGTCCTTGACCGCGAGGTCCTGCAGGAAGACCTGGGAGTTGCCGGCCTGGAAATTCACCGCCTGGATATCATCAGCGTTGGTGGAGGATTCTTCACCGTAGAACCGAGTCATGCCAAGCGAGGGTGGTAGGTCGAGGGCAAAGCGAACGTCCAAGGCGATGGTCTGTACCAGCGCGGCGAAGCCTGTACCGAACAGGCGATCGACGACTCGCTCGCTACCCAGAAAGACATAGGCACCCTTACCTTTCTCGGTGAGCATGTTGAGGACGTCGTCGCGAAATTCGTGTCCGACCCCGACCCCGGTGAGCCGAATGCCTTGTTGCTCCAGGGCGTTGCCGACCTCGGTGACGGTATGTGGATTAACGTTTCCCGTGTTGAGGATGGCGTCCGTGAAGGCGATGACTCGGCGAGAGCGCGCGGCGTCTTCGTTATGGCTCTTGGCGATGCGGTACGCCTCACGCAGTCCCAGATCAAGGTCCGTGCTTCCACGGGGTTGCATGCGCTCGATCGTACGATCGAGGATGTCGGAGTCGTCCCGCCCGACGACAAAGTTCTCCAGCGGCGCACACGCCAGGTCATCGAAGAGGACGAGGTCGATGCGATCTCCGGGGACCAGTTGTCGGGTCATCCGGTGTAACGCACGTTTGGTGTAGTCCATTTGACCGTCAGCGCGCATGGACCCCGATCGATCGACGAGGATCGTGAGGTCGAGGGAAGGACGGGTCGGCGTGGCCCCTTGTATGGCCAGTGCGAGAGACACGTGTCCCTCGGCGGTTGATTCGGCGCTAGCGCTCACGGCGAACAGGTCTTCGCCCATGGGCTGGACAGTGTCGAATGTGAAGTAGTTGAGTAACTCGTGAGGACGGATCTGATCGAGCGAGAAGGGGGCCTCCCGGTCGAGGGCGTACAAGAGCCGTTGGGCGCTGGCGAGGCTCATGGAGTCGTCGTTGGAGAGGTGAATAATGCCTCCCCAGTCGATGACGGGATCCGCGGTGGGTTGTCCAGGCGGAAGAGAGGTCGTGCCGTTGCGCCGTTCGCCGAAGGTGCCAACCTCGCTAATCGTGGCGTTGTTTTGGTCGGCAGTCCCTGCCGAAGGTGCCTGGCGCGGTGGAACCGGTGAAGGGGCTGGAGCTGGCGGTGGCGGTGGCGGGGGAGGCGGCGGGGGGGCAGCCGGCGGCGGGGGTGAAGGGGATGGAGCTGGCGGAGGGAAGGCAGCCGGCGGCGGGGGTGGGATTGGCTGCGACAAAGCACCGCTGGTGTTGACGTAGCACTGGTCGTTCCGTTCGAGCATGGGTGGAAGCCCGGTCTTGGGAGGCTGGGCAGGAACGTTGCGGGTGACAGCGATGGCACTCAGGGCCATGGTGAGCGTCAGGACAGTTCGATGGTAGTGGTGCATCGGATACCTCCGGTTGCTTTTGACTTTGGGCTTGAAACCCCGCTGGCCTCGGGTACGGGCCTCGTATCAGTGTGCGCGGCCATTTCCTAGTCCAACTGCGCGTCCGTCAGTGCTGCTGTGTCGTCCGGCTGGCGGCGGGGGCACCGAGCCAATTCTCTCCCCCGCACTCTTCATTGCACGGCGACGCTCCACGTCGCCACGTTGACCAACATACCTGCGAATCGCGTGCCAGCCACGGATCGCCAAGACCGTGGCCCTGGACGGCGAGCAGTGTCCCAGGCCGAGGACAGCGTGTCCTGCTCACGTCGATTCCAGAGACCGCGCCTGATTGTCGGACGGATTAGGCCTGTTCCAGGTTAACCTAACTGCGGTTATTCGACTCAGTCCTCGGCGGACCGTGGTCTGCCCGCGACCAGAGAGCGGCACCGCCGCTGGACGAAGTGGGGTCCGAGGCGGCCGGCCCTGGAGGATGATGAGCAGGAGCGGGTGCTCTTCCTGCGCGGGCCGGACGGGATCCCCAGCGCGATCCGGCACTGCGACAACATCCCCTACGCCCGGATGAGCTGGGGACACCTCCGGGCCACGACCGAGGCGTCGGTGTTCACAGTGGCGCTGATCGCGTGGCTGCTGATCTGCCTGCTGGTGTTCGCGCTCGCGCTCGCGTAAGGGCGCCGGAGAGAGGCGCCGCTGGGGCGAAGTCCCCTTTCAGTAAGCAACGAGGACCGCCGCGACAGCGACCCGCGCGGCGGAGAGGTGTCAGCCTCTCCGAGCGGCGGAACCCGCGCGTTTTTTGGCGCTCTTCCGCGCTCACTGTGTATGCTGAAAGCGACACGCAGCACTCACGTCGGGATCTCAAATGTCACAGGATGTACTGATCGCGTTCCTCGCGATCTTCGGCTTCGCGGTTGTTTTTCCGCTTCTGTGGATATTCATCGGTCTGCTGCTGGGGCTCGTGGGCGGCTGGCGCGGCCTCTCGAAGCGCTTCCCGACCGAGGCGCCCGCGCCGGCGCGGATGCAGACCGGGGTCAGCGGCCGCATGGGGTGGGTCAACTACAACCACGTCCTGAAGGTGGGGATCGAACCCGACGCGCTCTACCTGTCGGTGAACGTGCTCTTCCGCGTCGCTTCGGATCCCCTGGGACCAGGTGCGCAGCGCCGGGCGCGCCTTCTCGCTCTTCAGGCCCTACGCCGCGCTGCGCCTGGGGCCGCGCCGGGTGCGCCTGGTAGTGCCGGTGAGCGCGCTGGCGGGTTGCCCGCTGTCGATTGAGTAGAGGGTCTATAGGACGGACTAGGCGGGTTCGTAGGTCAACAGAATACCTGTTATTGGACTCAATCCTCAACGAGCCACACGGCGAGTTTCGAGTTAGGAGCGGTGGCCGACCGCTACGCCGACCTGTACCGCGAGCTACGCGAGGGACGCGCATGACAGAAGACGGCAAAGACGCTCTGCTGCACCGCGCTTCGCGTTCGATGTTCTGGAACGCGACGATCCTGCCCGTCATCACGATCTTCAATCTCGCCGCCGCGATCATGATCCGGCGATACTTCGGCCTCGAGATTTCGGGACGCTACGACGTCGTCATCGCGCTGGTGAACTCCTGCATGATGTATCCGGACCTGGGCCTGACGGTCACGGTGTCTCAGTTCGCGCCAGGCCTGGAGTCGAGGTACGGGCGGACTGCAGTAACGGCGTTCCTACGCCGTATAGGCGCGCTTCGCATGGCGCTGCTGCTCGTCGTTCTAGTGCCGACGAACATCTTCGCCGAGGTGCTGTCCGCGCGCCTGCACCTGGGCGAAGCCGGCGTCTGGCTGATCCACCTGGCGACACTGCTGACGGCAGTACGCGCGGCCAACGATCTGGTCACGAAGTCACTCCAGGCGCTGTTGCGACATCTTTGGGCAAATCTCCTGCAGCTCCTTCAGGCCGTCGCCGTCACCGCAGTCGTAGTCGCTGCGTTCGCGGCGGGTCGCCCGCTCGAGACGGTCGTGAGCGGCCTGGTGATCGTTGGCGGCGCCGTGCTCGCCGTCGGGCTGAGTCGAGTGTGGGCCGCGACGCGGGCCATCCCCGAGCGTGAGCCAGCACCGAGCGCCGGCTTTGCTCCGGCTGTCCCTCGTGGTCGCTTCGTGAAGTTCGGCCTCTTCATGTACGTGTACGGCTGGCTCAACTACTTCGCGACTCCGGCTTTTGCCAGCCCCGTGATCGCGCTCGTCGCCGGGAGCGCGGCTCCGGTGGCGCTCTTCAACGTCGGGTTCCGCCTGCCGCAGATGGCCGTGGTTCTCGTGCTCGCGGGTTTTCAGGGGCTGTACCGTCCGCTGTTCGCACGCCTGACAGACGACGATGCGCCGGCCAAGATTCGCGCCGCGTTCGCTGAAATCAGCAAGGTGCAAGCGGTGATCCTGCTTCCTGCTGGCGCCGGCCTCTACGTGCTCGCGGCCGACTACATCCCACTCATGTTTGGCGTCGAGTTCGCCGCTGCGGTTCCCGTCGCCCGCGCGCTGTGCGTACTGCTCGTGGCCGAGTCGCTGTTCAACCTGGGGACCATTCTGCTCTCGGTCGATCATCAGTACCGCGAAGTGGCGCTCGCCCAGGCCTGGCGCCTGGCCGGTGTCCCGGTGTTCGTCTATGCCGCGGCGCATTCCGACGTGGTTGCGGCGGCGACCGTGTTTGGAGTGGCCCGCTTTCTGTCGGCGATCACCGGATACGCCCTCGCGCGACGCCGCTATCAGGTTCGATTTCCCTTCGCGTTCGCTCTGCGCGCGGCGCTACCGAGCGTCGCGATGATCGTGGTGGTAGCGCTCGGTCGTATCGTCTTGCCGACCTCGTGGCCGCAGGCGATTGGCCTGACGCTGCTCGGCATCGTGGTGGTAGCTGTCGGAACGCGGGCGTTCCGCGTGCTGGGCGAGCACGAGCTGGCTTTGATCCAACGCGCCGGGCTGCCAGGCGGCGCCCACATCATCCGTTGGCTGCGATGAAGATCGCGATGGACATGCCCGGCCTGGGTTCTGTCAAGTTGACGAGGCCGGCGCGTTTTCCCCCTGGGAGACCGAGCGTCCGCGCTCGGTCAGTAGGCGCACGTCACCTGACCCTGACGAACACCTCGTCCAGATACCACGTGTCGCCCATCCGGCCTCGGCGGCGCCGTAACCGCCGTGCGTAATCGAGCCCGAACGTCAGACACCACTGCCGAATCGCCTCGTACGTCACCGTGATACCCCGTTCGGCGAGGAGTTCCTCCACCTCTCGGAAGCTGAGGCCGAACCGGTGGTACAGCCAGACGGCGTGACTGATGATTCCAGGAGGAAATCGGTATCCGCGATAGCTGGGCGGCAGGCTCGTTATCCGCCTACTCTGCCACCTGCGGGCTCAACTTGACAGAGCCCGTCCTACGGTCTCAAGAGGGAGGCGGAGCAGATCGCGCTGCGCAGCCGTCGCTTCAAGCCGACTCAGCTCTCGGGACCGCTCCAATCGGCGCAACACGTTCGTCGCCTCAACGAGGACCAAGTGCGGAGCGCAGAAATTCCCCTTCGCGATAACCTCCTCCGCCCACACTCCCCTCTTGCCAGCGTCGGTCGTTACGGCGACGAGCACCGAGGCATCGACGACCGCGCTCATCGCCGAGCGGCGTCTCGGTGAGACAAAATTTCCCGCGCAGGGACCCGGCGGCCAGCGACGACCTTGCGCTCGCGAACGGAATCGAGCCAAGCGTCCAAGGAGGGTCGCGAGGTCAGCCGTTCGAGTTCCTGACGGAGATACTCCTGCATCGATTTTCGCTGCCGAGCCGCCCGCGACGCGAGTTCGTCGCGGACGTCGTCCGGTACGTCCCGAATCGTAATCTGCACGCTCACAATATCGATGTGACGCCATTGACTGCATTATGCCGCATCACGAGACGATTCGAGTTGTGAGCTGAGGCTCCGTTCGCCGACGAATCCGATTTAGACGCCAGACAACAGCGGGAGATGGCCGGTGCTGTCGCCGAACGTCTCGACGTTCACCCCAAACTTGTCCAAAAGACTCACGGACAGGTTCGCCAAGGGCGTGCCCTTCGGATAGACGAGATGACGGTTCCCGGTGAGCCCGTTTTCCGGTCCGCCGATGACCACGACCGGCACGCTGTAGTTGTTGTGCGTGTTGCCGTCGCTCATCCCCTTGCCGTAGAGGACGACCGTGCTATCAAGCAACGTGCCGTCGCCGTCGGGGATCGACTGAAGCCTATTCACGTAATACGCCAAGGTCTCGACGTGATAGGTGTTGAGTTTCGAGAAGTCCTTCATCTTTTCCGGATTGTTCCCGTGATGCGACATCGAGTGATGCGCCTCGGGGAGTCCAATCTCGTTGTAGGACCGGTTGATGTTTTCTCGGGCCATCATGAACGAGGTCACACGCGTGATGTCGGCCTGGAATGCGAGCACCTGCAAATCGAACATGAGCTCGGCATATTCCCGAAACGTCTCCGGCTGACCAACGGGACGATCAGGGACCTCGAAGTTGCTGTTGTTCGATTCGGCCCTCACGATACGGTCTTCGACATCGCGAATCGCGTCGAGATACTCCCCAAGCTTGGCGCGGTCGCGACCACCCAGCTTGCGCGAGAGCCTGGAGATCTCTCGGGTCAGGCCGTCGAGAATGCTGCGATCCTCCCTCACCCGAACCTGACGCTCTTCGGCGGTATCGCCACTCCCGAAGAGACGCTCGAACACGAAGCGCGGATTGGTTTCGGCCGGCAGCGGCATGGTTGGCGTCTTCCACGACATCGAGTTCATGTATGCGCAGGCATAGCCATGGTCGCAGGCACCTACGACGTCGTTGCGGTCCACGGCCACTTCCAGCGACGGGAGCTTCGAGTCTCGACAAATGCGCTCGGCGATCACCTGATCGAGCGTCGTCCCCGCCCGCACGTCCGCGCCTTCGGTCTGTTTTGGATGCACGGCGCCCATGAACGCCGGTGCCGCCCGTGGATGCTGACCACCAGAGTCGCCCTGGTCGGTCGCCGGAAAGTTGTCAAGCCCGGTAAAAACAAGCGTGCGTTTCCGAAACGGCTCGAGAGGCTTGAGCGTCGGAGAGAACTCAAAACCGATGCCTTCGGTGGGCGGCGTCCAATCGAACATGTTGGCGCCGTTCCCGACATAAATCGCGGCAAACCGCGGAACCCCGCGAGCCTTGGCCGACATGGCGGGCACCATCGCATCCAGAAGCGGCAATGCCAGGGTCGCCCCCATACCGCGAATGAACGTTCGCCGGGGTAGTGCTTTCTTCGTGATCACCATTGAACAGCCTCTCACTCTCAAAAGACCCGCGGTCAGTCTGCCGACTCCAACGCCATCCTCATCTGAAATGGCGCGCTGGCGACGATACCTTGGATCAGACTGGAAAAACGGTAGTTGTGGGGTGCTGCATCTCGCTTTATGCGACGCACGGCCGGGGCATCGGTCGCTTCTAGCCCTCTCCCGAGCGCGTAGGTCAACAGCCGCTCGGTGGTCGTGGTCAAGAAATCTTCCGAGTGACTCAGCAACACGGCCCGGAGCTCGGTCGGACCATCGAACCTGGTGCCGTCAGGAAACTCTGCCGACACGTCGATCGGCGCCCCCGAGGCGTAGATCTCTCGCCACTCGCCGATCGCATCAAAGTTCTCGAGCGCAAAACCCAACTGGTCCATTTGCGCGTGGCAACTTGCGCAGACGGGATTGGCCCGATGCGCGGCCAGCTGTTCGCGCATCGGCAGGACCTTCCGCGGGTCCCGTTCCTCGTCCAGTTCTGGCACGTCGGGCGGCGGCGGCGGCGGCGGCGCGCCCAAGATGTTGTCGAGGATCCATTTGCCACGAATGACCGGCGAGGTCCGGTTGGGCCGGGACGTCCCCGTCAGAATCGAGCCCTGGCCCAACAGTCCGCGGCGGACGCTGTCGACCGGGAGCGTCACCCGCCTAAACCGTTCACCGTAGACCCCAGGAATGTCGTAATGCTTGGCAAGCCGCTCGTTGAGAAAGGTGTAGTTCGCATCCAACAGGTCAATCACGCTGCGGTCTTCGCGGATGATGCTCTCGAAAAACATTTGTGTCTCGCGCTCGAATGCACGACGGAGACTGTCGTCAAAGTGGAACAGCAGCTCCGGACTCGGCTGGAGCCCCGCCACATTGCGAATGTGCAACCACTGTCCCGCGAAGTTGTTGACCAACGCGCCCGATCGAGGGTCTGCGAGCATGCGTTGCACCTGTCGCCGAAGCACCTCGGGGGTGTGCAACGTCTCGCTCACCGCCAGATCTACCAGCTCGTCATCCGGAATGGTGCTCCACAAGAAGAACGACAGACGTGACGCGAGCTCGATGTCTGAGATGCGATACGGCGTATTCGGTATGAACGACGCGGGCTGGACCTCGAACCGAAATAAGAAGTTCGGGCTCACAAGCATGCCACGCACCGCCAGCTCGATGCCCGACTCGAAGCCACCCGTGGCCGCTCCCTCGCGATACAGGGCGAGGGGGATGTCGAGATCGGCATCGGTGACCGGGCGTCGATAGGCGCGTCGCGCGAATGTGGAAATGATCGTATTCGCGCAGGTCTCGGTCTCACTCGGCTCAGTCACCGCCGGGGCCGTGGACGGCGCGGGTGTGCACACAAACAGCTTTCGTCGGCTGGGCGATGCGCTGACCGACGCCGTCTCGGGCTGCGGGCCGGTAATCGTGATACTCGAAATCGCGGGCTCTCCGTTGCCTGCTCGATACGGGTCGCGACGCAAATCTGGATCGAACACATCTTCCACGTAGGCCGAAGTCTTGGCCGCAAAGTAGACCTGGACGAGATGAGAGCCGGCTTTCACCGACGCGTCGAACCGCAGGCTGGCAAGAACTTTCTTGCTCCGTTCGTCACCGCGGACACCGTCGAAGGCGGGTCCACCCAGCGTGCCGGTCCAGACATTGGCACCGTCCAGGCTTACGTCCAGCCTATGGGTCTCCTGGGTGATCCCCCGAAATCCACCATCAACGCCGCCCTCTGTCGGACGCATCTCGAAGAGGTATTCGCCGTCGGCCGGAAAGTAATAGCGGAACGCGGTGCCGCCCCGCGACCCGAACGGCGTGTCGTCGCTGACCCGCTCGCCTTGGTCGCGGTCGGTAGGCACGAAAATTGTCTCCGGCGTAGGAGAACCCCGCGGCCGTCCTATTGCCAGCTGGCTGATCTTCGCGGCCGCTCCGAGATATCGCTCGGTCAGCACGGACGAGAGCGTCAGGGCATCGGCGTTGTTGTCGAACCCATACGCGGCGTTGTCCGCCGGCAACAACGACGCGTCAATGTCGACCGACAGCAGATCGCGAATGGCGTTGCGATACTCCGCGCGGTTCAAACGATGCAGGGTGGGCCGGCCGGGGTTGGGATGGGTCTCAGCCGCCTGGTCGAGTTCGGTCTCGAGCCAGGTGACGAACGCGTCCGACACCTCCGGGTCAGGCCGTGGCCGGCCCAGCGGCGGCATCGCGCCCGTGCGCATCTTGCGCACAACCTGCTCCCACACCTGGGCGCTGTCACCGACGCGCTCCAGATCCAGCGTATCGAGCGCCAGACCACCCACTCTGGCTCGTTGATTGTGGCAGGTCAGACAATATTGCTGCAGCACCGCGGGCGCCGCCGGGTCAGCGCCAGACGCGCTCTGTCCCGCGGGCAGCGCAGGCACCGCACCTCGCTCCGGAGTCGCACCTCTCAGCACGGTCGCGTCGGGCACGGCGGCCGTGACGAGAAGGACCGCCCCCATCGCGAGCGACCGGCGATAGTCCTTCATCTCCTCATCCTCAGACTCAGAGCCTCCTCCGAGATAGCTGCGGCGCACGGAGCCGGACACGGTATCTCCTCCGCTCCGAGCGTTCGCAACAAGACGGCCGTCTGGGGCTGGGCCGCGAACGAATTACCGTATTCGACGCCATCGGCAACAGTCAGGGGTGTCCGACCATCAACCGCCACCACGTCCAGGCGAGCACCCCGGTCGAACAGATACTGCACGACGCTGTTGGCACCGCGATAGGCCGCCGCGTGCATCGCCGTTTCACCGAGGTCGTTTTCAAAATTGACGTCCGCACCGAACTCTTCGACGAGTAGCCTGACCGCCTCGAGCACCTGCTCTTCGCTGGCGCGGTCCTGATTCGACGCCCAGGAAATACCCGCCGCCCCCATCAGAGGCGTGATGTTGTCGTCGCTATAGATCGTCGGATCGGCACCATGATCGAGGAGGAGACGCATGACCTCGACGTCAGCCGCCTTGGCGGCGAGAAGCAATGCGGTCGCGCCCGTCATGTGGCGACGATACCGCGCGCCGGACCAGCGTGGCTCTTCCATCGTGTTCCGGCCGTTGACGTCAGCGCCGTGAGCCAGCAGCGACGTGATGACTCGGAGCCGGTCGAGGTTGACCGTGATGAACTGGTCACTGATATGCCAGTTCGCCACATGCACGGCCGCCTGTAACGGTTTGCCAAAAATGTTCCCTCTCGCGACGCCTTCGGATTCGCGTTCGCTGTAGCCAAGCTTTCTATACGTCAGTGGGTTCGGCTGCGCGCGCACACCCTGTACCGTCAACCGGGTCGACCCTCCCTCGACGTTGGGGTCGGCGCCATTTTCGAGCAGAAGGTCCACAAGGTCCTCGTGTCCGTTGACGACCGCCGCGAGCAGCGGCGTCGCACCGTCCGGGCGCATCGTGTTCACGTCCGACCCTGCTGCGAGAAAGACTCGAACACTCGCCTGACTTCCGGCGCGGGTGGCAAACCACAACGGTGTCGCCCCGCTGTGTGACCGCGCGTGTATGTCGGCGCCGCGACGGACCAGCGTCTGAACCACCGCAAGGTGCCCCTCGGCGGCAGCCCACATCAATGCCGACTGCCCGTTCCAGGATTCCTGCGCATGGATATTGGCGCCCTGGTCCAAGAGCATCCCGACCGCATCAACGTGTCCGGAGCGGGCCGCAAACATCAGCGGTGTCTCGCCCGCATTGATTGAATGCATCGGATCGTTTGGATCGGCGCCGGCCGTCACTAATTGTCCGATGATCGCCGCGTTGCCGTTCTTGGCCGCGAGCGCAAGCGGGGTCACCCCATATTGGTTCGCGGTGTTGACACGGGCGCCAGCCCGGATGAGCAGTGATGCCGTGGCCACATCGTTCAAATAGACCGCCCAGTGCAGCGCCGTCGCACCGTCACCCTGCGCTGCGTTCACGTCGACATTCGTCTGCAGTAGCGCCCGGATGGTGGCGTCGTCCGCGCGCTGCGCCGCGTCAGCCAGCGGTGCATCATTCCCCGCCGCTCCCAGGGAGCTGGCAGCAACCCCAAGAACAGCAACAACGGAGAAGACGACACATGACCATCCACGTGGGCGTCGCAATGACATTATGTATGCCTCAATTTGACCTTTAATACTACTATGCTTGACGCAGATCTCCCCGCCCTCAATGACCGCGGGCGGCTATACGATTCGGTGCTCTCGCAGCAGTTTCCGCGATCAGCTCGTGGCTACCATTGAACACCTCCCACACCGAGCTGCACCACGCGTCGACCGCACGATCCCGATCAGGCCGTGCCGGCACCGCCAAGACATCGATGGCGGTCATTCCCTCGCGGCACCGAGGCAGCTTGATTGTTGGCCATTGATAACGCGTTTTTTGGCGAGCCAGCAGCATGTGCACCCGCTGGACCTGTCACCCA
>CAUZAY010000095.1:0-13338 GCA_963577695.1 Vicinamibacteria bacterium | reverse complement strand
TGTCCGAGCGCTCCCTGCCCCTCCGGCGTCCAGCGTGCGTGGTCGCAACCCATCGGCACGAACACGAAGCCGAGCCGGCGCACCGCTTTGGCCGGGGTCTGGGCCAGCGCGGTCATCGCCGGAACCATCGCGTCGAGCAGCGGCAGCGCCAGGGTGGCCTGCATCCCTTTCAGGAACATCCGCCGCGGCAACGCCTTTTTGGTGATGATCATGTCGAATTCCTCATCTGAAACGGTACGCTCTTCACAATCCCTAGAATGAGCGACGAAAAGCGGTACCCATCCGGCTCCGCGTCGCGCAAGATTTGGCGAATGGCGGGGGCATCGTAGTAGTCGACCCCGCGTCCGAGTGCGAACGTCAGCAGCTTCTCGGTCACCCGGCCGCCGAAGAGCTTCGGACGGCTCAGCAACCCCGCCTCGAGCCCGTCGACGCCGACAAATTCGCCGACGCCCGGTAGTCCACCCGAGGTGTCCATCGCCCCGATGTCGCCCCCGTGATCCCGCCAGCGACCCACCGCGTCGAAGTTCTCGAGAGCGAATCCGACCGGATCGATCGTGTTGTGACAACTGGCGCACGCCGGGTTGTTGCGATGCTGGCTCAGCCGCTCGCGCATCGGCAGTCCCGCCTGCACCGAATTGTCTTCGAGCACGGGGACGTTCGCCGGCGGTGCCGGCGGTGGGGCGCCATAGATGTTGTCGAGCACCCATTTGCCCCGGATGACCGGCGACGTTCGGGTCGCATAAGAGGTCACAGACAGAATGCTGCCATGCCGAAGCAGCCCGCCCCGCTTGCTGTCCTCATCCAGCTCGACCCGGCGGAAGCGGCTGCCGTGGATACCGGGAATGCCGTAGTGCCGGGCCAGCCGTTCGTTCAAGAAGGTGTAGTCGGCCTGGAGGAGGTCCAGTACGCTCCGGCCTTCGCGCAACACGCTGTCGAAGAAGAACTCGGTCTCCTGCCGAAACGCCTGCCGCAAATTGTCGTCGAAGTCCGGATACAACCGGGGACTTGGGCTGACCGCCTCGAGATTGCGCAGCATCAGCCACTGGCCCGCGAAGTTGCTCGCCAGGTTGTCAGACCGCGGGTCGGCCAACATTCTCCGCGCCTGCCGATCGAGCTCGTCGGGCTGACTCAGCCGCCCAGCAATGGCCGCGTCGAGCAGTTCATCATCCGGGAGACTGCTCCACAAAAAGAAGGAGAGTCGGGACGCCAGCTCGAGGTCGCTGATCTGATACGCGCCGGCCGCGGCCGCCGGCTCGGGGTCGAGCTCGACCCGAAAGAGGAACTCAGGATTGACCAGCACCGAGGTCAAGGCGTTGCCGACGCCGGCATCGAAATCGCCAGCCGATCGCCCCTCGCGGTAGAAGGCCATCGCCTCATCGACATCCTCCGCGGACACCGGCCGACGATAGGCTCGTTTCATGAGCGTGGCCAGGATCTCGCGCGCACAGGATTCCTCGGCGGCCTCGCCAGTGCCGTCCGGCGTGCAGACGAAGAGCCGGTCACGGCTTGGAGTCTGATCGGCGCCTCGCGGCGCATACGGCCCGGTGATCGTGACCTGGTAGATGGCCGGCGTCAGCCGGGGATGGCGCTGCTCGTTGAAGTGTGACAGCAGCGGCTGGCGCTCGGTCTCCATCAACGACGACGATTGCTTGAGAAATGTCGCTCCCACATCGTGCGGACCCGCCGTCACCGGCAGCCGGAGCGTCAAGTGGGCATCCGCGAACTTGTCGTCGCCACCTTCGGGTCGCTGCACCGTGAACGTGGCCATCGGCATCCGGTCGAGGAGCAACTGCACCGTGTGCATGGTGTCGCCGCGCAACCCGCCGATGTTTCCGGTGCGGTTGCGCGCGAGACGGATACTGACGTCGTACTCGCCATCCTGCGCGAAGGTGTAGGGGGCGGTCATCCCGCCGCGGGTGCCGATCGGCAGACCGGCCACGTGGTCTTCTTGCGTGGTGTCGGCCGGCACGCGGATGACATCGCTTTGCAACGATGTGTGCGTGCTGCCGATCGCCAACCGGCTGATCTTCTGCGCGGCTGAGATGTAACGGTCGAGCAGCGCCGGAGACAGATCGCCCACATTGACGTTGTCGAAGCCGTAGCCGCTTTCATCGGGCGGCAGCAGTGCCCGGGAGTCGATATCGAGCGCCAACAGATCCCGGATGGCGTTCTGATACTCGGTCCGATTGAGACGTCGTAGCGTCTCGGTACGACCCGGATTCGGAGTGTCCGCCGCCGCCTGGTCGAGCGACGTTTCGAGCCACGACACCAACGCCCCCCGGTCGGCGGCCGACGGCTGGGGTCGCGTGGACGGTGGCATGGTGCCCGTGCGCAGCTTGCGAATGACCTTTTCCCAGATCTCGGCGCCCTCATGCGCATTGGCGACATCGATCTGTTCCAGCGACAGGCCCGCCGTTTCGAGCCGTTCGCTGTGGCAGGTCACGCAGTAGCGATCGAGCACCTCGCGGGCACTCGACGATGACGGTTGCGCGGTCGCCGTCTGGGCGGAAAGAGACACGCCGAGAGCCAGCCCAATGGTCAGCGTGCGCGCGACTGACACGCGGGGCTGAAAGGTGCTCGCACAGGTCATCAGCGTCCGGTGTCTCATGCGTGACATTGCCACAATTCGCCTCGATAAACCCTGCATAGTTCCCGGTACACTTATCCTATTGCGAATCCTGCGGCAAGTCACCTGATATCAGTCGTAGCTGAACTCGAGAATCGCGCCCGGATTCGCCACCCCCCGGGTCGATTCCCCTGCGTCGTTCCGGGTGACCCCCTCGTTGTCGGTGGCCACGTAGAAGGCTCTCCCATCGGGACGAATCGCCAGATCGCGATACCGGTTGGTCGACTTGAATTCCATCGCGGGCGTATCGATGACCCGACTGTGGTCGGCACTCAATCTGAGCCGATAGACCGCACCACGCGTCAGGCTGGCCAGCAGGAGTGAATCGGCCCAGTCTGGCACGCCGTCCGCATGGGTATAGACGTCCAGCCCACCGGCCGCGACGGACCCG
The DNA here is from genome assembly GCA_963577695.1 of Vicinamibacteria bacterium. Classification (GTDB taxonomy): domain Bacteria; phylum Acidobacteriota; class Vicinamibacteria; order Vicinamibacterales; family UBA8438; genus UBA8438. Next base: position 10,321 of record CAUZAY010000095.1, on the reverse strand, counting down.
AGGCTCCGTGTCTCGCGTTGTCAGTCGAGGAAGGTCGGAATCGACACCTGATCGAGGCCACCCTCGGGGTTCGTCTCCCACAGAACGACAATCTGCTCCGGGTCGTCATACGGCAGCGGGTTCAGCAACACCGTCTTCACCACGCTGAAGATCGCCGTGTTGGCGCCGATGCCTAGCGTCAGCGTGAGCACCGCGATCAACACGAACGTCGGTTGGCGTCGCAGGGCCCGACAGGCGTAGCGGAAATCGGCGAGAGCGTGACTCATTGGTTCGGTGCTCCGGGGACAGAGATGCGTCGAAGGACGTATCGGTACTTGTCAGGGACGACGCCAAAGTGTACGCGTTTCCTTAGTAAGGCATCACCCGGTCGGTGTGCTCACGGCCGATTCGAGCGGCTTCTTCGTTGGCGAAGTGGAACATGATGCCGTCGTCGACCCGCTCGATCACGTTGCCGGCGTTGGTGCCGACCTCAGAGAAGATCACATTGTTTTGGCGCGCTACGTCGAGGATGCGATCTCTCGCGTCCGTCACGGCCGGGGGGTAGCTGGACCCAGGAGTGCGGATCAGCCCGAACGACATCATCATGTCGGCCGGTCCCCACTCGACCATGCCGATTCCCGGCACCGCCATGGTCTGGTCGATCACCTCGAGCGCGATTTGATCCTCCGGTTTGAACCCCATCAGGAGCTCTCCCTCAGGGTTCAGTGGCCAGGGGTCGGCGATGCGAAGATACTCCGCGGCGGTGATGCCCCACATCTGGGCCGCCAGGCCTTGCCCACCGCTGCCCCTGAGCCCCTCACCGATCCCTGGCGTTTTCGGAGCCAGCGGGTATCGCGACGCCTGCACGAATGCCCGGGCCGCGCCTTCTTCGCGCATGTGCACCATCAGCACGCCGTGGGCGCCGGCGGCGAGCACCTGCTCCACCATCCAGTAGTTGGCTCGCACCGTCATCTCGTCGATGCCGCCCACGGGCAGCGTGACGATGACGGCTGGTGTCCGGTGGCCACTCTTGGTCGGCCCGCCATCGATCAAGCCCTGCATGAACGCCTTGAATTGCAGCGCGTTGAAGGGGGCCTGCTCGACGTTGTAGCCGATCGCGTCGGCCCACGTCTGCGCCAGCTCCTTGCCCTCGTCGTACCCACCGCCGGGGAACTGAAAGTAGTAGACCGGCTGACCGGCCTCGAGCAGTTCGATCGCTTTGTTGATCCGCGTTGGCGTGTAGTCCGAGTCACCAGACTGACGGGCGGACGCACCGATGACGAGCGCGCTTGCGGCAAGGACGGCGGCGACGGCAACGGTCAGTCGATTCATGGTGGTTCCCCTGCGTAATGACGCCGTCCGCAAGCTCAGGTGACCGGACGGAGTCCCGAGACGACCGTGCTCAAGGCTCGCTGAGCCTGAATGTCGCGATTGTCCGGGGTGCACGGCACGGAGTCAAGCACGGAGGCGAGCTTCGCCGCAGTCCGGGATCCTCGTGCGCATCGTGGAGTCGAGCGACGGCGCGGCCGTTACGGCCGCTGCGGAAAGTCGCCGTCCATGCAGATGAGGTAGTTCAGAGGCGCCAGGCTTGGCGGATTGGGCAGCGCGAAAGTCGACTGCCCGTCGCCACCGCACATGGTGCCCAGAAGCGCGAAGAGCGCCTGGCGGGGAGTGGAGCCGGACGGCGCCCCGGCGAACCCGCTCAGCGTCGAGCCGCGTGGAGCACGCGCCCAACGGAGTGCACAGGGTCAGTCGACCAGCGGGCCGTGCCAACCGTGTCGCACGAGAAGCCGCTCGACGCGTGCGGCCCGCTCGTGGAGCAAGTACGGATCCGGGAATTGCTCGTCAATGACCAGCCCCTCCGGGGCGGCGACACGCAAGGCATAGGGCGTCTTCCCGCTGTCGGTATGGATCTCGTAGTGAAGCTGCTCGGCGCCACGATGCAGAGTTGCTCTCATACTCAGGTTATCGGCAGTTCTTGGCGCGACGTTTAGCATTCAGCGAGGCACTGTCAAATTCAGGCTGCTGGTGACAGAGTGGCCCGACCCCGCCTGCGCGTCAGCCATCCATGCCGTCCACGGGGTTCATCCCGCTCACCGCCTCACCTGACTCCTTGAAACACCTGGTCCAGATCATCGTCCACGTCACCGAGAACGTCACGATTCCCAGAAGAGCATGAAGATGTTCCACCGCGCCGCCTCGGGCGATTTCAGCAGAATGAGCACGAGGGGAATCGCAAGCACGACGAGAATCGAGATGAACAGCGGCATGGGGTAATCGAAGAACCAGCCGGCGAAGCCGGCGGCATTGAACATCAGCACGGGGATCGAACCGATCAGATAGACCACCAGCCAGACCGTTGCGCGGTCGTTGTTGAATACCCCCATCCAAGCCCTCCTGCGGTTGACCGACGGGCGCGCCCGAAGCTCACCTCGGGCAAGAACCGCTCAGGACACAAGCAGATGCTGTGCCAGCGCGGCATCTGTCGGCAAAGGGTCGATATGTCAGTCAGTTGCGTCGTTGAGTGGTCCAGGGAGGTGCTGGTCGCCCGGCCAAACCGGACATCGCGTGCCAGCCGATATACACGGATGGTCCTGCCCGCCGACGCCTCGGGCGCCGTTCGCCGCATCACGAAGACGTTGGTCCGTCGGGCAGCTCGGAGGCGAGCAGGACGTTCCCGGGCAGTTGTCCGAACAAACTGTATCCGGACTGGACGTAGACCATCCGCCCGGCCACCTGCACCCCCGCGTTGTCGATGGAGCCGCCGTGGGCCTCGACCCCGTTCACCGTCTCGAACGGCCGCGCGGTCTGCCTGTCGTATTGGCCGCAGGCGGTTCTGGACACCTCCGTCTGGTGTTCGTGACCTTGGTATACGTGTAAAGGGAGCACAAACCGGATCACGAACGCGGCAGGAGCAGGTTGGGGGGAGAGAGAGAAGAGACGATAGGCCGGATTCAGGCCGGATTAGACACCCCCAGTTAACGGAAGATCGGTTATCCGCCCGTCATGCGCCGTGCTTCCCCGCGACAGCCAAGCCCCTCGAACCCCGCCTCAGTAGACGGAAGAGCCGCTGATCATAATGCCGCGGCCGTGCAGCCGGTCCGTCACCGCCGCCTGAACGCGGTACAGATTGTGCCGCTTGTTGCTGCGCGCGAGGTTCGCGGGCGACAGCGTCTCGAAGCCGACGAAGAGGCTCCGCAGTCCGGCGGCGGCGGCTCGTTCGATGAGATCGCCGCGAAGGATGGAGTCGACCGTCGCGACGAGGGCGAGGCGGCTGGGTCGAATATCTGGAATTATGTCAACAGGGAGACTAATACCGTCTTAATACCATCTTCCGGAAGCCGTAGGCAAAGACGACGCGGTCGAATACTGGTCCACCGATACGCTCGAACGGCTACAATGTGACGATTATCGTTCATTCCCGAGGGTCGAGTGTGACGCCGCAAACGCCCCGTGCGAACCACCATGTCCGACGGCTCCTGGCGCCTCTCGGTCTGTGTGCCCTCGCCGTCGTTCGGCTGGGCGCCGCCGACGCCCCACTCGCGGACGCGGCCAAGGAGCAACGCTGGGAGCAGGTCCGCACGCTCGTCGGCCAGGCCGCCGATGTCAACAGCCCCCAGCCCGATGGCGCCACCGCCCTGCACTGGGCGACGTACTGGAACCACACGGCCACCCTCGAGCTGCTGGTCGGAGCCGGTGCGAACCTGGACGCCGCCAACGAGTACGGCGCCACGCCGCTCTGGGCCGCCTGCGCCAACCGGCACGCCGACGCGGTGGGCCGCCTGCTCGAGGCGGGCGCGGACCCCAACCATGGTCTCCGCGCCGGCGAGACCCTGCTCATACGATGCGCCCATACCGGCGACCCGGTGGCCGTCCGTGCCCTCGTCGGCGCTGGCGCCGATATCGACGCCACGGAACCGGAGAAAGGACAGACCGCGCTGATGCGGGCGGTCGCCATGGGGCACCCGGACGTCACCCAGACGCTGCTCGAGGCGGGCGCCGCCATCGACACCCGGACCATCGCGGTGCAGCAGCTCCGGGGCACCGGCGAACGGAGCACCACGAGCCCCCAGGGCTCGACCTATTTCGAGGCGGGCGGCTTCACCGCCCTGCTCTTCGCGGCGCGGCACGGCGAGATCGCGTCGGCCCGGTGGCTGCTCGACGCCGGCGCGGACGTCAACGACACCGGCGCCGACGGCAACAGCGCGCTCGTCCTGGCGGCCATGAGCGGGCACGAGGACCTGGCCCGCTACCTGCTCGAGCGCGGTGCGGACCCGAACGCCACTGACGCCGGCTACTCGGCGCTGCATGCCGCCGCCCTGCGGACCCTGCCGGAGCTCATGGCGCATCTCCTGGAGCGAGGCGCCAACCCGAACCTGCCCTTGGTCAAGAGCACGCCGGTGCCGCGCTGGACCTACCAGCACATCTTCACGCTGCGGGAGAAAGGGGCCACTCCCCTGCTGCTGGCCGCCAAGTATCTCGAGCCAGACATGGTCCGGCTGCTGGCGGAACACGGCGGCGACGTCCTGCTGCCGAAAGAGGACGGTACCACGCCGCTGATGGCGGCCGTCGGGCTGAGCGCAAACCGGAGCACCACCCGGCGGAACCGGCTCATCGCCCCCGAGCTGGTCTCCGAGGAGTGGGCTAATGACGAGGGCGTACGCGAGACCGTGCGCGCGCTACTCGACGCCGGGGCCGGCGTCGCGATCGACGCCCTCGGTCCGTCTGGCAACACGGCCCTGCACACCGCCGCCCGCTATCGGTTTCCCGCCACGGCTGAGCTCCTGCTGGCCGCCGGGGCCAACGCAGACATCGAGAACGAAGCCGGCACCGCCGCGCGTGAGCTGCTCGACCGACTGGAGACGGGGCCATGATGGAGCGTTCCCAGAAGATAGGAATCAGGGGACAAGAGACAGGGGGGGCGGGACGGCTTGCCCGCTGCTTCGTCGCCGTGGTGGGGCTCGGGTGTCTCATCGCCGCAGGTCAGGGACCTGTCGGGGCGCAGGCGCCGGCCGACATGGATGCGGCGAGTGCCCGGGCGATGCTGGACCGCTACTGCGTTGGGTGTCACAACGAGCGGACCCGTACGGCAGAGCTGACGCTGGACAGCCTGGACCTGGCACACGTGGGCGAGCACGCCGACACCTGGGAGCAGGTCATTCGTCGGCTCAAGGCGAGCGCGATGCCCCCGGCCGGACGTCCGCGTCCGGACGCCTCTACCACGACACGGTTCGTCGGATGGCTGGAGGCGGAGCTCGACCGAGCCGGGCTGGCCGCCCCGAACCCTGGCCGACCGGCCATCCATCGCCTGAATCGGGTCGAGTATGGCAATGCCATCCGCGACCTCTTCGCCCTCGAGGTCGACGTCAACGCGCTCCTACCGGCCGACGACGAAGAGGAGGGTTTCGACAACATCGCCGACGTGCTGTCGGTCTCGCCCACGTTGATCGAGCGGTATCTGGCAGCGGCGCAACGGATCAGCCGTCTGGTCGTGGGTGACCAGACACTGCGACCGGTGTCCGAGATCTATCCGGTGCACGGGGCGTTCGACCAGAACAACGCGGTCAGCCTCGATCTGCCACTCGGGTCGCGCGGCGGCACGGCGATCGAGCACAACTTCCCGGTCGACGGGGAATACGTCATTCGCGTCACGCTCAGGAAGCAGGAGTACGGGTACGCGCGCGGGATGGGTCAACCCCACCTGCTCGACCTCCGGCTCGACGGCGCCCGGGTCGACACCTTCGTCGTGGGTCGGGTGTGGGAGCACGGACAGCTGCCCCCGATGGGCTATGCGGGCAAGTTCGAGCAGGTTTACGACGGCAATTCATTCCCGGAATGGGAGCGCTATGCGCTCACCGCCGACGAGGGGCTCGAAGTGCGCCTCACCGTTGCCGGTGGGCGTCACGAGGTCGGCGTCGCCTTCGACCGTCGGTCAGCGGTCCCGGACGGGATCCTGCCGCTGCCACTCGACCGCTCCACCTACTCCTACGGGCAGGACGAGATGCAGGACGGCAATCCGGCTGTCTCGGGCATCGAGATTCTCGGCCCGTTCGATCCGACCGGAGCCACCGCCCTGCCGAGCCGGAACCGGGTGTTTGTCTGCCAGCCCGCGACCGAAACCGAGGACACCAGGTGTGCTCGAGAGATCCTCTCGACCCTGGCACGCCGGGCCTACCGAAGACCGGCCAACGACGCCGACGTCTCGCTGCTGATGGCGTTCTATGAGGACGGCTCGGCGCAGGGCGGACCAGGCAACTTCGACGCGGGCATCCAGGCGGCCATAGAACGTCTGCTGGTCGACCCGGAGTTCCTGTTCCGCCTGGAAACCGATCCCGAGGGGATCGCCGCCAACACGGCGTATCAGATCAGCGACCTCGAGCTGGCATCCCGGCTCTCGTTCTTCCTCTGGAGCAGCATTCCCGACGCCGAGCTGCTCGACCTGGCGGTCGACGGCCGGCTCGGCCGGCCCGACGTGCTCGAGCGGCAGGTGCGACGGATGCTGGCCGACCCACGTTCAGGCGCGCTGATGGAGAACTTTGGTGGCCAGTGGCTGCAACTCCGCAAGCTGCGCAACGCGGTGCCGGACACCGCCACCTATACCGCCTTCGACGAGAACGTGCGGGACGCGATGCGACGCGAGACGGAGCTGTTCCTCGAAGCGGAGCTCCGGGCCGACCGTCCCCTGGTGGATCTCCTGCGCGCCGACTACACCTTTGTGAACGAGCGGCTGGCCCGGCACTACGGCATCCCGAATGTCTACGGTCCACACTTCCGTCGCGTGTCGGTGCCGGGCGACACCCGTGGGGGCCTGCTCGGCCACGCCAGCATTCTGACCATCACCTCCTACGCCAACCGGACGTCGCCGGTCGTGCGCGGGAAGTGGCTGCTCGAGAACATCCTCGGCACTCCGCCGCCACCACCGCCGCCCAACGTGCCGAGCCTCCGCAGCGCGGGTGACGAGGGGGTGCCGGCCACGATGCGCGAGCGTCTGGCGCAGCACCGCACCAACGCGGTCTGCGCGAGCTGTCACAACATCATCGACCCGCTCGGCTTCGCGCTGGAGTCCTACGACGCCATCGGCCGCTGGCGGGCCACCAACGGCGGCGGCACCCCGTTCGACACCGGCGTCCCGATCGACGCCTCCGGCACCCTGGTCGACGGCACGGAGGTGCGAGAGCTTTCCGGACTCCGAGCGGTCATCCTGGCCCGCCAGGATCAGTTCGTCGACACCGTCAGCGAGAAGCTACTGACCTATGCGGTCGGGCGCACGCTGGGCCCGAGCGACATGCCAGTGGTACGACAGATCGCGCGCCAGACATCACCCGACGAGCTGACCTGGTCGTCGCTCGTCACCGCCATCGTGAAGAGTTCGCCGTTTTTGATGCGAAGGTCGGAATCATGATCATCCCCACACGAGCCATCCCCCGACGCACCGTGCTGCGTGGCGTCGGCGCCACCCTGGCCCTGCCACTGCTGGAGCGCATGGTCCCGACCACCGCGCTGGCGCGCGCCGCCGCAGAACCGGTCGTCCGGTTCTGCACGGTGTATGTGCCGAACGGCATCGTGATGGACCGGTGGACGCCCCTGACCGAGGGGACCGGGTTCGCCTTCACGCCGACCTTGCTCCCGCTGGAGCCGTTCCGGGATCACCTACTGGTGCTGAGCGGCCTGGACAACACCGGCGCCCGGTCTCGTTCGGGCGCCTCCGGTGCGCACGCGAAGCCCGCCGGCGCGTTCATGACCGGCATCGAACCGTTGCCGACCACCGGCAGCTCCAGCTTGTCGCTCGGGATCTCGATGGACCAGATCATCGCCAACACGCTGGGCCAGGAGACCCCGCTCCCCTCCCTCGAACTGGGGCTGGAGGGCGCCGACACCGTGAACGGTGTCGGCACCTGCGACGTGGGGTTCAATTGCGCGTATCAGAACCGGCTCGCCTGGAGCGGTCCGTCGACACCGCTCCCGGTTGAGACCAACCCGCGCGTGGTCTTCGACCGGCTGTTCGGCAGGATCGACAGCACGGATCCTGAGGTGCGCCGAGCCCGTCTCCAACGCCAGAGGAGCATCATCGACTCGGTGCTGGACAAGGTGGACCGGTTGCAGGGCAACCTCGGGCGCCGCGACCAGGCCAAGCTGGACGAGTATCTGCAGTCGGTGCGGGAAATCGAGCGTCGTATCCAGGTGGCCGAGACCCAGGGGCGCGAGCTACCCCTGGTCGAGTCGCCCGCGGGCATTCCGGTCAGCTACGACGACCACGCCCGGTTGATGTTCGACATGCAGGCGCTCGCGCTGCAGACCGACACCACGCGGGTCATCACGTTCCAGATCGGCCGCGAGCAGAGCGGGGCCACCTACCCGCAGATTGGCGTCTCCGACTCGCACCACCCGATCTCGCACCACGGCGGCGACAAGAACAAGATCGCCAGCCTCGCGAAGATCAATGTCTATCACGCGACCCTGTTCGCCTATTTCCTCGAGAAGCTGGCGACCACGAGCGACGGAGATGCGACCCTGCTGGACAACGTGATCACTCTCTACGGGAGTGCCATCAGCGAAGGCAACAGCCACGACATCCGCAACCTGCCGCTCGTCCTGGCCGGTGGCGGGGCCGGGCGGATCAAGGGCGGCCGGCACGTCAAGTATCCGGACCAGACCCAGCGGCTGACCAACCTGCAGCTCACGCTGCTCAACAAGCTGGGGATCCCGACCGAGACCTTCGGCGACAGCACCGGCGAGCAGTTGCAGGAACTGGCTGACGTGTGATCTGAATTACGTTGCGGGCTGGCGGCGCGCGGGTCCGATAGTGGCTCTTACGTTAACCGGGTACTCTAACACTACTTTGTTAGCTCCAATGTTCCGTTCGCGACGGTCCAGATCACTTATCCGAGGTCCCGGCCCTGTTCTGGCCTCAGCGGTCGATCCCGCGTACTGTCGGTCCTACGGGCAGTCAAGGGTATCCCTCCGTAACCGAGTTTGTAGACGGGTTGTTCGAGTCCCAGACCAGCCTGTTTCGGGTGCTCGGGACCATCAACGACTTCGACGTCGCGACTGTTGATGTGAACGCGGGACAACCAACTGAGGTCTACTTTGCCGATGGCATCACTGTGCGCGGCATCGGCGTGCCACACGGCGATGTCCCGGTAGTTGGGTACCGGGTGGACGTCGGAGAAGCGAGCGTCGGGTTCAGCAGCGACCAACTCGGGACGAACCCGGCCTTCACCGAGCTAGTCCGAGGCGTAGATGTGCTGGTCATCCATTTTGCGGCCGCGGAAGCACCAGGCGGACCAACGTCCACGTTGCACGCTAAACCGAGTGAGTGGGGACGGCTCGCTCGTGACGCCGACGTTGGGTCAGTGGTGCTGAGCCATCTCTCACAATCGGCTGCCGACGCCCCTCGCCACACAGACCACATCATGTCGGACTTGCCGGGAAACATCGCGCACCTGCGGGAGCACTACCATGGCCCGCTCACAGTTGCGAGCGACCTGTTGTGCGTGACGGTTGAGTAGTTCTGCGAAGGAGATACTGCAATGAGCGAAGCCGAGAATGTTGCGCTGGTGAAGCAACTCTATGTCGCTATTGTTGCCTGCGGGCGGCGCGTGGGTGGATCTTACGTTAATCGGAGTGGTCTAATGTCTCCTATCGTCCTAGTCAAGTAGTCGTCTGTCGGCCTCCTGGTAATCAAGTTATGTTTTCTGTCACACGGTTCGGATGCGGCGAAAATTCCCTTCGCCATTACAGCGTCCGATTCTGCATTTTTGGCTTAGGGCTGACACTGCTTCTGAGTTCGTTTACGTGCGGAGGGGTGCCGTCTGGACCAACGAATATGCCAACCTCGGTGCAGCCTGAAGATGTGACTCGCGCGTTTTCCGGCGAGGTCGTCCTCCCACCGCCGGTTTTGATGAATCTGACCATTGCCATCCGGAGTCTCAGCACCGAAGCATCGATACGGCTTCCACAATTCGTTGTCCCGCTGATAGCTCAGGAGACCAGTACGGTCGACGGAGACTGGGAGCTCATGACGAGTCCGCCCAGAGGGGGCAGGATCCAGGGGACCTTGACCGGAGGGCGTTCAGGATTCTTTACGGGAACACTGACGGAGTTCCTAGACGGTTGCGAAGCAAGGCGTGAGTTTTCGGGGCAAGTTACGTTGGCCGGTCTGAACTGGGTCGCCGGAGCAACGCTTGCGCCGTGTCCAGCTGGTCAGCTCGACTTCGGCGAGCTCAAGCTGGCTAGCTCGTCGGTTGGCGATAGGGTGGCTGGACCTGGTCCGACGTTCTACTTGCTCGCGGTCAATTTGTCCGGTGACGGCTCCGGCGCTGTTACGTCTACCCTAGCGGGC
>CAUZAY010000094.1:0-13440 GCA_963577695.1 Vicinamibacteria bacterium | reverse complement strand
GCGATGAGAGGACGATTGCCCACGCGGGCCGTCGTGTCGCCTCTCTCGCCGCGATGCTGACGGCTTCGGCGGGGGCCCTTTGTCAGGGGGCGGTTGCAGGGGGCGCTCGCGTTGCAACTGGAACGCTAGCACCGCGGCGGCATCTTCCGTCGAGCAGGCGTTTTCGGTCGCGAAATCGCGGACCAGTTGCCGGAAGAACTCCAGCTCCTCGTCGCTGGCCAGAATGGCCTGCATCTTTTCTTTGAACACCCCGATCCGGCGTTCAGCGAGCTGCTTGCGGCCGGGCACGTCGAGCCACGCAATGGGCGAGCGGGTGGCGCGCTCGATGGCATGCAGCAATCGGTGCTCCCGCGACGTGACAAAGGTAATGGCGGTGCCCCCGCGACCGGCACGGCCCGTGCGTCCGATACGATGGATGTAGGCCTCGGCGTCGTAGGGGATGTCGTAGTTGACGACGTGGCTGATGCGTGGCACATCGATGCCGCGGGCGGCAATGTCGGTGGCAATCAGGATGTCGAGCGTGCCCGCTCGGAACCGGCCAATGGTGCGCTCGCGAGCCTGCTGGTTCATGTCGCCGTTGAGCGCGTCGCACGCGAACCCGCGCGCTTCGATACGCTCGACCAGTTCGACGGTGGCGGTCTTGGTGCGCACGAAGACCAGCATCCCGTCGAAGTCCATGGTTTCCAGCAGCCGGGTCAGGGCGTCCAGTTTGTCCGGTCCGTGGACCATGCACGCCTGCTGCTCCGTGTCTGTGACGGTGGCCGTTTCCGAGACAATACGGACTTCGCTGGGGGCGCGTAGATACGTCTCGGCCACCGTGCGAATCCGTGCCGGCATGGTGGCCGAGAACAGCGCGGTCTGACGCGTGTCCGGTGTATGACGCAGGATCCACTCGACATCGTCGAGGAAACCCATGCGCAGCATCTCGTCAGCCTCGTCGAGCACCAGGGTCCGGAGGGCATCAAGCACCAGGCTGCCACGGTTGAGGTGGTCCATGACGCGGCCCGGCGTCCCGACCACCGCGTGCACCCCACGACGCAATTGACGGAGCTGCCCGGAATACTCCTGGCCGCCATAGAGGGGCACGACGTGGAAGCCCTTCATTTGACTGGCGTAGCGCTGGAACGCCTCCGACACCTGGATGGCGAGTTCGCGGGTCGGGGCCAGCACCAGTACCTGAGGCTTCGCGAGACTCAGTTCGATGTGCGACAGCAGCGGCAGCGCAAACGCCGCGGTCTTCCCGGTCCCCGTCTGGGCCATGCCGATCAGATCCCGTCCTGCCAGCAGGTGCGGGATGGCCTCTGCCTGGATCGGCGTGGGCTGCTCATACCCGATTCGCTCAATCGCGCTCAAGACCGCGGGTGCCAGTTGAAGGGCGGCGAATCCGGATTGAGGTGTCGTGTCTTCTTCGTGCACCGGGGGCCTCGCGAGAACTGACGGTGTGCGTGGGTTGACGAACGGAAGGCGGGAGAAGCTATGTAGTCTACCACCACCTGGCGCTAATCAGCCGCAAGAATATGAGCCTGAAGACGAGGCGTGTGCGGCGTTTACCGCCGCGCGCGGGCCGGCGCGGGACGGGGCGCCTGTTTGAGCCCCACGAAGATGGTGTGCTTGGAGCCGCCTTTCTCGCGACGGGCTCGGACGCGGTCTGACTGTGCGTTGAATCCGTGGAAGCGCAGACGCTGTTCGAACTTGCGGTCATCCCACGCCGACCAGACCGCGAGTGTCCCGCCGACCTTGAGCGCCGCGTAGGCGGCGGCGACGCCGGTGTTGTCGTAGAGCCCGCAATTATTGAGCGAGGTAAACGCCGAGGGCCCGTTATCGACATCCAGCAGGATCGCATCGAATCGTCCGGGGCTCGCGCGGAGCGTGAAGCCGACGTCCGTGACTTCGATGCGCACGCGTGTGTCGCTCAGTGGCGAGTCCGCCAGCGATGCCAGAGGGCCCCGGTTCCACTGGACCACGGCCGGTACGAGCTCCGCCACCGTCACGATCGCGTCGGTTCGGAGCAGATCCAGGGTGGCCCGCAGGGTGAAACCCATGCCGAGTCCGCCCACGAGTACCCGGGGCCGCTCGACGGTGGCCAGCCGCCCGCAGGCGCGAGTCGCGAGCGATTCTTCGGACCCATGCGCGCGGCTCGACATCAAGGTCTGGCCGTTCACCAGGATCACATACTCGCCGTCACGTTCCGTCAGGCGCATATCGTTGCCGTCCGGCGTGTCCGTCTGCCCGAGCTCTTTCCACGGTTTCATGGCGTTGCGTTCGGCGCCATCTTAGACCGAAGCTCGGTCGTGTCGACATCCGTGGAGCAAAACTTGAGTCTTGCCTCGCAGGCCTGAAGGCCCGCGCCACAGCACCAACCCAAGTGAGATCCGGATTCAGTTAGTAGGACACGATGCTGGGCCTTGCCCGACGGCCCCCATGGTTCCGTGCTGGGCTACTTCGATGGTGGTGGCAGGGTGAGCGGGCCAATGATACGTCCTGCCGCGGAGTCGTCGATGAGGCGCTGCAGACGACGATCACGCGTGTCTGGCCGCTTGGCGCTCACGACCCACCACGTCGCCGCTCGCCGATACGATGGTGGCCGTGCTTGGAAGAAGGTCCAGGCCGCGGTGTTCGCTTGCAGTCGGGTCAGAAACGGGAGCGGCAGATCACGGGGCCGGTTTTCATACGAGTAGTCGTCAGACCTGGCGGGATTGCGAGCGGTGTATGCCGCCAGACCGGCCGGGCGCATCCGCCGTGTTTCGATCAACACCTGGACACGTCCCAGATTGATGGCGCTCCAGTGGCTGTTTGGTCGCCTCGGGGTAAAGCGAATGGTGTACCTGGCGTCGTCAACCCGTCTCCGCTTGCCGTCGATCCAACCGTAGCAGAGCGCTTCGTCGACTGACTCCGGCCAGGTCAGGCTCGGGGTGCCCGTCGCCTTCTTGTGGAAGCCGCCCCACAGTTCGCGCGCTGAGCCGTGGTAGCGCTGGAGCCATCGCCCAAAGGCGGCAGGAGAGTCGAAGTAGGTCGGTTCTTCGGACATCCCGGCAAGAGTACGTCAGGCGGCACGCGGAGACGCTGCTTGGGGTGTCGGCGCGCCGGTCGGAGTAGAATCCAGGGCGACCCACCGGCAACTTCTGGCTACTCTGGAGTCTTACGATGTCTGGACAACATGTCGTCTCCCCATCTGCACTGGTTCTGGCGACCGTCCTCCTGCTACCGGGGCTGGACGCCGTCCCCGCGATGGCTCAATCCGCCGCGCAGAACGACGGATTCGTGCCGGTTACCGACGCCATGCTCCAGAACCCGTCGCCTGACGACTGGCTCATGTGGCGCCGTACGCTGAATGGCTGGGGATACAGCCCGCTGGATCAGATCGACCGCGAGAACGTGGGTGAGCTCCAGATGGTGTGGACGCGCGCGTTGGCAGCGGGCGCTCAGGAGGGCACGCCCCTGGCGTACGGCGGCATGCTGTACATGCCGAATCCGAACGAGGTCGTGCAGGCGATCGACGCGGTGACTGGAGACCTCAAGTGGGAGTACCGACGCGACATTCCAGACGATGTCGCCGAAGTGATGGGTGGTCTCACCGAGAACAACCGCAATATCGCCATCTACGGCAGCTACATCATCGACACCAGCAACGACGACTACATTTACGCGCTCGACGTGAACACCGGCGAACTGGCCTGGGAAGAGCAGATCTTCGATTATCAGGTGCACCCGGCCCGGCACTCCTCAGGCCCGATCATCGCCAACGGCAAGGCGATCTCCGGCCGAAGTTGCCGGCCACGGGCCGGGCCGGTGTCCTGCGTCATCCTCGCGCATGACCCGGGCACCGGCAAGGAGTTGTGGCGGACACGCCTGATTCCACGGCCCGGCGAGCCCGGTGACGAGACCTGGGGTGGTGTGCCCTACGAGGAACGGATGCATGTCGGGTCCTGGATGGTGCCGAGTTTCGACCCGGAGCTGAACCTCGTCTATGTCGGCACGTCGGTCACGTCGCCGGCGCCGAAGTTCATGCTGGGTGGACACGAGAACCGGCACCTGTATCACAATTCGACGCTCGCCATCGACGGCGACACCGGCGAGATCCGGTGGTATTACCAGCACCTGAACGACCACTGGGATCTCGACCATCCCTACGAGCGGCTGCTCGTCGATACTGCGGTGACACCGGACGCGAGCGAGGTGTCCTGGATAAACCCGGGTCTGCGACCGGGGGAGACCCGAAAGGTGATCACCGGCATTCCTGGTAAGACCGGCGTGGTCTATACGCTCGATCGGGAGACCGGGGAGTTTCTGTGGGCGACCCCCACCGTGCCGCAGAACGTCATCAGCAGCATCGACGGGGCGACCGGCGCGGTGACCGAGAACTCCGAGGTGGTCTTTACCGGATTGGGGCAGGAGGTGGTGTCCTGTCCCTCGTGGGCCGGCGGAAAGAATTGGCCGGCCGGCGCCTACAGCCCGTTGACCAACACGATGTATTTCCCGCTCAAGCAGACCTGTGCGCGGGTGCTGTCGACGATGGACGGGGGGCTCGCCATCTATCGTCTGGCGGCCAGATTCGAGCTGCCGCCGGGCGTTGAACACCTGGGCACCGTGCGAGCGATCTCGGCCGAGACGGGGAAGACGAACTGGTTGCACGAGCAACGGGCTGCCACCCACTCGTTGGTCACAACCGGCGGGGGGCTGGTGTTCGGGGGCGACGGGAACGGACGGTTCCGTGCTTTTGACCAGGAGACAGGCGAGGTGCTGTGGGAGATCAATCTCGGCTCGCCCGTCACTGGCTTTCCGATCACCTACGCGGTCGATGGACGGCAGTACCTCGTGGCCAGCACCGGGACTCGCACCGAGGCGTTGACGCCGGAACTGCGGCCGAGCGCCGGCAACAACCTGTTCGTCTTCGCCCTTCCGAACTGAGTACTTAGATGGGTCCTCAGCCCCACTCCGGGCCTGCGGGGCGCGCATTGTCGCGCGCCCTACTCGACTAGAACTGCTTATTACGATGAAGGTGACGGTGCCGCGGGGGCCAACGAGCCGCCTCGTTCACCTGATTGCCGGCGGCTTCGACTCGGCGCAGGAGATCGATGGCCGCCGTCGCCGACGTGCGCGCCCCGGCCTGGAGTTCACGAGCCAGAACGCCTGTCACGTTCGCCACCGCCAGGCTGAGACCGCGCGGCTCGTCATCGGACGCCACGTTCGGCAGTGGTCTCGGGTAGCCTGACGCGCGACACCTCGGCGGCCCATCGTGACTGTCGTCGACGGTGACCGCCAGCCGTGGACATCTCCAGTCCAGTTCCACCGGGACGACCCCCGGTAGGCTCCCGGGAAGATAGTCGATCCCGCGGTGAGCCAGAGCCGCGACCAGGAGCGTGCCAGCGCGCGCGGCGGCGCCCACCGCGTCTCGCAACCGGTCGGCGTGCCCCGGGAGTGTGGTTCCCAGACTGAGATTGATCAGGTCAGCCTGTCGGCTGGCGGACCACGCGATCGCGGAGACCAGGGCCTCCACTGACGCGGTGAGTGCCCAGTCAAACACCTTCACCACAAAGAGATCGGCGTGGGGCGCACGCTCCAGGATAGCGGCGGCGACGGCCGTCCCGTGGCCGAGCCGATCGAAGTAGTCGGGAGAGGTTGAGCCGTCGGCACGGATGGTCACCCCGTCGCGACCGTGCCGACCTGCGGGTGAGCGATGCTCGCGCCACTGTCGATGACCGCCACCCGCACCGGCCTGTCTGTCATCACGATCCGGGTGCCGACGGAGTTCCGGCTGCGCGTTCGTCGACGCCCGATGGCGGTCAGGCGCCGACGAGCACGCCCTGGTTGGCCACGCGGCGTTCGAGAAACTCAGCGTAGGGGTACTGGTGATCGAGCAGGCCGTCGTCGGTGATCTCGATGACCCGGTCGCTCAAAGACTCGATCAGTTCGACGTCGTGCGACCCGAAGACGAGCGTACCGCTGCGCTTGGCCAGCGCGGTGTTCAGCGACGTGATTGATTCCAGGTCCAGGTGGTTGGTGGGGCCGTCCAGAATCAGGCACTGCGGGTCTTCGAGCATCAGCCGGGCAATCATGCAGCGCACGCGCTCGCCCCCGGACAGTACGGTTACCGATTTTCGTGACTCCTCACCGGTGAACAGCATGCGGCCCAGAAACTGCCGGATGAACCCTTCGTCCTTCTCATCGCTGAACTGACGGAGCCAATCGATGATGCTGAGATCCTTCTCGAACAGGTGCCCGTAGTCCTTCGGGAGGAACGACCGTCGGATGGAATCGCCCCACTTCACGGTGCCCGTGTCCGGCTCTTCCACCCCGCCGATGATATCCAGGAACGCAGACACGGCGACGGAGTTTCGCGACACCACAACCACCCGTTCGCCTCTGCCGATCGTCAGGTTCACCCCTTCGAACAGCCGTGTGTCACCCACGGACTTCGAGAGGTTTTCCACGCTCACCATCACTTTGCCGTGTACTTTGGACGCGTCGAACAGGATGTGGGGGTACTTCCGAGAGGAGGGTGGAATCGCCTCCACATCCAGCTGGTCCAGCATCTTCTTGCGCGAGGTCGCCTGCCGGGACTTGGAGGCGTTCGCGCTGAATCGAGCGATGAACTCTTTGAGTTCGCGGGCTCGGTCGTCATTCTTGTCTTTCTTCGCCTGTCGGTGCCGCAGGGCCAACTCGCTGGCTTCGCGCCAGAAGTCGTAGTTGCCCGTGTACATCCGGACCTTCTGGAAGTCGATGTCCGCGGTGTGGGTGCACACCTTGTTCAGAAAATGGCGGTCGTGCGAGACGACGATGACCGTGTTCTGAAAGGACAGGAGAAATTCCTCCAGCCAGAGAATCGAGTCGACGTCCAGGTGGTTGGTCGGCTCATCGAGCAACAGAATGTCCGGGTCTCCGAACACCGCCTGCGCCAGTAGCACCCTGACCTTGTCGCCGTCGTCAAGGTCACGAACCAGCACCCCGTGGCGTGATACCGGGATGCCCAGCCCGCACAAGAGCTCGCCGGCTTGCGCCTCGGCCTCCCACCCGTTCAATTCGCCGAATTCGGCCTCCAACTCCGCACTCCGCATGCCGTCCGCTTCATCGAAGTCGGGCTTCGCATACAGCGCGTCCTTTTCCTGCATGATGGCGTAGAGGCGCTCGTGGCCCATCAGCACCGTCGTCAGCGCTTCGAATTCGTTGTACGCGAAATGGTCTTGCTTGAGCACGGCCATGCGCAGACCGGGCGGGACGACGACCTGGCCGTCATACGGGTCGACGTCGCCGGCCAAGATCTTCAGGAAGGTCGACTTGCCGGCGCCGTTCGGCCCGATCAAGCCGTAGCAGTTGCCCTCCGTGAACTTCAATGACACGTCGTCGAACAGGACGCGCTCGCCGTACTGGAGACACAGGCCGTGGGTGCTAATCATGAGTTTCCCGCCCGATGGTTTGAAAGAAAGGTAAAGCCCGGTTTGCTCGTGCCTCGCGACGAGTGTGGGCGACGGCGTCCGCCAGGTCCTACTTGTCGCCGAACGAGCGCTCGAACAGGTCCTCGATCGCCTGTCGGCCAGCATCGGTCAGAAACCGGGTTCCCGTGCCGGTAAAGCGGGTCCGGCGGATCCGCAGCGCCTCCACCTCGGTCCAGCGGTCGCCGGTCCAGGTAAACCACTGGAGCTTGGTCTGGTCATAGACATACAACCGCTTCCGCAGGTGTTTGGCCAGCTCCGCCCCCCAGCCGGTCCCACCCTTGACCGTGTCGTCGTCGAGAATCTCTCCGATGACGAACACTTCTCCGGCGGTCGACACTTGATGCCAGATCGACTTCAGCAGTCGCTGAAAAGTTGGGGTGTCCGGGAACGACCGGTGCAGCTGCGCGGTGATGTAGGCCTCGCTGACGCTGCCTCGCTCGAGCTCCGCATCAGACAGTTCGACGAGCCCTCGGCGGCGGGCTGAATCCCGTCCGGCGAACGAGAAATTGATCTCGCTCAGCCCTCGGTGCTCCGCCGCGGCGCCAAACGCGGCCTCGGCCCCGTTGGCGCCGCCCGACAGGAGCGTGAATGTCCGAGGCGGTAGGGCCATCTCTGTCTCCGCCGCGCCATCTTCGACGAGCCGCATCGTATCGGTGTGCAGCTGTAGTGGCGTATCCGCCAGTGGGACGGTCTCGTGATCCTTGACGAGCCGTACACTGACATGGGTGCCCTCGGGCTCCAAAAAGACCCCGATGTCGATGACCTCGGCGTAGGCGGCGCAGGGTGGGGTGAGCGACGTGGGGTGCGCCGGGGTGACGTCCCGATGGGTCTGGGCCGACAGCCACAACACCGCGCCCAACCGCTTGGCCACGAGCTTGAGCGCGCCGAACTCGGTGGCTCGCTCGACCACGGCTCCGGACTCCCAGTCCAAGCCATCGATGATGATCACGACCGGCTTGAACCGGGCACGGTTGTACAGCGTGATGATGTCGTCGAGACGCTCGTGGCCAAAGGCCGTGTCGGCCGATGCCTGGATCATCCGATGCTCGTTGATCACGGCTCGCACCTGCTCACGATCTTCGAGCTGGGTGGTATGAGCCAGGTCGTCGAACAGCGCGTCGTACCAGGACCGGACGTGTTCCAGGTCCTGTCCGAGGGCCACGTGGAGCACGGGCTGCTTGCGCATGGCGGCGTCGAGTCCGACCTGCACCAGGAAGGCGGTCTTGCCGACGCCGGCGCGCGCCATGACGACGCCCAGTTCGCCGGTCGCCAGCCCCCCACGGCAGCAGCGCTCGAGGATGCGGATAGGGCTGTTGTTGCTGACTTGTTCTGCGTACATCGGATTCTGTCCTCAGCTGGCCTTCTTGCTCGCCACGGCGGCGACGAGCTCGGTCTGCACCGCCGCCGGTACCGGCATGTAGCGCGAGAATTCCATGGTGAACTCGGCCTTGCCCTGCGTGGACGAACGCAGGGTCGTGGCGTAGCCGAACATCTCGGCCAATGGCACTTCCGCTTCTGAGATAGTGATGCCGCCAATTTCTTGCTGTCCGATGACCGTGCCGCGTCGCTGCAGGATCGTTGTCAGGACACTGCCCGCGAACTCGGTCGGCGCTTCGATCCCCACCCGCATGATCGGCTCGAGCACTTTCGGTGCGCCTTTGTCATAGGCTTCTCGCCACGCGGCTTTCGCCGCTTCTTGGAACGCGACGTCCGAGGAGTCGACAGAGTGACTGGCGCCGTCGTTGAGCACGACCCGCACGTTGACCACGGGCGCCCCAATCTTGCGCCCCTTGACCAGCATGGACTTCATCCCTTTTTGCACCGCCGGAATGAATTGGCGCGGAATCACGCCGCCCTTGATTTCATCCACAAACTCGAAGTCGCTATCTGGATTTGGCTCGATATATCCCGCGACCCGGCCGTATTGTCCGGAGCCGCCGGTTTGCTTCTTGTGCGTGTAGTTGTACTCGACCCGCCGGCTGATCGTCTCGCGATAGGCGACCTGCGGTGGCGAGACTTCCACGTCCACCTGATATTCACGCTTCATGCGCTCGATATAGACCTCGAGCTGCAGCTCGCCCATCCCATGGATGACCGTTTCGCCCGACTCATTGTCGGACCCGGCCCGGAACGTCGGATCTTCCTTGGTGAAGCGCTGCAACGCTTTGGTCAGGTTGACCTGCGACTTGTTGTCCACCGGTTGCACCGACAGCGAGATGACCGGTTCCGGCACGTGCATCGAGGTCATGCTGACGTTGACCTTGCCATCGGTGAACGTGTCGCCGGAATGACAATCCAGTCCGAAGATGGCGACGATATCGCCAGGGCCGCACGACTCGATGTCTTCCATTTCCTCGGAGTGCATGCGGACCAGACGTCCGACCTTTGACTGCCGGCCAGTCCGGGAATTCGTGATCACGGTGTTCTTGGTGAGTTGCCCCTGATAGACGCGCACGTAGGTCAGCTGTCCATAGCGGCCGTCTTCCAGTTTAAAGGCCAGCGCGACGGCTGGTCGCTCGGTGTCCGCTTCGAGCGTGATGGCCGCCTCGTCGTCGGTATCCAGATCGATGGCCTCGTTGAGGATGTCCCGAGGATTCGGTAGGTAGTCACCGATGGCATCGAGGACGGTCTGGACACCCTTGTTCTTGTAGGCGGAGCCGACGAGCACCGGCGTGAGCTGCAGTGAGAGCGTGCCCTTGCGGATGGCAGCGATGACCAGGGCCTCGGTGACCTGACCCTCGAAGATGGCCTCCATGAGCTCGTCGGAGAACATGGACACGGCGTCCAGCATCTCCTCCCGGTAGGTGTCCGCGTCCGCCCGCAGCTCGTCCGGGATCTCCCGTTCCACGACCTCCTCCCCGAGTGCGCCCTCGAAGTAGATTGACTTCATTCGAACGAGGTCGACGACGCCCTGGAACTTGTCTTCCAGACCGATCGGGAGCTGGAGCAGCACCGCGTTGTGGTCCAGTTTCTCGCGGAGCTGATCTCGAACCCGGACCGGGTCGGCGCCCACGCGATCACACTTGTTGACGAACGCGATGCGCGGCACCTTGTAGCGGTTCATCTGTCGGTCCACGGTGAAGGACTGACTCTGGACGCCGGCCACGGAGCACAGCACCAGCACCGCACCGTCGAGCACCCGGAGGCTTCGCTCAACTTCGATGGTGAAATCGACGTGCCCCGGCGTATCGATGATGTTGATGTGGTTGTCGCGCCACGTGGTGTGGGTGGCGGCGCTGGCGATGGTGATGCCGCGCTCTCGTTCGATGTCCATCGAGTCCATCTTGGCGCCAACGCCGTCCTTGCCGCGTACATCGTGGATGGCATGCACGCGGTCGGTGTAGTACAGAATCCGCTCGGTCAGGGTGGTCTTTCCGCTATCGATATGGGCGGAGATCCCGATGTTGCGGATGGTTTCAAGATCCTTGATCACGCTCTTCTACCTTTCGACACACAACGGTTGCATTCGCGAGTGCGATAACAGAACGTCACGTTGGCTGACCTGGTAGTCGCCAACACTGGGCATCAGCGTCCGCCCACGCAATGGGCAACACTGGCGCGATTTCCGATGGATGCGGGGCCGCTCAAGTTCAACCGGCGCGGGACGTCCGGCAGGATTCACGAACGAGGGCCAACAAACTCACACACGGGGGTGCGTATCACCTCGCACTGTGTTGCAGTGTACCTCAATCATGTTTCAATGAGGTAAACAAGCACCTCGCCACGTCGGGTCACTCCGGCAGCGCGAACGCCCAAAACCCCAAGCCCGACGCGATCGCGACGTACTGTCGCCCTCCCACCATGTAGGTCATCGGCGATGCCTTCCAGTCTTGATTGGCCTGGAAGTGCCACAACGGTTCGCCGGTGCGGGCGTCGAGCGCGGCAAACGCACCGCTGTCTTCTCCGAAGAACACCAGGTCACCAGCAGTTGACAGCACGCCGGAATAGGTCTGTGCCTTCCCCGTTTGCGCGTAGCTCCAGGCGACATCGCCGGTCTGGATGTCGATGGCTCGAATGAACTTCTGGTTGGGCGAACCGTCCGCAAGTCGTACTGATCCGCCCAACCAGCTACGGCCGCGTTGCCAGTCCTGGTCGTTCTTCGTGTAGGTCATGCACGATTCGTGGGCGAGCAGGTAGAACAGCTTGGTCTCGGGGGAATAGCTGGTCGCCCACCAGTTGGTGGCGCCGCGAATGGCGGGACAGACGTCCGACCCGGTGTCCGTCGGGTCCGTCCCCGGCACCACGATGGGGCGGCCGCTGTCGTCCATTCCCTCGGCCCAGGTCTGGTTGACGAAGGGTTCACCCAGCAGGAACTGCCCGTTGGTCCGGTCGAGCACGTAGAAGAACCCGTTGCGGTTGCCTTGCACCAGCAGCTTGCGCGGTCGGCCCTGGAACTCTTCGTCAATCAGCAGCAGCGGTTCCTGGGCGTCCCAGTCGTGGGTGTCGTGGGGGGTGAACTGGAAATACCAGTCGAGCGTACCGGTGGCTGGCTCCAAGGCGAGCACCGAGTTCGTATAGAGGTTGTCCCCTGGGCGTCGCTCGCCGTTGAGATCCGGACACGGGTTGCCGGTCGACCAGTAGAGCCTGTCGAGCTCGGCGTCGTAACTCCCGGTGAGCCAGGTCGCGCCGCAGCCGCGCGCCATCACCGCGGGGTCGCCCCAGGTCTCAGACCCGGGCTCGCCGGGACCGGGGATGGTCCAGAACCGCCAGGCCCGCTCGCCCGTGTCGGCATGATAGGCATCGAGGAAGCCACGGAGGCCGGTGTCGCCGGCGCTGACCCCCGCGATGACGAGGTCGTTCACCACCAGGGGGGCCGCCACCGCGCCATAGTGGTCGTAGTAGTCGGCCATCTCGGCGTCCCAGACTAGCATCCCGGTGAACCGGTTGAGGGCGATGACATGGGCGTGGTCTGTGACCGTAAACAGCAGATCCCCACGCACCGCGACGCCGCGATTGAGCCCGATGGCGGGGTCACCGACCAGGCCCTCGGTGCGGGGTTGCGAATAGCGCCAGAACTCGCGGCCGGTGGTGGCATCGAGGGCGTAGACCTGGTTCGGGGCGGTCACATACATGACGCCGGCGATGACCACCGGCGTGCCCTCAATCATCGGCATATCCGGGATCGGAAAGAACCACTGCACGGTCAGTTGGTCCACGGTGTTGCGGTCGATCTGATCGAGGAGGCTGTGGCGATTTGAGGTGTCGCTCCCGTTGTAGGATGCCCAGTCGACGGACGGATGAATGTCCTCCTCCCGATAGGCCTCGCCGGCGCGCCGAAGAAAGTGCAGGCGACCATCGTCCGTCCGGATCTGCGCGTCGAAGCCGCTTTCGTTCAGGATCGTACCGCTGAGGGCGGTGCCGGCGATCAGGCTGAGGGTCCCTCTCCGTGGTCGTGGGGCACGCGGGTCGAGAGCGCCGGGGGAGGCCGCGGCTGCCAGCGTTTTCAGATAGGTGACCAGTGAGCCCAATTCGTTCGCCGGGATCTCGATCGCCGGCATCCCTTTCGAGGCGACACCGTCCGTGATGATGGTGGCCAGTCGGTCGGTCGCGCTGGTCTGCAGCGTCGGGATGATCGAAGGGGCTCGGTCCGTGCCCTCGGCGTCACTGCCGTGGCAGAGTGCGCAGCGGGTCTGATACGACTCAGCGCCTTGAGCCAGGGCCAGACCTGGTGTCGACAGGGACAGCAGCGACGCAACCGTTAGCGCGGAGAGTGAGGATTTCATCTACCGGTATCATCCCTCGAAAGGTGGGGCCTGAATCAATGTGTATGTCGAACCCCGTGTCTTCAAGTACAATGCGAGCGGATCTATTTGTCCGGAGATCACTCCGGCTTGGGGGAAAGACTACATGGCACGGACAGGCAGAGTTCTTGGCCGCTTGGCGCTCGGCGTGACCCTGGTCTTACCGGGACTAGCGCTCGCGCAGGCTGACGCGACGCCGACCTATTCGAAGGACGTGGCGCCGATTTTTCGCGACAAGTGCGAAGCCTGCCACCGGCCGGGTTACA
>CAUZAY010000093.1:0-13723 GCA_963577695.1 Vicinamibacteria bacterium | reverse complement strand
CGACGGGCGCGTCCGTGCCGCCGCCGGTGATGCCGCGCGAGGACGCTCGTGGCCAACTCGCACCCCAGCGCATAGAGTGCCTCGCGCCCCACGTGGTGTTCGAAGCGCGAGACCGTCGGTTGCGAGGATATGCCGCACCTGGTCGCGGCGCTCCGTGCCCGAGATCAAAGCCTCTGCCTCAGTGACGCTCTGGAGGAGGAGCAGGTCGCGTAGTATGTCACCCGAGCCGCCGCCGAGTTTCAACAGCGACCGGGACATTCCCACGAATGGGAATGGACATGCATTGCTCCAATCGGTTCTGTCGCGAAGCGGAGGCATCTGGATGCGAAGCCACCACTCGCGAGGCCGCATTTGGCATTAGCAAGCCATATTATTAGCATGACCGACGAAATCGAGCAGCTCAACGTTTACCCTGCCGGTCACGTTGATTCGTCGAGTGAAACACCGCGCCGTTGATACTGAGCAATCGTTCTCCGCGGTCGTGGCGATGACGTCCCCCCACATTTGAGTAGCACGCGGATTTAGAGTTCGATCTCACGAGGAAGGAGATCGGACGTGAAGAAGCGATTCACCGAAACGCAGATCATCGGGTTTCTCCGGGAGGCCGAGGCCGGCCTACCGGTCAAGCAGCTGTACCGGAAACACGGATTCTCCGAGGCGAGGTCTCACCGACCGACGAGCTCTGCCCGCCCAACTCGGTCATCCGATTCAAGACGTTGCACGCCAGGAGTGCCTCGGTCTGACGGCCTGCTGCCGTCCGGGCTCTCAGGGCGGTGCTGATGATCGCTTTGTCCCGGAAGAAGGCGCTCTCCACCCGATCGACACGTCCGAGAACTGCCCCGGTCCACCCGGTCGCCCCGAAGGCGGGTCCCCACGCATCCAGCGCATCAGCCGAGAGCCAGAGCGTCACGTCGCCCCGCCGGACGAGCGCCCGCTCGTATACCGGCCCCATCGCGCCGATCTGTCGGCCGCGCCCGAAATCGCCCCAGCAGCCCGAGTCGCCGCCTGGCCTGATCCGTCGGGACCACCGAGTGAGGAATGCCCGACTAGCGCTGCCTCGCCTGTCCCGGGCGCAACAGCGGCGCGACCGGCAGCGTCAGCGAGAAATTCTCTGTCCTCGGCGTGTAGCAGATCGTCTCGCTGCAGGCCTGAAACAGTACCGAGACCGGGATGTCCAGCTCCGTCGGCTGGTTCGACGGCCGGGGGCCAAATAGCTCCGAGTTCGGCGTCACCGGAATCGCGACGTCCACCACGCCCTCGTAGACATTCAATGTGACGCCGAGTTCAGCGAACTCGCGCGGCTGGGTCTGCGGGTAGTGCACCTCGCCCACCCGCAGCCCCACCGTGTCCGGAATGGTCGCCTCCGAGGCGATATAGCCGTCGGGCAGCGGCCGGCCATACATGTGCAGCCCCTCGGCCAGCTCGAACCGCACATAGATCGTCGACTGCGTCTCGAACTTCAGCGACGTGTCAGACAGGAAGGCCGAGATGTTGACCTGATCGTTGGCCAATTCAACCGCCGGCGCCTCGTGCCGCACCAGAATCTCGCCCAGCGCCGAATCGCGGATTGCCCCGGCCGACTCGCGCGTGGCGTAATGGCGGTGGAAGAATTTCTCGGTCACAACGCCGTGCTCGTCGGTGACGTAGACACCAGGGTACGGCAGGCCATAGAAGCTGCGCCCGGCACCCTGCTCCGGGTCGTCTGGCGAGATCAGGGTGTTCAGGATGCCGAACTCACGGATGACAGCCGAATCGACGTCCGACAGCAAGTCGTACGCAACATCGTACTGCTCGCCAAACGCCAGTAGCTGTTCCTGGCTGTCGTAGCTGATGCCGTAGACCTTGATACCCACGTCCTCGAATAAACTCAAATTGTCCTGCAGCTCGACCAGCTGCGTGCGGCAGTATGGTCACCACACGGCCGAGCGATAGAACACTACGACCGATTTCGAGTCGCCCCGATCCGTGTGGTAGTCCACCAGGCGTCCGTGCTGGTTGGGCAGCGAGAACGCCGGCAGCCGCTCGCCGACTGCCGGTCCGGTCGGAAATTCGTGCGATGCCGGGTAGCGGCGCGCGGGATACGATGCCGGGATCGGGACGGTTATCCCGAGGTCGTCCGTCTCGGTGCCCGGCTCCAAGTTCTCGTGGGCAGCTCGCACGTTTTCCTGGGCCTGCGCCACGTCATTGCCGCCCGCAATCAAACCCACCGCGAGCGCGGTCAGAACAACCCTGCGTCCCATATCTTCCTCTCCAGAATCCGAAGCCTGTGGTCGCGCGAAGCCGATGGTATCAGGACTCGCCAGGCAGGGGTATCCTTCGGAGATCAGATTCGGCCCGAACCGCGTGTCTAGCCGGGGACCGCTCCCGCCGGAGAAAGAGCCGTGCGCACCATCTCCCTCTCAAAGGCTTCTGATGGGTGCTGAGCGCACTCTGATTGCGCCTTTCGTGAGTAAAGGCGCAATCGTCATACCCTCGCGAGTCGGTAAACCCTTGGCGACTTATCAAGAGCGATGCGGTGGGCCCGAGTCCTGGACTTCCTGGCGGCGGTTGGTTGTTCGGCACGAGGCGCTTCAGCTCCTCGAATCGGTCGTCGACGGGTGATGACGTTGGAGACCGCGTCCGTATCGGACAGGTCGCGGCCTGTCTCACCGATAGTTGTCCGGATTCCAGTGCTGGATCACCGTGATCGGTGTCTCGTCCAGGGCGCGTCCGGCGTCGCCCGCGACGACAAACTGCGCGCCGCCGGGAAACACGTCTTACTGATGGGCGAAGAACCCATAGAACAGCGCCTGGATCGCCGGAAACAGCGGCGTGGCAGCGCCCCACCGATCGAATTGGCCCATGTCGGCTTCGGCCGGTACCGCTAGCGCCATCAGCCAGCCGTCGGGACGGAGGTAGTAGAGCTCTCTCCCGTCCGACCTCCAGCGCGGCTGCGTGCCCGCAGCAATCGGCCCCACGACCTGCTCGAGGTCCGGGAACGACTTGACGTAGATCTGCGGTTGGCCCGTCAGATTGGATCTGTATGCCACCCAGGCACCGTCCGGCGAGAACTCAGGGTCCGCCTCAAAGGCGGCTGTCGCGGCGACCGCAATCTCGGTTCCGTCCCGAAGCCGAACCGCCCTGACATCATTGCTGGTCGGGCTGACGTGACCGAAGCTCGAGAAGCTGTGGAAGAGCAGATACTCGCCGTCACGCGACCAACCGTGCGGCCCCTCGTTGCCCTCCCGCTGCAGCAGCAGCGAGGACTCGCCATTCGGATTGGGCTCCCTGACGTAGACGTCGGACTGGCCACCTGGGAGACGCGAAAAGAACGCGGTCCGGTCTCCATCAAGGGACCAGGTTGGCTGGGCGTCGAGGCTCTCGCCGCGCACCAGCCGCGTCGACTGGTTCCGCTCCAGGTCGAGCACGAAGATATCCGAATCGTTGTCGCCGAACGGCGTAACCTCGAACGCGATCTGCCTCCCGGTCGGAGAGATCTCGGGACTCAGCATCAAGTCACCCTCCAAACAGGCCGACCTGGCTTATAATCGCCGTTCTGGCGAGCCTGATACCGGACGAAATATCGACAGCCAAAAGCCGGCTCGTTGTCGCGACCGGAATCGAGGAAAGGTGCCATCTTCTGTTGGACAACTATGCAGACTTCGAACCCGCTCAAACCGCTTTTGATTCATTCATTGACATCCAGAATCGGACCTCGCGGCTTTCACTATGTTGCTTTGTGTCTCTGTCTAGTTCTGACCGCCTGCGTGTCACAGCGTGCCGAGTGGATAGATGTACCCCTGGCGGATCACGTCTACTTTGAAACCCGTCCTGCGTACCGGACGGACCAGGTAGAGATTCCAGTGCCTGCCAACTCGGACCTGGAATACATGCTGGACATGAAGCAAGGCTATTCAGTGTCTTATGAGTGGAGATCCATAGATATCTCGAATCCTGAACTTCTCCTTGCGGAGTTTCATGGTCACACGGTAAGAGATTCTGAAGAGCCTGGAAATGTCATGTTTTTCAAGCAAGGCCGTGGCGAGACATCAAATGGGTATCTGGTCGCACCGTTTGATGGTGTACATGGGTGGTATTTTTCGAACGAAACAGATAGTGACATCAAGATCACTCTTTCACTTTCCGGTTTCTACACAATCCCATGACGGCCGCTGCGCCTGCACGGGGCGCCACGCCCCGGAGACCGTCACAGGGGATGAAGAAGCCCGTTCCCGAGCTCTACCACGCTCCAGCCCCAGGCCCATACGGCGGCTGGCGATCACCGCAGTTAGGCCTCTGACCAGAATAAGCTTGCCATCTTGGGCCGCCGGGGCATCCCGTCCTGGTGACCACGCACGAAGCGTGCGGCCGATTGAAAACAGGCATCGGATCCGTAATCGGCACCTGTTCCGGGCGGAATGAATGATGCTGACGGTGTAGCCGCGCGGCCCGGCCTGTGCTCTTGCCTCCCGTCTGCTCGCGACACGCCGCTCGCCGATTCCGGGCCACGACCGGCCCCGGCCAGTGGCATCATCAGCCAGCATTACCGGATATTCCCAGCAGGCGGCATGTGCCGATTTACGACAGGCGATGTCTCGTGCGCGGTACCTCAGACGACAAGCTGGGAGGCGTTGCGATGGCGATAACGCGCGAGGAGATGGTCACATTGCTGGACCGACGCACGGCCGACTGGCAGGATCGGGACCCCGAATCGCTTGCCGCGGACTACGCGGAGACCGCCGTCGTGGAAAGCCCCATGACGGGCCATTCGGTCGGTCGGGAGGCGATACGCGCTACCTACGGGAAGTTCCTGGCCGCGTTCGGGGATCTGCGCATCGTCCGGGAACACGTCCTGATCGACGGGGACCGGGCGGTTGTCGTGTTCACATTTACTGGCACCCACACCGGACTGCTCTTCGGTATGCAGGGAGCGGGCGAGGCGCTCGTCTTTCGCGGCGTCTCCGTGTACAAGGTCGCCGACGGCCAGATCGTGCACGAGCAGCGGATCTTCGATTTCACCGGATTCCTGATGAACCTCGGCATCATCACGGCCCGGCCCGCCGGAGACCGGTAGAGGCCAGCACATGCCCGATGCCTTCAACCTCGACGACTCGCTGGCGATTCTCTCTCGCACCCCGGCCGTACTGGACGGGTGGCTCCGAGGGCTCCCCCGCGCCTGGATTCACGCCGACGAAGGCCCGGACACCTGGAGCCCGTATGACGTGATGGGGCACCTCGTCCACGGGGAGAAGACCGACTGGATTCCACGCGCACGCATCATCCTCGAACATGGTGACACCCGCCCGTTCGAACCGTTCGACTGATTCGCGCAGCTGCACCAGACAGACGAGTCGATCGACCAGCGACTCGACGAGTTCACGACCCTGCGCCGCAAGAACTGCGAGGCGCTGGTCCGGATGGCTCTGACGGCAACCGACCTGCAGCGGCCCGGTCGTCATCCGGAGCTGGGCCACGTGACCCTCGGCCAGCTGCTGGCGACGTGGACTGCCCACGACCTCAACCACATCGGCCAAGTCTCGAGGGTCATGGCGCGTCGCTATCGAGCCGATGTCGGCGTCTGGCAGCAGTATCTGGGTGTGATGCGCTGAGGTCGCGGGCACGCCACAGCGCCGGCCCGGAACGATCAACGTCGATCCAACCCATGCGCGCTGACGCCGCGGTCATTCGTCCGCTGGGCGAAACGCCGCGCGAAGCTTGTCGGCCATCGACCCGAAGCTCGCGTCTTGCCCCTCGCTCTGCCGCTTGGAGTAGGTACGGGCGTCGTGGTGCTCTTCGATTTCGCGAATCGCTTTACGACTCAGACGAATCCGATGGTTGTCGGGGTCAACCTCGAGCACAACAACCTCGATGTCGCTGCCGACCGGGAACGCCTGTTTCAGGTCGGTGCCGTACGCGGTGTCCGTCTCTTCATTGGGCAATAAGCCGGTGCGTCCCGGACTCAGGAAAACGAACACACCGTACCGCTCGTGGCGTTCGACGGTGCCGGTCACCTGTGCACCCGCTTCGATCGATACGACCGGCGCCGCTTCGTTCGCGATGACGGCGACACCAATCCGCTTCTTGTCGAGGTCCACGGTGAGGATCTCGACCGCGACCGTCGCGCCGACGGTGACGATGTCTTTCCAGCCGTCCCGCTTGCCGGACGACGGAAAGGTCGAGAGGTGCGCGAGCGCCTCGACGCCGGGCTGCAACTCGATGAATGCGCCAAATTCGACGACACGGGTCACCGTGCCGGTCAGACGATGCCCGGACGCATAGGACTGACCGACCGCGTCCCACGGGTCGGTCTGGAGCTGCTTGATCCCGAGAGAGATCTTGCCCTTCTCGTCATCGACGCTCAGGACGCGCACGGTGACCGCGTCGCCAGGTTGGACCACCGTGGTGGGGTCCGACACGCGCGACCAGCCCATCTCGGACACATGTAGGAGGCCCTGAATGCCGCCGCCGAGATCGACGAAGGCGCCGTACGGCCGTACCGATGCGATACGACCCGGCAGGTCGGCGCCGGGGACGATCGTCTTGCGCACCTCGCCCTCCTGCTTTCGTTCTTCTGCTTCGATCAACGCGCGGCGCGAGATAACGAGGTCCTTGCCGTCCTCTTTGAATTCGATGATTCGGAAGGTGTACAGCTGGCCGACGTGCACCTCCGGATCGGAGGTGAATCCGGTGTCGATCTGCGAGATGGGACAAAAGGCGCGTTGTCCGCCAACGACAACCTCGTAGCCCCCTTTGTTGGCCTTCTCGACGCGGCCCTCCACCGGCAACTGGGCGCGATAGGCGTCCTCTAGCTGTCGCCGCGTCGCGGCGCCCCGGGCCAGCTTGTGTGACAACGTGACCCCGTCGGAGGTCGAGACCACCACCGCCTCGACGGTGTCGCCGACCGCGACGGTCAGCTCACCGTCTTCGTCCTGTAGCTCGGCGAGGTCCATCGTCGCCTCGCCTTTGCCACCGACATCGACAAAGACGACGTCTCGACCGATCAAGACGACGACGCCCTGGACCATCTGTCCGGTCTTGAACACCGCAGGTTCGAGCGACGCGGCAAACAGCGCGGCGAAGTCTTCTTCTTCGACTTGCGGGGGTGCTTCGTCATCGGGCGACATATCTAGGGTCCTGAAACAGTGATTCGCGGCCATCTCCTACGAGAGTGGTTGGATTATATCGACACCGCGCCGGACGCCGTCCGGATCGGGCGACCGGAAGAACGACGTAGCGCGGTTTTCGGAGCGCGGCGCCCAGCTGGCTAGGCGCGACGAGGGAGCAGGCAGGCCGCCTGTGACCGAGGAAGCAACAACGTCAGATGGGACGCCCCGCCCGAAAACAGTCGCAGTCAGAACCGCCCCGGTGTATAAGTGCGCCGAGAGTCTAACGTAGATCCCAGGACGAAGGGAGCAGCCATCATGCAGGTGCGGAACCGATATCGGGCAAGCGTGCTTCTCGCCATCGTGACGATGGCGGTGAGCGCCATGCTCATCGCCGGACAGCCATCCATCACCGCCGCGCAGAGCCGTTTCGTCGGGGGGGACCCGACCCGACCGGACTCGGCAGACATGCGTGCCCTTCGGCTCCGCTTTGAAGCCGGTGCGCGGTCGAACTGGCACAGCCACGCCGGGTGGCAGATCCTGGGGGCCGAAGAAGGTCGCGGTCGCACGCAGGTACGCGGACAGGACATCGTGGAGCTGCACCCGGGTGATCCTCCCAATTACACCGCGCCGGGCGTGGTCCACTGGCACGGGGCGTCTCCGAATGAGCATGTCGTGCAACTCACCTTCATGGGTGGTGCGTCGGGGGCGGACTGGTTCGAACCGGTGAGCGACGGGGACTACCTGGGACAATAGTCGCGAATGCACGGATGGTAGGGACGGTCACCGGCGGCGGCAAAGCGCCGCACGGGCGCAGTCCGAATCGGGCGAGTCAGAGGGCCTGCGACGGCACTGGCGCGCTCGACGAGGAGCCGTGAAGACACTACGGCGGCACACGCTTGGAGACCTGCTGCGACGCACGGCCGCTCGGACGCCGGCCCGACGTGCCGTGGTGCATGGCGACGTCTCGTGGACCTACGCCGAGTTCGATACGGTGTGCAACCGGCTCGCGCATGGCCTCGCCGCTCGGGGACTACGCCGCGGCGACCGGCTCGCGCTGCTGTCACGGAACTCGCACCAGTTCGTGGCAATTCGGTTCGCGGTGGCTCGTCTGGGCGCCGTCCTGGTCCCCGTGAATTTCATGCTCACCGCCGAGGAGGTCGGCTACGTGCTCGGCCACTCGGGCGCGCGCCTGCTGTGCGTCGAAGATGAGTTCGCCCCGGTCGCGCGGGACGCCGTGACCGGCACGGCGGTCGAGACCGTCATCCGACTGGGCACCGATGCGTCCGCGGCGCCGGACGGGTGGATTCCGTTCGAGCAGGCGTCCTCAGCGAACGATCAGGAGCCGGTCGTGGACCTCGACACCGGCGACCTGGCCCAGATCATCTACACCAGCGGGACCGAGTCACGCCCCAAGGGGGCGATGCTGACCCACGACGCGGTCATCTGGCAGTATGTCAGCTGCATCGTCGACGCCGAGATCGGGGCCGACGATGTGCTGCTGCACGCGCTCCCGCTCTATCACTGCGCGCAACTGGATGTGTTTCTCGGGCCGGCGGTCTACGTGGGCGCGAGCAATGTCATCGTGGCGCACCCGCAGCCTGAGGTGGTCTTACCGATGATCGCCCAACACCGGGTGACGTCGTTCTTCGCGCCACCGACGGTCTGGATCGCGTTGCTGCGTTCGCCGCTGTTCGACCAGACCGACCTGTCGTCGCTGCGGAAGGGCTACTACGGCGCCGCGATCATGCCGGTCGAGATACTCGGCGAGCTCGGCCGGCGGCTCCCGAACGTCAGATTGTGGAACCTGTACGGACAGACCGAGATCGCGCCGCTCGCCACCGTGTTGAAGCCACACGACCAGATTCGCAAGGCGGGGTCGGCCGGCCACCCGACGCTGAACGTTGAAACCCGCGTGGTGGACGACGCCGGGCATCCGGTGCCACCGGGCGCGATCGGCGAGATCGTCCACCGGTCGCCGCATCTGCTGCAGGGGTACTACCGGGACCAGGAACGCACCGCCGCAGCGTTTGAGGGCGGGTGGTTTCACAGCGGCGACCTGGCCACGGTCGATGACGAAGGCTACATCACGATCGTCGACCGCAAGAAGGACATGATCAAGACCGGCGGTGAGAACGTGGCCAGCCGCGAGGTGGAGGAAACGATCTACGGGGTGGCGGCGGTGTCGGAGGTCGCGGTGGTCGGGGTGCCGCATCCGTACTGGATCGAGACGGTGGTGGCCGTGGTCGTGCGACGTGTCGGTCAGACCCTGACCGACGACGAGGTCGTCGCGCATTGCCGAGCGCATCTGGCGGGGTTCAAGGTGCCCAAGCGCGTCGTGTTCCTGGATGCGCTGCCCAAGAACCCCAGTGGCAAGGTCTTGAAGCGCGAGTTGCGTCTCAGCATCGGCCCCGAGAGTGGGGAGTAAGAACCCGGTCAGTAGTCGGACGAACGGCCCGGCCGGGCAAGCGCCTTGCGAACGTCCCCGACGATGAGTCGCACCATCTCGATGAGCATCAATCCGAACGAAAGCGGCACCATCGCGAGCACGGGATACAGCGGCCAGTAGGTCGTGCCGATTTGCATCTGGCGTCCACTCGCGTAGCCCTGCCACGCGAACCAGGCCACGTACCACAACAGGAGGCTGAAGACGACGGCCTCCACCGCCAAGACGAAGACCTTCACCCAGGCATGGGCCTGCGGTGGCAGTGCGTTCTGGAGCATCTCCAGGCGGGGGAACGCCCCCTCTCGATGGGCCAGTGGCAGCGCCCAGAAGACGAGCAGCGGAAAGAGCAGACGCTCGATGATGTTGTACCCACCCGGGATGAGGTCGACGCCCAGCACATAGCGGCCGAATACGCTGACGACCGTCATCAGCATCATCGCGACCAGACACAGACCGGCGCCCACCGAGGCCATGCCCCCCTCGAGTCGCCCCAGCCAAGTCCTGATGCGCATGCAAATTCCTACTATCGAAGTGTGCTCGGGAGCCATGTCACCACCGCCGGAAACCGGAGCATGACGCCCCCCACAACTACCGCGGCGGACAAGGCGAACACCGAGGTCACCCGGAACACCGGGCCGACGGGGTGGCCGGCCGCCGTCGACGCGGCATAGGCGGCCAGGCCGACGGGCGGTGTCAGCAGGCCCAACGAGATCATGAACGACGCCATGACCCCGAACCAGAGCAAGTCGACCTCGGTCGCCTCGAGGATCGGCATCATGACGGGGATGAGCAGCACCATCACGGCGGCCGACTCCAGAAACAGGCCGAACACGAAGAAGGCGCCGAGCAGGAGAGCGACAACGAGGGTCGGATGACTCAGCAGCGGCTCGACCAGCGCGAGCAGTTCGTGCGGCAGCCGTGAGTACGACAGGAACCGGCCAAAGATCTGCGATCCGATCACGATGATCATGATCATGGCGGTCACCCTCACCGAGTCCGTCAGGGCCGCGGCGATACCACGGACATCGACCCGGCCCATGGCGACCATGCCAACGAGCGCCGTGAACGCGCCGAGCGCGCCGGCCTCGCCGGCCGTGACCACCCCCCCGTAGATACCGCCGAAGACCACGACCATCAGGACGACGACGAACACGAACGCCGGCACGCTCCCCCCGGCGACGTCACCGTCGTCGGCGACCGCGTCGCCCCTCCGCCCGTCGACCAGGCCGGGCTCGACCTCCCCGAACAGCCCCAGGCACCCGATGTACACGCCGATGCACAGGCCGGCCGGCAGCAACGCCCCGATGAAGAGATGGCCGATCGGCACCGCCGTCAGCGACCCGTAGATGATCATGATCAGGCTGGGCGGGATGATCGCCGACAGTGATCCCGCCACCGCCGCGACGGCGACCGACATCCGTCGGGTATAGCCGATCTGCTCGAGTTGGGGCGCCGCGAGCGTCGCCAGGGCGGCCGAGGTGGCGGCGCCCGAGCCGGACACGGCGCCGAGCAGACCGCCCGAGACGACGGTGGCCAGCGCCAACGGGAATCGCCGGTGTCCAGCCAGCCGGTAGCCGACCCGAAACAGGTCGACGATCACCCCGCCTCGCAGGAGCATCTGGGCCATCAGCAGATAAAGAGGGATGATTGAGAGCGAGTACGTCGAGGCGGTGAAGAAGACGTTGGTGCCGATGATGCCGTCGAAGACCTGCGGCCCCACCCAGAGCGCGATACCCAGCAGTCCCGACGCGAAGAGCACCGTCGCCACGTGCTGGCCGAGGACCAGAAAGCAGACGAACCACAGGACGACGACCCAGATGACGAGATCCTGCGGCATGGGTCAAGTAATGATGACTGGGGACTGGGCGTCGGTTCGTTCTAGTGATCCAGTGCGAGGTAGTCAGCGACGCCATCAGGTAGCGCGCCGCCCTGGGCGACCACGAGCTCGGCCCACAAGACGGCGGTGGCCCTGGCGGGATGGCCATTGCGCTCCGTCTGCTCGATCCATTGGACCCACGTCTCGGTCGCGGCGCGGGCAATGTGGTCTCGCATCGCCACGGGTAACTGCTGCACCGGCACAAAGGTGGCGCCATTGGCGCGAGCGCGGGCTCGGACGGCTCCGTCCTGCTCGTCGATGTACTCGGCGTTGCTGGTGGTGACCGCGTCGGCCACGCGAGCCCAACTGTCACGCTGTGCGTCCGTCAGGCCATCCCACGTTCGCTGGGTCACGGCGAGGTAACTTTGCCAGTGGCCAATCGCCACGTCGGTGAGGGTGTAGGTGAGCAGTTCCTCGAGGGAGTACGACACCCAATCGCCAATCGACAGGATGATGCCGTCGATGGTGCCACGGGACAGCGCCTCGTAGGCCGAGGCGGCCGGCATGGTCACGGGGGTGACGCCGAGACGCTCGAGCACGATCGTGTGCAGCGCCGACCCGGCGCGCACCGGCAGGCCGCTAAAATCCGCGACGCGGTTGAGCTCGGCCCCAGTGGTGGAGATGGCGTACGCTCCCGTGGCGCCGAGTCCCCACGCGACGAGCCCCTTGTCCGTGATCTCGTAGTCGTAGAAGGTTTTTCCTGCGCTCACCTCGACCTCGGACGCGAGCAGACGTTGAAACGCGCGCGTGATCATGCGCGAATCGGTGCCATACGTCGGAAGCTGTGTCACGTCCGACAACGGAAAGCGCCCCTCGTGATAGGGAGCCAGCATCGGCGCGGCCACGCTGATCACGCCGCTCTCGAGCGCATCGAGCTCACCACCAACCGCGACCAGCTCGCCGGCATAGAAGCGGGTAAAGGCGAGGTCGGTCTCCGCCGCGATCGCATCGGCGAAGGGATCCATGTAGTTGCCGACCCAGAAGTGCGTCTGCGACAAACCGGCGGAGATGGTGAGCGGCTGAGACGTCGTCGGGCTGGTCGAGCTCGAACAGCTCTGCGCGGCGCCAGTGGCCACGAGTCCGAGCAGCACGCCGACCGCCACGGTGGCAGGCGTTCGCTGTGTGCGGTCCGGCATTGGCACCAGGGGCCTTATTTCACCCAATCGGCCGGCCCGTCCTCCCACTTATTGTGGGTCAGGCGGACCACGTGCCGGTCGGACAGCCGCATCGCATGAATCTCGCCGTAGGGCTGCGGCTGAAAGACCACCTGCGTCAGCGGAAGCTCGTCATTGAGGCGCCCGCGCTCTGATGTGAAGATGATCCACTGATCGTCGGGCGAGAACCGCGGGTGCATGTCGCGGCCGGGGCTGTGAGTGAGCCGCTCGAGCCGCCCCGGGCCCCCGTCGGCGTTCAGGTCCAGGAGGTAGATCTCGTAGTCATCGTCCCGCAGGGAGGTGAACGCGACCCGGTCGCCCTTCGACGAGAAGGACGGCATCGTATCGGTCGCGGGATGGTTGGTCAGACGGCGCGGTTGGGCACCGTCGATGTTCATCGCGTAGATTTCGGCGTTGCCATCACGCATGGTCCGAAACACGATGCGCCGCCCGTCGGGCGACAGCTGAGGCAAGGCATCGTTGGCTCCAGAGCCGAGCGTCAGGTTCACCGCGTCGGTGCCATCGGGCCGGCTCTTCCAGATGTTCACGTCATCGCTCGCCCCGCCGAACGGCGCGCCGACGCCGTACACGAGCCACTCCCCGTCACGACTCCACGCCGGCCACCAGGGGGAGTCGCTGCCACGATAGCCGTCCCCATGCCCCGGGTCGAACACGACGCGCTTGCTGGAGCCGTCCAGCCGGGTCACGACGAGACGGACGAAGGATTCGCTCGTGGCCACCTCCTCGCCGCTCGGATGCAACGTGGGCAGATAGCCCCGAATGCCGGTCAGGGCCAGCGTGCGATCCGGGAGGTCCACGGATCGGGTCGGGTGGACGAGAAACGGTCCTGGGACATCGCTCGCAATCAACGGCGCCGAGCCGGTCGGGCCTGGTCCAAAGGCCAACACGCGACCTGACGGATCGAAGGTGGGTCCCCAGTAGTCGCGGGTCTCGTCGCTCTCGACGCGAAGGCCGCCGCCGTCCGCCCCGACCGACACCACGCGCCAGCCGTCGTCGTGGCGACTGGTGAACGCCACCCGGCCGTCAGGGCCGGCCACCGGAGACAGCGCGCCCTGGTCGGCCTGGCTGAGGGCCCGCGGCATGGTGCCGTCGAGCGGCATCTCGAAGATCCGCGTCTCGCCGTCTCGCGCTGAATAGAAAAGCA
>CAUZAY010000092.1:0-13821 GCA_963577695.1 Vicinamibacteria bacterium | reverse complement strand
ATCACATCGAAATCGAGCGGGCTGGTCGCCAACAGCAGCGCGCATGAGTCGACGTACTGATGCCTGAGCTGGACGTCGGGATACCGAGCCCCCACGTCGGTCACGACCTCGCGCCAGAGCCGCGACGTCTCGAGCACATTGGCCTTGTCGACCGAGGTGACGAGTCCACGCCTTCCAGCGGCAGCCTTGAAGGCCACCTCGGCGATGCGCTCAATTTCTGGTCGCGAGTAGCGCATAGTGTTGAAGGCCGACTGGCCGTCATCCGCCATGCCGCGCGGCTCGCCGTAGTAGATGCCCCCCGTGAGCTCGCGCACGATGAGCAGGTCGGCGCCGCTGACCCGCTCTGGCTTGAACGCGCCGCCGTCCTCCAGACCGGGCCACACACGCGCCGGCCGTAGATTCGCGAATACGCCGAGCGTCTGGCGCAGCTGCAACAGCGCCGTTTCAGGGCGCCCCGCGCTGGAGCCAGTATCGAACGCCGGATCACCGACCGCACCGAGCAGGACGGCGTCGGCCGCCAGGCAGGCCTGCCGTGTCGCGTCCGGCAGCGGCGGTTCGCCCGCGCGCAACGCCGCGCCGCCGACCGGGTGGGAACTGATGGTGAAGGTGTGACCGAACCGGTCGGCCACGGCGCGAAGCACCTGCTCGGCCGCACTGGTCACTTCCGGGCCGATGCCGTCGCCCGGCAACAAAACGATAGTCGAGTGCATGTCGAATGCTCTGAAGTTCTATGAACCGCGGCCGTGGCTCGGCGTGGGATCAATCACGACAAACGGCCGGGCTGCCTGTCCTCCGAAGCCCCGTCGGAGGCGGGAAGGCCACGTGGGACGCCGGCGCACCAGCGCTACGCGGAGCCGACCGATTCGGACGCCCGCACGTCGGCGATGATCGCCGAGAGGTCGGAATCCTCAATGGTTTTCTGACGGTCAGCCAACTCAATCATCGCACGATACACACGGTCGAGCTCGAGGCGGCTGAACTCGACGCCGAGCGCCGCGCACCGCTGCTTGAGCGCGTGCCGTCCTGAGTGCTTCCCCAGCACCAGCGTGGATTGGGCAACCCCGACGTCGGCCGGACGCATGATTTCGTAGGTGCGCCGGTCCTTGATGAAGCCGTCCTGGTGAATGCCGGCCTCGTGCGCAAACGCGTTGCGGCCAACGATGGCTTTGTTCGCCTGCACCGGCTCGTGGGTCAATTCTGACAACAGCTGGCTGGCGGCGAACAGTCCCGTGGCGTCGATTCCGGTCGTGTAGGGCACTCGGTCCCCCCGCACCTGCGTCACCATGACGAGCTCTTCGAGCGAGGCGTTGCCGGCCCGCTCGCCCACGCCGTTGATCGTGCACTCGATCTGACGACACCCTCCGCGAACCGACGCGAGGGAATTCGCCACCGCCAGTCCCAGGTCGTCGTGACAATGCGTGCTGAAGACGGCTTGGTCCGAGTTGGGCACGCGTTCGATGATGTTGACGAAGAACTCCTCGATCTCGTCCGGCGTGCAGTAACCGACCGTGTCGGGCAAATTCACCGTGGTCGCACCCTGAGCAATCGCCGTCTCGACGACCCTACACAGGAAGTCCGGATCCGTTCG
Organism: Vicinamibacteria bacterium; assembly: GCA_963577695.1. Classification (GTDB taxonomy): domain Bacteria; phylum Acidobacteriota; class Vicinamibacteria; order Vicinamibacterales; family UBA8438; genus UBA8438. The sequence goes on along the minus strand of CAUZAY010000092.1, from coordinate 12,233 downwards.
CGTGGCGTCCTCGGCCGAGAACTCGACATCATCGGTGAAGGTGCGAGCGAGTGAGACGTTGTCGATGACGGCCTGGAGGCAGTCGTCGCGCGAAATCCGCAACTTGCGTTCCAGATGCAGGTCCGACGTGGCGATGAAGGTATGGATGCGAGCCCGCTCGGCCGGCTTCACCGATTCGGCCACGCAGGTGATGTCCGCGCGGTCGCATCGGGCCAACCCGGCAATCACCGGTCCTTTGATCTCGGTCGCGATCAGACGCACGGCCTCGGCGTCATCGGCGGAGGCGATGGGAAAGCCGGCCTCCAGCACGTCAACCCCCAGCGACTGCAGCTGACGCGCAAGTCGCAGTTTTTCCGCCGTGTTCATGGAAAAGCCGGGGGCCTGTTCGCCGTCCCGCAAGGTGGTGTCGAAGATGATCAGCTTGTCCGCCACGATGCGCTCTCCTTGTCTAGGCTTGGACCGCGCCCTACCAGCCTCTACTTCAAAGCGAGCCACGCATAATGTCAAGATTATAATAATTACAACTTAATAAATATTAGTTATAAACTCACTGGCAATGGAATTGAACGAGCTCGAAGTATTCCAGGTGGTGGAGGCCGAACACAGTTTTTCACGCGCGGCGACGCGGCTGCAGCGCACGCAGCCCGCCGTCAGCCAGGCGATCCGGCGACTCGAACTTGGCCTGGGCGAGCGGCTCTTCGACCGGTCGTCAAAAAGCGGCCGTCTCACGGAAGCGGGCACCATCCTGCTCGACTACGCGCAGCGATTGACCCGGTTGAGAGATGAAGCCGAAAACGCGGTGCGCGAGCTGCAGGAGCTGAGACACGGCCGGGTGACGATCGGCGTCAACGAGGCGGCGGTGCACATTCTGTTGCCGATCGTGATGCAGTTCCGCGAGGCTCATCCGTCCGCGCAGGTCGAGATGCGACGGGTCCACTCGCGCCAGATTCCGAGCGAAGTGTTGAATCGGAGTCTGGACTTCGGCTTCGTCACGTTCGAGCCGGCCGAACGCGGTTTGCTCTCGGTGCGACTGGGTGTCGACGAGTTGGTGATGCTGGCGCACCCGAAGCACCCGCTGGCGAGGCGTCGCCAGATCACCATGGAGGAATTCGGCCGGCAGACGGTGATCGCGCACAACGACTATTCGCCCAGACGCGAGCGAGTGCTACGACTCTTCGCGGAACAGCACGCACCGATCAACATTCAGATTTCGCTGGCGAGTCTGGACGGAATCAAACGGGCAGTCGAGATGGGGCTGGGGGTGGCGCTGCTGCCGCGCCGGTGCGCCCTCTCGGAAATTGCCCGCAAACAACTTGTCGCGGTGCGGGTGCCCAAACTCCGGATGCCCCGCGACCTCCGCCTGGTGTATCGGCGCACCGGGGAAGCCTCGCACATCGCCGCCGCGTTCCTCGAAGCCGCCCGGGCGAACGCGGTCGAACCCTAGCTGCGAGGCGAACGTCGCCTCAGAAGCGCCTGGGTCGGGCGGTATTCTGACACCCGGCCGGTGGACGGGCTGGTCAGTCCTGCTGGTGCGATCGGGCGGCGGGAGCGGGCGTCTTGGTCCGCGAACCGGTCGACGAGCCCAACTCTCCTCACCTTGGCCCCAAGGCGCCTCGCGCGGGCTAACGGTGTACCTGATCCCGACACCGAGGGAACAGCGGGCACGTAGCCAGTCCCTGACCCGGCGCTAAAACTCCGCGCCCGCGCACGGTCCTCACCGACGGCGGCACAACCCCTCGGCGCGTCTCCGACGGTTCCCGGACCAAGACGCCCGCTCCCACCGCCCGCTCCAGTGTGACCACCGAGGCTCAGGCGCGCGATAATGCGCGCCCCGCCGGCGCGGAGTGGGGCTTGGGGCCCCCGCGAGGGCCGGCGTGCGGTTCTGGACGCAGCCCCGTCTAAGTACTAAAACCCGCGGATGTAGGGAACTCGGGCGGCGACGCCACGAACAACGTCGAAGTCGTCGAGCAACATGCCGGTGGCGTCCCAGGTGCCAGTGAGGAACGCGTCGCGCACGGAATCATCGACCTCAATCGCGATCGGCTGGCCGTCCACGGTCACGCGCCGATCCGAGAGCGACAGCACCAGTTGCGTAGCCGGCATGCTCTCCACGAGATCCATCAGCCGAGCGATATCTTCGGGCGACGCGGTGACGCACGGGAGACCGATGGCAAGCGCGTTGCCCCGGAAGATCTCTGAGAACGACTCACCCAGGCAGGCCTCGATACCCCACCGCTTCAGCGCCTGGGGCGCATGTTCGCGTGACGAGCCGGAGCCGAAATTGTCGTTGGCGAGGATGATGCGCGCCTTCTGGTACGCCGGATTCGAAAACGGATGGTCCGGCATCGCAGCCCGGTCATCCTCGAAGACGTGGTCCCCGAGGCCCTCGAACGTAATCGCCTTGAGAAACCGCGCCGGTATGATTCGGTCGGTATCGATGTTGTCGCCGCGAAGCGGCAGCCCGGAACCTTCGATGCGATCTACTGCAGGGCTAGACACGGTTGTAGTTCCTTCTTACGGTAGCCGGACCCGTCCCGCCGTCGCCTCGTCGTTGGCGGATAGGGAGGGCGTTTACGTTTGTGCCCCCGGCGGGTCTGCTGACCCGCGGTTCCGCACGACGGCGCTGTAAGCGTTACACGATGTCGCGTACGTCGGTCACCTCACCGGCGAGGGCGGCGGCGGCGACCATGGCTGGGCTCATCAAGAGCGTGCGACCAGTTGGACTCCCTTGGCGGCCCTTGAAATTGCGGTTGGATGACGACGCGCACATCTGATTCCCTTCGAGCCGGTCGGGGTTCATCGCGAGGCACATCGAGCAGCCGGCGCCGCGCCATTCGAACCCGGCATCCCGAAACACCTGGTCGAGTCCCTCGCGCTCGGCCGCGGCGAGCACGGCCTGCGACCCCGGCACCACGAGCGCCTTCACGTGTGACGCCACCCGCTGCCCCTTGGCGATCCGGGCCGCTTCGCGCAGGTCCGAGAGCCGCGAGTTCGTGCAGGATCCGACAAAGGCCACGTCCACTTTGGTGCCCTTGATGGGCGCGCCGCCACTCAGCCCCATGAAACTGAGCGCCTCGGCCTCGGCGCCGTTCGACCCGGCCGCGCCGCCGGTGGGAATCCGCTCGCTGACGCCGACGGACTGCCCCGGGTTGATCCCCCAGGTCACGCGCGGCTCAATCTCAGCCGCCGCAATCTCCACGACGTCGTGGTAGTCGGCATCGGCGTCTGACGCGATCGACCGCCACCAGGAGACCGCTCGGTCGAAGGCGTCCCCCTGGGGTGCAAACGGACGCCCCCGCAGATAGTCGAATGTGGTCTGGTCCGGATTGACGTACCCGACCCGCGCCCCACCCTCAATCGACATGTTGCAGATGGTCAGCCGCTCATCGATGCTCATCCGGTCGACCGTGGTGCCCCCGTACTCGTAGGCGTGCCCCACGCCCCCCTGCACCCCGAGCCGGTGGATGATTTCCAGAATCACGTCTTTCGCGAACACCCCATTGTCCAACCTACCGTTCACCACGATACGCCGCACTTTCAGCGGGTCGAACGCCAGCGATTGCGACGCCAGCACGTCACGCACCTGAGACGTACCGATGCCAAACGCCACCGCGCCCAACGCGCCGTGGGTCGAGGTGTGGCTGTCGCCGCAGGCGATCGTCATCCCTGGCTGGGTCAGGCCCAGCTCCGGCCCAATGACGTGGACGATCCCTTGGCGATCGCTGTCCAGGTTCCAGAGCGGGATGTCGTACTCGGCGCAATTCCGCTCCAGCGCCGACAACATCGCTTCGGCCAGCGTGTCTAGGAACGGCCGCGCCTGGTCCAGGGTCGGAATGATGTGGTCTGTCGTGCCGAAGGTCCGGTCCGGAAACGCCACGCCGATGCCACGGGCCCGCAGCATGTCGAACGCCTGTGGTGTCGTGACCTCGTGAATCAGATGCAACCCGATGAAGAGTTGGGTCTGCCCCGTCGACAGCGGACGAACGGTGTGCAGGTCCCAGACTTTCTTGAGAAGTGTCTTGCCCATGGACCCTCTAATGTACCGTAGATCGGCGACCGGAGACCGGTTGGGTGCCCGCGCCGGAGTCATCGTCGGCGGCCCCGTTCGGCCCGCGGCCAGGGCGTCCGATTCTCACTGACTGCGGGTGGCCAGTTCGTGTTCGACCGTCGACAGCCACGGCTCAGCCACACCGCGGCGTTCCCGGGCGACGCGAATGAGACGGATGTTGCGGGCGGTGGTCTCCGGCTCCCAGGTCTCGCGAATGAGACCGACCGCAACGGCCAGCGCATCCATCGCTTCGGGCTCATGCGATGCCAACACCTCCAGTTCGACCACCGTAGCCCAATCCCAGTAGTCGGCGGACCCGGTCGCGATCTTCCGGTCGACCGCATAGCGCACCACCGGGAGCAGCGCATTCCGTCGGGGGTCTGGCGGCTCTCGCAGTTCCATGAGGGTGACGGTGTTCACGCCAGGGTACGAATCGCGCCAGTCGGTTTCGAACCCGGTCAGAGACGCGCCGATCGCCTTGTCGAGCAGCCCCCGCGCCAGGAGCGTATCGCCGGCGGTAGCGGCCGCCTCCCAGCGGTCCTTGTAGACCCGCCCCAGCAGGCCGGAGGTCTCGCTACTCGCGCCGCGTTTCTCGAGTAGTTCGAGGAGCACTCGCTCCGCCTCCTCACCGTCCCCATTGCGGTTGAGCGCGAAGGCGAGCTGTTCGCGCACCATGGCCGTCGTCGCCAGCGGAGGCGACATCCGTTCGACCAACGCGACCATCTCGGGCCAGGCCCTCACCGCGCGATACGACAGAAACAGATCGATCACGACCCCCGCCTCGGTATCGGCGATGCGGGTCTGAGCGGCTTCCACCGCTCGGACCGCCTCGACGCCCTCGGCGCGAGCCGTCCGCAGCTTCGCCTTCGTCTCTTCCGAATATCTGACCTGGTCCCGGAACGCGTCGGTCTTCGTGTGGTCGATGGGGGCCGGACGCAATCCCTCGACGAGCTGAAACACGGGGCTGTCAATTGCCTTCCCACGGGCTTCGCGCAGGCACCCGGTCAACGCGTCACGGATCGGACCGCCATCTGACAGCGAGCCGTCAATGCCGAGGTCATACATCAGCGTACGCAAGTGGTTCAGGTCGAACGGCAGCCGGGTGGTCTTCGACGCCAGTGTCACCGTGCTGTGCGGCCGGACCGCGTGACGCACGCCCAGCTCGTAGAACACATTCGCGTTGGCCGTGGTCAGATCCGCGACGGCATAGTCGCAGAACAGCAGCCGCTCATACATCGGCTTCTGGATGATGCCCCCGACCTTTTCCTCGTCGGCTCGGATCGGCGCCAAGTCGGCCGCGTCAATCGCCTGACGAATCACATCGCGATACAGGGCGTCGAAATCGATCGTCGCACCAGCCGCGTCCTTTCTTCTGGCCGAAGGGCATCAGGACGAAACAGTAGGGTCTGGTCATGTCGCGGATCGAGCGCCAATCAGAGACCAGAAAACCCGCGGTCGTAGACGGCCCGTGACCGCCGGGGGTTACGTGGCGAGACTACGCGGCGGGTTCCTCGGCCTCGATCGCTTTCAGCAGCTCATCACGAGTCTTGTGCACCCGGCCGTAGCTGCCAGCGGAGACGACGTAGTACCAGCTGGCGAAGCGAGTGGAGAGCTCTTCGGCGCGTTGCCGGCCATCGTCGGTGCGCCGCTCCCACCGGGCGTGGAGGTCGGCAGCGGTCTTGTTGGCGCGGTCGGCGTCGGTCCACTGCGGCTCCGCCTTGTTCTCGAAATCGCGGTTCCCGGGTTGCTCCGGCTCGGGGAGGGCGTCGGGGTCGAACTCGACGGTAATGAGCACGTAGCGGTTTTCACCGGAGCCAGTGTCTTCGTCGTCGCTTGTATCGTCGCCAATCGCGATGGCGTTACCGCTGCCATACAGAATCTCGCCGAAGCGTAGCGTATAGAGCACGCCGAGGTCGGTTCGCACCAGCAGTTCGCCTTCATTCGACAGCATCTCGCCGCTCTGGGTCGGATAGAAGCCGCGCGACTGCATCGTCTGGAGATCGGCGTTGGTGATGGTGCGCGCCTCGAACGCCTGGCGAAGGTTGCCGGTGAGGCCTTCAGGCTTGGGGCGGACGCCGTCGATTCTCAGACCCATGAGACCGCCGACGAGCAGATTCATCTGCACGTAGTCGACCTCCATGCCGTCGGGAATGTCGTTGGCGGTCCAGGTGTCTTGCTCGACCCAGTCGACCGTGAACTGACCACGCCGGCGCACGCCACCGCTACGCTCGTCGATCTGATATTCGTTGAGCTCGACGCGTTTCACCTCGTCGCGTTGGACGCCCAGCAGGTTCGTCTCGATCCAGTCGCTGAACTGGGTCGAGAGGCCGATGTCGGTCTGGGCCGCGTAGACGCGGTTCTGGTCCGGCACCCGCACGAACCGGAATCCCGGTCGTCCCTCGACCCGGTTGCCGATGATGAGGTCGGCCAACACTTGCTCACTGGCCCCTTTGAAGGTGACCCGCTGGCCCCGTCCGCGGAGCGTACTGACACCGTCGTCGAGCGGGTCGATGACCCCGAACGACTCGTGGTCGGTCACGTTGTCGGACCGGAAGTCGTCTTTGGTGATGGCAATGACCCCGGCGGCGGTGTTCGCCAGGCGCTCGGCCCCGTCGGCCGGATAGTCGTGATGCGACGGGATGGTCCACAGGCCGTCGCGGTTGGTCACCTCGAAGGTGGCAGCAGCGGCGGTGTCTTCGTCGAACTGGATCACTTCGAGGGTGGTGGCGGTCTCCGGGTCGGTGAACTCGGCGAAGAAGGTCTCACCGACATCGAAGAATGCGTCTGGTGCGGCGCGCCGCGGAGTAGTCAGCAACGCCAAGGCGACGAGGACGATCGCCGCGCCACCGAATACCGAGGTTTTCTGTAGTTCGCTCATCGGGCTACTCTCTCAGCCGTTTCGCGGCGGCGGCGCCTTCGCGCTCGCGGCGTTGCCGGCGGACGAAGATCATGACGCCAAACGCGAGCACGGGGACGGGTGGCAGCAGGATGGCGAACGTCTTGATACGGCTTTGAATAGCCCGGATCTGCGTTTCCATCCGTTCGAGGCTGGCGCGAATCTGGGTTTCCTTCTCCGTCTGGATGTTCGCCGAGAGCACCTGGAGACGCCGGTTCTCCACCTCTTCGAGGTTGCGGGCCATGATCTGCTTTGCCTGCGCGTCGATGTCGTCGCGGTTCTGCACCTCGGCCACGCGCTCGTTCAGCCGGTTCTGCGCATCGGTCAGCGCCTGCTCCGCGTCGGTCTCCGCCTGCTGCTCGTCCAGCGTCCGCTGCTCGACAAACTCGGCGGTCTGCGCCTCGACCCGCTCCAGCGTGCGGTGACGGGCGCGGCGGCTGCGGAGCGCGATGAACGAGTCGTCCTCGATCAGCGAGTCCATCGCATTGAGGAAGAACGTCACGTTGTCGAAGTTCAGATTGGCCGGCGCGGTCTCGCGAATCTGGAAGAACTGCTCGCTGATGAAGTCAAGGTCAGCAATCACGACGAGATTCAGCGGGCCGTCGGTGACCCACGGCGATGCGCCCTCTGCCGGTGGATCGGTCGGCGCGGCCGCGGACTCACCGGCCTTGCGGACGCGCGCGGCCAGGACGAAGGTCTCGTCGTCCTGCTCACGCGGAGGGTTCGGATTGATCTGGGGCCCAAAAAAGCTCTGCTGGACGAGCGTGAAGTACCCGCTGTGCCCAGACACGACACCGGTGTGGAGCAACGGCTCGAACTCGACGTCCAGGTCCTCGCCCGGTCCGAGGAATCCAGGGTAGAGGAACACCAGTTCCTGCAGGTCTTTGGCGATGTCCGCCTCCGGGTTGAACGTGTCGGGGTTCTCGTTGCCGCTCCCGAGAAACACCACCTCTGATGGCATGTACGACAGATCCGGATGCGGGTTGTAGCTGTCCCAGACGATCCGGGTTGGCTCCCAGTCGACACCCATGTCGGCGATCCACTGCCGGACATTGCCACGTGGCCCAGGTCGTGGCTGGCCTGGGGGGTAGGTCATGGGATTGCCGTCGCCCACCCATTCGGTGGGGGCGAGTGTGGGGTTCACCGCCGGCAGCGGGTCTACCAGAATCATCGCGGGGTTGCCTTGCCGGATATAGGCGGCGACATTGGTCATCTGGTCCGTCTGCATCGACGACGGCAACGCCACGATGAGCGCGTCGATATCGGGTGGAATCGGGAACTCCGCGTTCACCTCAACCACCTCGTATTGCTTCTGCAGCTCGTTGACGACCGACCACCGCGGCATCTGCTGTTGGCTCGTCAGATTCTGACCGCCAAAGATCTTCACCATCGTGTCGACCACACCGACGCGCTTCCGCTCGGTGCCCGCGACGACCCGAATGGTCCGCATGATTTCGTATTCGGTCGGCAAGCCTCGGTCGAAGAACGGAATCACCTGCTGCGCGGCGCCGGCGGTGAACGCCACCCCCAGAAACACTTCGTTGATCTCGGCCCGCCCGGCCGCGACGTCGCGCATGGCGCGCGGTCGGATGCCGAACTTCTCGCGCGCGTTGACCGCCGCATCGGTGAACGGCTCGGTGTCTTCGATCAGCACCTGGACCTTTCCCCCGCTCAGCGCATCGATCTCTTCGAGCATGCCAATGAGATTCGACCGGGCCTGCACGAACGGTTCGGGAACCGTGGGGCTGAGAAATGCCTGGATGAAGACCGGTCGGTCGGCCGGCAGCTCGGCCAGCAACCGGCGAGTCTCCGCGCTGACCGACGACAGCCGCTCACCGGTCACATCGAGCCGGAGCGGCGCGCGGCCAACCAGGACATTGGCCGCGACCAGGGCCACCACGATCGCCACGGCGCGGAGCGCGTGGTGCGACCACATCGGCAGCCTGTCCGCCTCGCGGGGCCAGTGGCGACGACTGGCGACCAGCGTGTTCAGATACAGAAAGAACCCGCCCACCGACGCGAAGGCGAGCAGACCGGACAGGGTCAGCACCCCTTTCGCGAAATCCCAAAACGGCGTGAAGACGCTGAGCAGCGCCGCCGACCGACCGGCGTCGGCGCTGAACGACCCGACGACGGTATCCACAAAGATGACGGCACCGCAGAACACGGCGCCCAGGATGAACGCCACGGTCATATTGACGGTGAGGAGCGACGCTAGCATCCCGACCGGGATCAAGGCCGCGCCGACCAGCCAGAAGCCGACGTAGTTGCCGAACATCAGACCGAGGTCCGGGCTGCCAAGGAAGAACAACACCAGCACGTGGCTGAGCGAGAGCACGAGCGACGCCGAGTAGATACCCAGGGTCGCGGCGTACTTGCCGAGGACCAGCTCGAGATCGGTAGCGGGCAGGGTGAACAACAACTCGTCCGTACCAAGCCGGCGCTCCTCGGACCACACGGACATGGTCAGGGCCGGGATGAACAGCAACAACAGGAACGGAAACACGCCGTTGAGTTGGTCGAGGTTGGCCAGGTTGTCGAGAAAAAAACGGTCCTGCCAGAAGGCGGCGGCCGCGCTCAGAAAGATGAACAACGTGATGAACACATAGCCGGACGCGCTGCTGAAATACAGCCGCAGATCGCGCTTGGCCAGCGCTCGTACGATGGCGAAATTGACCCTGCTCCCCATGATGTCGTGTCTCGTCCGGTCAGGCCGCCGGTGCTGGCGTCTCGCTGGAACCGACGGGCGCCTCTCGGGTTAATCGGTAGAAGGGCTCTTCGAGCGAACCGTCTTCTTCAAGCTCCGTGCGTGGCCCGTCGAACAGGAGCCGCCCGTTGTGGATCAGCATCACCCGGTCCGCGACGGCTTCGACTTCTTGCAGGATGTGCGTCGAGATGAGCAACGTCTTGGTCCGACCCAGGCGCTGGATGTTGTCGCGAAACTGCTTGATCTGATTCGGGTCGAGCCCGGCGGTCGGCTCGTCCATGATCAACACCGCGGGGTCGTGCAGCAAGGCTTGAGACAACCCGACCCGCTGCTTGTAGCCTTTGGACAGCTTGCCGATCGGCTTCTCTAGCACCAGTTCCAGCGCGCAGATCTCGACCACTTCCTCGATCCGTCGTTTCAGGGTGGCCGCCGACATTTCGCGCGCCTCGCCGAAGAATCGCAGCAGTTCGAGGGGGGTCATGTCGGGATACAGCGGCCCGCTCTCGGGCAGGTAGCCGAGCCGTCTGGAGGCTTCGATACGGTCGTCGCGGACATCGAACCCCGCGATGGCCGCCTGACCGGCGCTGGGCGCCAGAAACCCCGTCAGCATCCGCATCAAGGTGGTCTTGCCGGCCCCATTCGGGCCGAGGAACGCGACGATTTGGCCCTCGGGAATCGAGAACGAGGCGTCCTGCACGGCTACGAACGGTCCGTAGTATTTGCTGAGCCCGTGGGCTTCGATCATCGCGGCCGGCGTTGTCACCACCGCAGTGTCCGGGCCGGGCGGCGATGCGCTGGGCTCGACGGGCTGTTCCGGCTGAACCTCGGGTTCCTGCTCCACGTTGTGTCCTTTGTTCCAGACGACCTTGTTACCGTCTGCGCGGCCCTACCTGCTGCCAACGCCTTGACGAAGGCGGGAGGGCTTGAGATCAGACGCACCAGAAGCCGGCGACCCCGAGGGACCTGACCTTCCCAACGCATCCAGGCTGAAGGGTGGGAGCCTCAAACGCAGATGGTGGACTCTCCGACGCGATGCACAACGTCAGAGCATAGCCAATCGCCCAGAGGTTCAGCAAGTGGTCACCGGGACGCGCGTCCCGGTGCGTGGTACCATCCGGTCCCTTCCTCCGAGACGAGACCAGCGATGACGCAGATCCTCTTTGTCGGCATGGGCGGATTTCTTGGGTCGATCGCGCGGTACCTCTTGGTGGGGCTGGTGCAGGGTCCGGACACCGGCTCGTTCCCCTTCGGTACGCTGGCGGTCAACGTCGCCGGCTGCGTGCTGATCGGGGGGCTTTCCGAGCTGCTCGACGCGCGGCCGTTCCTGACCGGTGATGGGCGGGCATTTCTGGTGATTGGCCTGCTGGGCGGATTCACCACCTTCTCCGCCTTCGGGAACGAAACCGTCAACTTGCTCCGGCACGCCGGGCCCGCGCTTGCCGGCGCGAACGTGCTGGCCAATGTGGCGCTGGCTCTGGGCGGCGTCTGGGCGGGTCGATCCGTGGCCCACCTGTTCGGCTGAGACGAGCGATGACCGGCACTCCGGACCGCGATGACGGCGGCACCACGCTCACCGATCAGTTCGGCGCGATCGATATCTACCTGTTCGACCAGCTACTGCGCACTCGCGTCACGCCCGACATGACCGTGCTGGACGCCGGCTGCGGGAACGGCCGGAACCTCGTCTATCTCTTGCAACAGGGGTGCCGGACGTATGGCGTCGACGCGTCGGTGCGGGCGGTGGCCGCTACCCGTGAGCTGGCGTCTCGACTCTCCCCGAATACACCACCCGACCGCTTTCGGACCGAGTCACTCGACGCCATGTCGTTTGAAGACGACTACTTCAACGCGGTGATCTGCTCGGCCGTGCTGCACTTCGCCGAAGGACCGGACCAGTTCGATCGGATGGTTGACGAGCTGTGGCGAGTGCTGGCGCCGGGAGGATTTCTGTTTACCCGTCTCGCCTCATCGATCGGAATCGAAGACCGCGTCGTGCCGCTCGGGTCGGGACGCTATCGGCTGCCAGACGGCAGCGACCGGTATCTGGTCGACGAGGCTCAACTACTGGACAAGACCGAGAGCCTGGGTGGTCGCCTCGCGGACCCGCTGAAAACCACCAACGTGCAGGGGCAGCGGTGCATGACCACCTGGTGTCTCTGGAAACCGCCTAGAGGTTTCCGAGCGAGGCGTCCGTAGAGGGCGAACGTCGCGGCATCGGCTCAGGGGGGTCACAGCCCACCTGGCTGCTCCCTCCTCGCGCCTGGCTAGACGGGCGCCTCGTCAGAAAACCCCCGGCGGACCTTAACCGGCTGGGTTTCCGACGAGAACCCCCCGCGCAGGTCCCCACCGGCGGCGGCCACAGCATCCGGCTCGTCTCCGACGGTTCGTGGACCGAGATGCACGCTCCCACCGCCCGCTCCTGGGTCTGCCACTCACGCCAGCGGGGCTGCTATGCTCACCCCTACATACACGGAACGGGACCGGCCGTGACATGACACAGCGCTGGCAATTCTCCCTCGCCCTCGGCACGGCGACCATCATGGCCGCCAGCCTCGCGGTCCGGGGGTCGCAGCGACAGATCC
>CAUZAY010000091.1:0-13917 GCA_963577695.1 Vicinamibacteria bacterium | reverse complement strand
GGTCGTAGGCCCGTCCGCCTAGGCGCCGGACCCCGGGATATACTCGAATCATCATGAAAAATCGCCTTCTAGCGTGTTGCGCTCTGGCCGTGGTGGTCGGGATGGCCGTTCTCTCGGCCCAGCCGGCCGACCGTGTCAGCGGTCGGACCGAGCTGGGCCTGGTGCTACGTCAGATCAACACCGTCGGGACGTTCATGATGGCGACGGCCCACCCTGACGACGAGAACAATGGGGTGCTGGCCCTCCTGAGCAAAGGCGAAGGTATTCGCACCGCGCTCGTCACCGCCACGCGGGGCGACGGCGGACAAAACGAGATCGGGCCCGAGCTGTCCGACGCCCTGGCGGCCTTGCGGACCGAGGAACTGCTGGCGGCGCATCGGCTCGATGGCGCGGAGCAGTATTTCACCCGGGCCGTCGACTTCGGCTACTCCTTCAGTCGGGAGGAGACCTTCGAGAAGTGGGGGCGCGACGAGATTCTGGGCGACTACGTTCGTATGATCCGGACGCTGCGACCGGACGTCATTGCCGGTATGAGTCCCGACGGCGACGGGGGAGGACAGCACCATCAGGCATCGGCTGTGTTGGCCCATGAGGCGTATCTCGCCGCCGGCGATGCGACCCGGTTTCCCGAGCAGCTGAGCGACGGGCTGCGACCGTGGCAGGCGCGCAAGTTCTATTTCAGTGCCGGTTTCGGCTTCGGGCGTGGCGGACGGGGTGGGCGCGGTGGTGCCGCGCCCGCGGCCGGCGCGGGCCGGATGACGACCGTCGATACCGGTCAGTTCGATCCGGTGCTCGGTCGCACCTACGCCGAGATCGGGAGTCACGCGCGGAGCATGCACAAATGCCAGGGGATGTCGCCGCTGGTGAGACTACCGGGGCCGGCGTCGGCCCGATACCTCCTGACCGAGACCACGATTCCGGGGCAGGCGGGGATTCCGGAGCGGACCCTGTTCGACGGGGTCGACACCACTATCAGGGGATTGGCCGCGTTCGCGGGCGATCAGCCCCCGCAGGCCCTCGTGGCCGCGCTTGACACATTGTCCACGCATGGGGCAACCGCGCTCGACGCCTTCAACGCGGGCAACGTGCAAGACCAGCGGGAGGCCGTGTTGGCCGGGCTTACCGTGGTTCGCAGCTTGCGCGCCGGGCTGGCGGCGCTCGGGGTGTCCGAGGATGCGGTGTTCGAAATCAACTTCCGACTGCTTCAGAAAGAACAGCAGTACGCTCGCGCGCTCCTGCTCGTCCACGACCTTCGGCTCGAAGCCCTGGCCTCGGACGGGGTGGTGACGGCAAATCAGGCGGTCACGGTGTCGGTTCAGGTCGCCAATTTTGGTGAGGCCGCCGTCGCGGTGCGAGAAATTCGGTTCGATGGGTTCGCCGAGGAGGACCTGGCGTGCGGCGCCGACATCGTCCTGGGTGGCGCGGTCTACGACTGCGAGTCGACGCTGCGGGTGCCCGAAACCGCCCAGGACAGCAACATCTACTGGGAGCGGCTACCCGACGCGGCGCGCTATCGCGTCGATCCAGATGTGCCGTTCGGGTATCCGTTCCGCCCGACGCCGTTTCGTGCGACCTTCGAGCTTGATTTCACGACCGGACGAGTAGCGATCGAGCGGGCGATCGAGTATCGGCATGGGGCCGATATCTTCGCGGGCGAGAAGCGGATGGAATTACAGGTCGTGCCGCGGTTCGCGGTCGAGGTCACGCCCCAGATCACGATTCTTCCCCTGGGGACGGCCGAGCCCCGCGAGGTCCGGGTCACGGTCCGTCACGGCAGTCAAGAGCCGTCGAGCGGTTCGGTGGCGCTGGAGTTGCCTGAGGGGTGGGCGTCGTCGCCCGAGCGGGCGCCGGTCGAGTTTGTGCGAGAAGAGGAGGCGCGGACGGTCCGGTTCACCGTGCGCGCGCCCGCGGGCGTTGCCGCCGGGGAGTATCGCATCGGGGCCACCGTCACCGCGGAGGCGGGCCAGACGTTTGATCGCGGGTATCAGGTCGTGGAGTATCCGCATATCGGTCGGCGTCATCTGGTCCATCCGGCCGAGACCGTACTGAACGTGATCGACGTCAAGCTGGAGCCGGGGCTGCGGGTGGGATATGTGGACGGCGTGGGTGACGAGGTACCGCCCGCGATCGAACAACTCGGCGCCGAACTCCAGCACATCTCGGCCGACCAGCTCGCCTACGACGACCTGTCCGGTTTTGACGCCATTGTGACCGGCGTCCGCGCCTACGAACGGAACGGCGACCTGCGGGCCAACAACGATCGGTTGCTCGACTACGTGGAGGCGGGCGGTACGCTGATCGTCCAGTACAACAAGTTCGAGTTCAATGCGGCGCAATACGGACCGTATCCGGCCCAGGTGAGTCGTAACCGGGTCACCGACGAGTACGCGCCGGTTCAATTGCTCGCGCCGGACCACCAGGTGTTCGGATTCCCGAACGTCGTCTCCGATGCGACCTGGGACGACTGGGTGCAGGAGCGCGGACTGTATTTTCTCGGCGACAAAGACCCCGCATACACAGACCTGGTCGAATTGAGCGATTCGTTCCCCTCGAACCCCGGCGCGAAGCGTGGTGCGCTGGTCGAGGCCCGCTACGGAGAGGGACGCTGGGTCTACGTAGGGCTCGGCCTGTGGCGCCAGTTACCCGCCGGCACGTCCGGGGCGTATCAGCTACTTGCGAATTTGATCAGTCTCGGCGGCGACTGAGGACCGTATACCCGCAAATGTAGCCGCTCACGGCTTGGGATGGGCGAACAGCCATCCGATGACCTCTCGGTTGAACGTGCTGGAGAGGGACGGCACGTGTGACCCGCCCGCCATCGACCAGAGTTCGCTGGAGCCACCGGCGTTGCACGTCGTGACATACCGGGTCACGGTCGTTTCCGCTCCCGAGAGTTTCCCCTCGAGGTCACGCGTCCCACCGGCCGTTCCCTCGACCGCGCATCCGTTGTACCTGGCCCAGCGCTCGACGGTGGCCACAGCACCTGGATAGGCGCTACCCCTGATCTCGCGACCTTCATAGGCGATGGTCGCGTCGTCGGTGCCATGTATCTGCAGCACATGGACCGGATTGGCCGGAGCGGAACGGTCCACCGTTGAGGCCGCGCCAGCCAGGCTGACAATTGCCGCAATGGTGTCCGAGTGGTCGTAGGCCGCCCGGTAGGCCATGAATCCTCCGTTGGAGTGGCCGATGAGATACACGCGCTTCGGGTCGACGTTGTACTCCGACTTCACGGCGTTGATCAGGGCGAGTACGTAGGCCGAGTCGTCCACGGCACTGTCCATGAAGTTGCAGCACGCCTTCGACGCGTTCCAGAACCTGTTGTTGTCACCACCAGACTCCCGGGTGCCGTCGGGCGAGACCAGCAGGAATCCGTGGCTGTCGGCCAGGTCTTCGTACTTCATGTAGGCTTCGATACCTTCGCCGCTCGAGGTGTATCCGTGCAGCGTGACGACCAGCGGAACCGGGCGATCGCCGTCGTAGCCGGCGGGGACCCGCAGCGGCAGGGCGCCGCGTCCCCCATCCACCGTCTGGGCTGAGACCGCGCCTACGGCGAGGCTGAGGGCGAGGAGTGAGACGAAGAACGTGGCGACAGCGGCTCGCATGGACTAAGTCCTTTGTCTTTAGATGGTAAGAAGATCCGACGCAGTATATCACCGGCGACCGCGGTCCCGCCTTTTACCTCTTCCCGCCTCCGCCGGTCTAAATGGTGTGCGATGAAGGAGCCAGCCTCACGCCGTCATCACGTCCAGTGTGACTGGAGCATGGTTCATGGCTGTTGATCCCGTGATTGCCCACCTAGTCCGCCGAGCCGGTTTCGGCTATTCGCCCGCCGAGGGGGTGATGCTCAATCAGATGAGCCTACCCGGCGCGATCGATGCGTTGGTCGACTACGAGCAGGTGACTGACACCGTCGACGACAACATCGGTATCCCCGGATTCCTGGGTACGACCGCTCGCGGCCCATTTCGGCCAAATGAGCGCATCACCGACGCCCGGCAACGCGTGCTGTTTCGGATGGTCCACAGTGCACGACCGCTGCAGGAGAAGAGGGCCCTCTTCTAGCACAACCATTTTGCGACCGGGTTCAGCAAGATCGCCGGTCACATCGGGCCTGACGGCGCCAGCCGCGCGCTGGGCGCCAAAGCGTCCGAAGATGCGAACGGCCTGCGTGGGCAATACGAGCTGTTTCGCGAGTACGCGTTGGGTAACTTTCGGGATCTCTTGATCCAGGTCTCGCAGGATCCGGCGATGGTGGCGTGGCTCGACGGCGACTTCCGCAATTCGGCCGTCGATTTTGTGTAGACGGACTGCTAGACCCGGGATGCCCCGCCCCCGGAAACGCTCATTCCGCCGGTTGTCCGAGCAGATACACGTCGCCGGTCGGGGCCGGCACTCCACCGGCGGGTTCGACCGTGATCGCCATGGTCGCTGGGAGCGTCACGGCGTCGGGAATCTCCACGACCAGGGTCGCGCTGCCATCCGCGTCAGGGTCGAGCAGCGCGGCGCTCACCGGCGCGTCCGGCAGCACGAACCACAATTGATACACGTCTCCGGCCGGAAGCGGGGGCAGCCCGCTGGCCAGGAACACCATGTCGGTGGTCTCGTTCCAGACGGCCCGGGCCTCGGCTCGCGGTGCCAGCGGCTGGCCGACGAGGTTGATCTGTCGGGCGTCGGGACCCGTCACGATCGCGAGTACCACGTCGCGCTCGGCGGAGGCCGCGCGGGCCACCGCCGCCTGAAGTTGCATGAGCTCGGTCTGAGCCGCGGTCGTGGCCAGCTCTTGCTGTAACTCAACTATCTGGCGGTCCAGTTCCGCCACATACCAGCCGCCGGCTCCGGCGGCCCCGATGACCAGACTGGCCGCCAGCCAGAACGGTGCGCCAAGGCCACGTCGGGTCGAGCCGGTGTCACTGGTGGCCGCGTCGGATGCTTCCGGCGCCATCATCGGTGCGTCGGCCGATATCGTGCTTCTCGCATGCATCGACGCCGACGCCGACGCCGACGCCGACGCCGACGCCGGCACCGTGCCCGTAATCTGTTGCAGCACTCGTGCGCGGAGTGCGGGCGGTGCGTCGAGTGGGGGCGCCGCATAGACGAGGGCCTCAGTGACCGGCATCAATGCGCGCGCCTCGTCGACGCACTCGCGACAGACCTCAAGGTGCGCCTCGCACGATGTCCGTTCAGCGTCGCTGAGTGCGCCCGCCGCGTAGAGCGCCGCCAGTCCGTTGAACGGTTCGTGACGCGGGTCGCTCATGGTTGCAACGCCTCGCGTAGTTTCAGCAGGCCGGTCCGGATCCGCGTTTTGACCGTGCCCAGTGGTTGTTCCAAACGACCGGCGATCTGAGTCTGGGTCAGACCCTCGAAGTACGCCAGCTCGATCGCGATCCGTTGTGGCACCGGTAACTCCGTGAGCGCGGCCCGGAGTTGGGTCGCCGACTCCGCCGTCAAGACGTGATGTTCGGCGCCGACCGCTGGGTCCGGCAAGTCGACGACCGCGTCCTCTCGAGGCAGAGGGGCCGAGTCCCGCTTCGCCCGTTGGGACCGCAGCTTGTCGATGGCTCGCGTGCGCGCCATCGTGAGCAGCCAGGAGGCCACCGAGCCGCGGGTCGCGTCGTAACGAGTGGCTTGCGCCCAGGCCTGAGAGAACACCTCCTGCACGACGTCTTCGGCGTGGCCCTGGTCCTGCATGATCCGCATCGCCAGACCGAACACCGAGCGGATGTGCCGGTCGTAGACGAGCGCCAGCGCTTCCGGATCGCCCTCGGCCATCCGCTGGACCGTTTCCCGGTCTACGACCCGAGCGTCAGCCGCGGCTCCACCCCAGCCAGCCTTCGCGCCGTCGATCACCGTTCCGAGCAGCATGCGTCCTGGTTGGTGGTCTGTATCGGTGAATCAGTGTGCGACGACGCTTCATAGACTTCTACGGGCGGTGGCCCGTTCTGGATGGGGCGCCGATGCCTCTCTGGCAAATGTTACCCCGTCCGGTCTGGTCGGGTCCCCACCCAATGTAATCTCGGCTCTCCGCGGCTGGTCCAATCCAGGGGCGGCCGTTGTGCCGCCGCGGGCTTTGAGACAAGATACCGGGGCTACGCATGCGCGAGCGTATAAAGTGACGGTGGCATTGGTCATGCTTGGAGTTGGATGCAGCGGCGAGAGCCCGGCGGCGCCCACGGTGGGGCCGGAGCCGGCCGGGACCAACGTGGTGACGATCACCGCCAGTGGCGTGAG
Organism: Vicinamibacteria bacterium; assembly: GCA_963577695.1. GTDB lineage: Bacteria > Acidobacteriota > Vicinamibacteria > Vicinamibacterales > UBA8438 > UBA8438. The sequence goes on along the minus strand of CAUZAY010000091.1, from coordinate 7,686 downwards.
TCCGCAGAATATCCAGATTCAGGCCGGTGGTCGAGTCCTGTTTGTCAACGACGATGCGGTCGTCCACGACATGTCGTCGGACGATCATCCGTCGCATCTCAAGTGTCCGGCGCTGAATCAGGTCGGGTTCCTGTCGCTCGGACAGAGCCGGGAGACCGGCAATTTCGTGACGGTCCAGACCTGTGGCTTTCACGACCATCTCGATGCGCAGAATCCTGGTTTACTTGGCACCATCAACATCGTGGAGTAACTGATGTCAATTTTCGCAAGAGGTCCCAAGGTGTTGACGTTCGTGGCCGTGCTCGGCCTGGGCGTCCTGCTGTCTGGCTCGTCAGGTCGCGCCCAGACGACCTCGGAGCGGCTCGCAATGGTCAAGGCGATGACGTTCGATGTGTTCGGGACGGTGGTGGACTGGCGGTCGTCGATCATCCGCGAAGGGCAGGAGCTCAGCACGCGTTTCGGCTTCGAAGTCGACTGGGCCCAGTTCGCCGACGAGTGGCGAGGCGGCTATGGTCCCGCGATGGCGCGCGTGCGCAGCGGAGAACTTGGGTGGCTGCGTATCGATGACTTGCATCGGATGATTCTCGACGATCTGATTCCGAAGCATGGGTTGACCCCGCTCAGCGAGGCCGATCGTGACAATTTCAACCGCGCGTGGCACCGGCTACAGCCGTGGCCCGACTCGGTCTCCGGGTTGACCCGGCTCAAGACTCGCTATGTGCTGTCGACGCTCTCGAACGGCAATGTCGCCCTGCTGGTCAACATGGCGAAGCACAGCGGGTTGCCGTGGGACGCCGTCCTCTCGTCTGAGCTCGCCAAGCACTACAAGCCGGATCCTGAGGTGTATCTCATGGCCGCCGACCTGTTGGGTCTGGAGCCGGAGGAGGTCATGATGGTCGCGGCTCACAAGGGTGACTTGCGGGCGGCGGCCGCCCTCGGTCTCAAGACGGCCTACGTCCCTCGTCCGGACGAGTACGGTCCTGACCGAGAGATCGATACCACCCCGGATCCGGACTTCGACGTCGTGGCCACCGACTTCAACGATCTCGCCGATAAGCTGGGAATTCGCTAGGTTTTCGGGCGGGGCATCCCATCTGGCGTTGTTGCTTCCTCGGTCACAGGCCGCCTGCCTGCTCCCTCGTCGCGCCTAGCCAACTGGGCGCCGCGCTCCGAAAACCGCTCCACGTTCTCGCGGCCAGAGGGCTGTTGGCCTGGATGTGACTCGAGCCAGTCCTGCACTCGGTCGAGCACGGACGCGATCGCGGCGCGCTGGCGTTTGAGGCTGGCCCGTGCGCGGAGTGGGGTCTGCCGGCTGGCCAGAAACGCTCGCACCAGTTGCAGGGCGGCCGCTTCTCGTTCGAACGCGACAAGGCCAATCAGAGCGAGGGCCGGGAGCCCGATGCCCGTGGCGAATCCGGGGCCGAGGCCCAACGCTACGCCGACGCTTGTCGCGAGGGCCGACATCCAGACGCCGTAGACCACCACGCCCCCGAGGACCTGCCACGTCGCGCGGCTTTGCAGGTCTGGGGCCTGCCGGCTGAGGGCCCAGGTCAGCCAGTAGGGAGGGGCGAAGCAGCACACGCCCACGACCGCCAACGGGGCGAAGACGAGGGCTCTGGCACCTTCCCGGAGCAGAAAGCGAACCACCTCGCCCGCTGGCATTCGGCGGTCCAGGTCGCTGTCCCGAAGTCCAAACGCCCGCAGTTGTTCGTCATACAGTCTCAGGTCTTCGCTGAGCGCGGCGTACTGCTCCGGGGCTTCCTCTCGGAGGCGGTCGATGCCAGCCGCGATCAGGCGTCGTCGGCCCACCCTCTCGGCCGGGTCGTCCGACACACCGCGCGCCGCCGCGTAGAGCCGGTCCACCCGAGCGACCAGCTTCAGATCCTCTCGCGGGTCAGCTTCCACCAGGAGGCGGCGCAGATGGTCCGCGATCCGATCGGTCAACGCGCGAGTCGCATCCTTTGGTGTCTGTTCAAAGGACTCCACGAGGTCCGCCCCGTCGAACGGTGGGCCGAACATGGCGACGACCCGTGACCTGAACATCGGGAGACGGTCGAAGTTGAGACCGACCGGCACAATGGTGACCGGCTGCCCGGCCGCGGCACTCGTGAGCACCATGCGCGCGGCGCCGGTGCGGAGTGGTTCCAGACGCCCGCTCACGTGAGAGATGCCTTCAGGGAACAGACAGATGGCGTGCTTGTCAGCCAGTGCCTGTTGCACGGCCGCGAACATCTCGACGTTGCGCGACGTGTCCGCGCCCGGGTCCATCTTTCGATAGATCGGAATGGCGCCCGACCGTTTGATGATGGCGCCCAGGAACGGTCCCTGAAAGAGAGTGGACTTGGCGAGGAATCGAACCGGCCGACCGGCGGTGGCCTGAACCACCGACGGGTCGAGCAGGGTGTTCGGGTGATTGGCGACCAGCACGAGGGCACCGTCCGGAACCGATGGACCGACCCTGTCGACACGATAGAAGGTCCGCACCGCCAGGCTCACGAGCCGCCACAGCAGCGGGCTCCCGGTCTGGGTGCGGTCTGGCACGGTCATGATCACAGGGTGACATGTTTCAACCGCGCCCGGAGGCCGACCGCGCGACGCCGGTTTCCCTTGATCTCATCCGGATCGCAGCACCCTCCAGAGTTGTTGCGCGTGTGGGGGCAATCGACCTAGCGACCCTCGACTGTCTCGACCAACGCCGCTTGGTCTGCTGTTGCGAGCGACTGTTCAATGTCCCAGCGGTCCTGGCTGCCGCCGGCGTAGAGCTTCAGTAAGATGAGGTCTTCCACGCGAGCGGTGGGCAGATCGCGCCCATGATGCCGAGCAGCAGCATGTGGTGCTCACCCGTCATGCGCCCGCGAGGGCCGGCGACCGAGGCGGCGACCCTGCGCGTGGCTGAGGCTCGTCACGTCGTCATCGCCGAGCTCGAGCGCCAGTCGGATGCGCGCCGCCGGTGACAGCGCCGCAGTCCGGCGTCGGGTCTCCTCTCGCAACTCATCGGCAACGGAACGCATGCAGTCAGTGTACCAAGACTGTCCTCCGAGCTGTTCACCAACGGTGGCTCAGAACGCGGTCGTTCCGCGTGTGCGATGAGGTGACGGGTGCCGGCTGAACGATGACGGACAATTTGGCCTCGGCCTGGTCTGGCGCGGTGATGGTCACAGGCTGACATGTTTCTGGGTGACACGTTCGGGCCTGATCCCCCAGCCCACCACGCGCGCCGGCAGGTCGCGAAGCCACGGCACGCACGAGACGAGCCTCGCGGGCAGCGGTAATCGAAACGGACGCTGTTCGAGTGCCCGCGCCACCACGAGCCGCTGGGCGATGGCCTGGAAGCCCTGAATGAATCGGGTAGGGAATTCACGCCGACGCTGGACTGCGGCCAGATCCGCGTCGGAGAGTGTTCCGGCCAGGAGCGGTTCCGCGAGGTAGTTCGCTGCGGCGACGGCGTCCTGAATGGCGTAGTTGATGCCGACGCCACCGATCGGAGACATGACGTGCGCGGCGTCGCCGAGGGCCAGCAGTCCAGGGCGATGCCAGGTCGGGACACGGCTTGATTCCACCGAGAGGAAGTGAACGTCGGTCCAGTCTTCAATCGTGTGGACCCGGTCGGCGAGCTCCGGCACCAGCGAGGCGACCTCGGCCCGGAGCCCTGGGAGTCCGGCCTCCTTGACCGTCTGCTTGCTGCCTTTCAGAATCACGTAGCCGAGCTGCCATTCAGTGGCTCTGGCCAGCACGACGACCAGGCGACCGAGCCCGATCCTGAAGCCGGTGAGATCGGTGCCCTGCTCGTCGTCACGGCGGGGCAGGACCAACCACATGACATCCATCGCGGCGGCGTTCGGCTTCGCCTCGAATCCCGCTTGGGCTCGCACGCGTGACGTGCGCCCGTCCGCGGCCACCGTCAGTGTGGCTCGAAGCTCGTGCTCGCCGGCATCATCGCGATAGCGGACGCCTCTCACCGTTCCCCGCCATGGCCCTTCGTGCGTCCGGCCCTCGTTCGTGTCGTTCTCGTCACCGACGATGAGATCGATGACCCGCGACCCCATGCGGAGGTCGAAACAGTCACGTGTGTTCGCCTCGCCCACTATGAATTCGAGGAACTCCGATTGCGGAATCATCGCGATGAACGGGAACCGCGTCCGCAAGCGGCTGAAGTCGGCGAGGACGGTCGATGTCGAGCCGCTGCGCAACGTCACCCGCTGCAGCCGCCCGTGCTCTTTGGCCAGCAGCGGGGCCGCGAGTCCGAGGTCGTCGAGCATTTCGAGCGTCGACGGGTGCACGGTGTCGCCGCGGAAGGCGCGGTCGAAGTCGTGCTTGGCCTCGAGGAGTACCGTCGCGATGCCAAGCCGCGAGAGCAGCAAGGCGAGGATGGCTCCGCCCGGTCCCCCTCCCACGATGCAGCAGCTCGTGCGCTCAGGCATGGGTCTGGTGGCCGTCGCCACTGGGGTCAGACTGCGGCCGGTCGCGTGGCCGCGAATCGCAAGCGGACGTAGTCGACGACCCAGATCCCGTCCGCATTCCGGATTCTCGGCTCCAGTCGCGATCGCACATCCTGGAGTAACGCCGGGCGGTCGTCCTTTGGCACGCCACCGAGAAACGGTTGGGCGAACACCTCCAGCCAGTGGGAGACATCGCCGGGCAGCGGTGTCGGGCGGGGAAAGAGCTGGAGCGAATCGATTGAGAACCCTCCCGCCTCGAGTCGGGCTCGATACTCCTCGGCGGTCGGGAAATACCAGGGGTCGACACTGGCACCATCAATCCCGCGTTCGCCGAGCGCGGCGGTGAACGACTCCCGGATCGAGGCGACACAGCCGGCGCCGCCGAATTCCGCCACGAAACGTCCGCCAGGCCGTAGCGCCGCGAAGACTCGTTCGATCACCAGGTCCACGTTCGGAATCCAGTGCAGCACGGCGTTGCTGAAGACCGCGTCGAACTCCGCATCGAATGCGAGCTCGGTCGCGTCGATGATTCGCGCGTCCAGACCGCGCTCCAACGCCGCCCAGACCTGCTCCGGACTGGTGTCGATGGCCACGACCTGACAGCCCGCGCGGCGGAAACGCTCCGTCAAGGCTCCGTCACCGCACCCGATGTCCAAGACCCGTTCTCCCGTCTTCGGATCCAGCAGATCCGCGACCGGCGCGCCAAGGTCCGAGACAAAACGGGCATGTTCCGAATAGGTCTCAGGGTCCCACTCTTGGGTCATAGGTTTACCACCAACCTGGGGTCGTGCAGCTCAGCGCTAGGTCGCGCGACCGGCGGCGACGTCCTTCGCTACGTTACTCAAGGTGGTGCATGCACATGAGCGGCTCCCTCGCCGTCGAGCCTAACCGATCCTGGTCGACTTTCGAGGGCGCAGTCGTATCCGTGCTCGGACAAGCGAGCATCTCAAACGGATTGAAATGGGGCCGGCCGCGGTGGCTGGACAGGACGTGGCCGCCGCGACAGCCAGCGTCGCGTCCAGGTCAGCACCCGTCATCATGCCCTCCCGCTCGACGTGTGCGTCGAGTCTGTCGCGCTCAGCTGGGTCGAGCCGCGGCTGGTATGATGACCTTACCGGAGGGGGGGCTGCGCCCCGGAGATCTCTAGTGCGGCCTATTGTCTCCCGGTTCAGATAGATGATGAATACTGACCTACTCGCCGACCTCAACGAGCACCTGCGACTCGAATTCCGAGCCGCCCACGAGTATCTCGCGATGTCGATTTGGCTGGCGGCCCATGACTTGCCGGGCTTCAGCACCTGGATGCGCCAGCAATCGACCGACGAGCTTGGACACGCAAACCGAGTCATCGAGCACCTGCTGGATCGCGACCAGGCGGTGAAACTGCCGGCCATCCCTGAACCTCCCACCGACTGGCCGGACGCCGTGGCGTTGGTGGCCCATGTATTGCGCAACGAGCAGGAGGTGACCGCCTCGATCGCGGCGTTGTACGAAGCGGCAGAGGGGGCTGGCGACCGCGGCGCCCAGATCATGCTGCAATGGTTTGTGAACGAGCAGATGGAGGAAGAGTCAAGCGCACGCGCCTTGCTGGGGCGCTTGAAGCTCGCGGGCTCAACCGGGCTCGGTCTCCTGCTGGTCGATCAAGAACTCGCGGCGGGCAAGATTCCCGGCGCCGCGTCATCCAGCGAGAGTGTGCCGGTGTAGATCGCCATACCGACGACCGAGTCGATGCCGGCCGCGTCCAACGCCTCGATCTCGGCCCTTGTCGTGATGCCGCCGGCCGCCGTGACTGGACGGGACGTGGCCGCCGCGACGGCCTGCACCGCGTCCATGTCAGTACCGGTCATCGTGCCCTCCCGGTCAACGTGGGTGTACAGGAATTCGCCGCAGTAGGGCTCAAGGGCCTGGGCTGCTTCGACCGCCGTCACCTGCACCGGTTCGGTCCACCCGCGGATGACGACCCGGCCTCCCTTGCTGTCGACCGCGGCGATGACGCGCTCGGGTCCCACGGCGTCAGCCAGCGTCTTGGCGAACGCCAAATCTGGATGCCCGTTTCGAAACAATGACGAGCTGACGATGACCGCCAGCGCGCCGTAGTCGAGCACCTCCCGTGCCCGTTGGACGGATCGGATGCCACCGCCCACGCGGCACTTCAGCCGTGGGGCGACCTGTTGTACCAACGCGTCGTTGGTGCCGGTGCCCAGGGCGGCGTCGAGGTCGATGAGCTGGACCTTCGGGAAGCTGGCGAAGCGAGAGACCCAGCCGTCCAGGTCGTCGCTCTCGATGGCCAGGCGCTGACCCTGGACAAGCTGCACCACTTTGCCGCCCTTCAGGTCGATGGATGGGATCAGCATTGCTTAGCCGGGACTGCGCCCCGGACCCCACGCGGCCACTGCGCGGGGTCCCCGAGTGCGGCATCACGAGTACACGGGGCTGTGCCCCGAACCCCCACGCGGCGCTCCGCGGGGACCCCGAGTGCCCCACTCCGTCGCCGCGGGGCGCGCATTGTCGCGCGCTCTGGTGCGATTCGCACCTTGCTTGACTTAGAGGAGGTTACCGTCCGAAGCCCCGTTCCCGCTCCCTTCGGTAATCCTCACCGGTATTCCATTCGTCCGCAAGTGCGTCTTCAGGTCCGCGACCGCGTGCTCCGAGTAGTGAAAGATCGAGGCGGCCAACGCCGCGTCCGCTTGCCCAGTCGTGAAGACGTCGACGAAATGGTCGAACGTGCCGGCGCCGCCCGAGGCGATGACCGGGATCGGCACCGCCGAGGACACCGCCGCCGTCAACTCGCAGTCGAAGCCCGCTTTCGTGCCGTCCTGGTCGATCGAGGTGAGCAGGATCTCGCCCGCGCCCCGGTCCGCAGCTTCTTGTGCCCATTCGACGGCATCACGTTCCGTGCCCTGCTGACCGCTTCGTACGTAGATCTTGAACCGACCGTCCTCGCGTTTGGCGTCAATGGCCACGATGACGGCCTGACTGCCATAGCGCTTGGCCAGGGTGGTGATCAGTGTGGGGTGTGAAAGCGCGGCCGTGTTGATGCCCACCTTGTCGGCGCCGGCCTCGATCGCGGCCTCGGCGTGCTCCTCGCCGCGAATACCGCCGCCCACGCAGAGGGGTAGAAAAATCTCGCGAGCGACGGCCTGAATCGTGTCGGCCAGCGCTTTACGTTGCTCGATCGTCGCGGTGATGTCGAGGATCACCACTTCGTCGATACCCTCGCGGTTGTAGCGCGTCGCGAGCTCCGCCG
>CAUZAY010000090.1:0-13977 GCA_963577695.1 Vicinamibacteria bacterium | reverse complement strand
TGGCAAGGCGCGAGGAGGGAGCCTGCAGGTGGCATGTGACCGACGAAGCAACGCCGCCAGACGGACGCCTCGCCAGGAAACCTAGGCGAAGACCATGGTGACGGTCTCGGCGACACAGGCCGGCTTCGTCTCGCCCTCGACCTCGACCACGAATTGGCTGGTGAAGCGGATGGTCCCGGCCGCCACTCGGGTGGTCGTCAGCAGGGTCTGCACTCCACGGACCCGCGCGTCCCGCCGTACGGCATTGGGAAACCGCACCTTGTTCACGCCGTAGTTGATCGCCCTGGCAATACCGCGCACCTCGGCGATCTGCCGCCGAAAGTGTGGAATCAGCGACAAGGTCAAGAAGCCGTGCGCAATCGTCGTCCCGTACGGCGACTCGCGCGCTGCGCGGTCTGCGTCCACATGAATCCACTGCGGATCCAACGTGACGTCAGCGAACCGGTCGATCATGTCCTGGGTGATGGTGAGCCAGTCACTGGCCCCCAACTCGGTGCCGGCGAGCGCGTCAAGCTCGTCGAGGCCGTCAATTACTCGCATAAAACCTCTTCTACCAACCGGGAATGAGATGCGCCCAGAAACCCCACACGCGCGGACTATCGCGCGCCGTTTTCGCAGCCTGTTAGTATAGGCGCCGCGAGCCGCGCTGCCGCGGCACTTCGAGGAGTTTCGAGTATGCCAGACGCCGTTATCGTATCCACCGCAAGAACGCCGATCGGGAAGGCGTTTCGGGGCGCGTTCAACAAGACGCACGGAGCCGTGCTGGCTGGCCACGCCATTGCCCATGCCGTCGAGCGGGCCGGGGTTGACCCAGCCGAAGTGGAGGACGTCGTCATTGGTTGCGGATTGCCGGAGGGGGCGACGGGACACAACGTCGCCCGGTTGGCCGCGACCAGGGCCGGGCTGCCAGTGACCACTGCGGGCACGACGATCAACCGATTCTGCAGTTCGGGGCTCCAAGCCATCAGCGTGGCCGCCCAACGGGTCCTGACGGACCGGGTGCCGGTCATGGTGGCGGGCGGTGTCGAGTCGATCAGCTTGGTGCAGAACAACTTGAATCAGGAGCATTTCACCGAAACGTGGTTGATGCAGCACAAGCCGGAACTGTGGATGAGCATGATCGACACGGCCGAGGTGGTCGCGCAGCGCTACTCGGTCAGCCGTGACGACCAGGACGCGTACGCCCTGGTGAGCCAGCAGCGCACTGCGGCGGCGCAGGCAGCGGGCCGCCTGGATGACGAGATCGTGCCACTGACCACCACCAAGCTGGTAACGAACAAACAGACCGGCGACACGTCCGATGAAGAAGTCACTCTGACGCAAGATGAAGGCAATCGTCCAAGCACCACACTCAAGGGTCTGGCTGGGCTGGCTCCGGTCCGGGGCGAAGGCAAGTGCGTGACCGCCGGCAACGCCAGCCAGCTGTCGGACGGCGCGTCAGCCTGCGTCGTGATGGACGGGGCGCTTGCCGCCCAGCGTGGCATCGAGCCGCTGGCGGTCTACCGTGGCCTGGTGGTGTCCGGGTGCGAGCCGGACGAGATGGGGATCGGTCCGGTGTTCGCGGTGCCCAAGCTGCTCGAGCGCAACGGGCTCACTACCGACGACATCGACCTCTGGGAGCTCAACGAGGCATTCGCGGTACAGGTCGTCTACTGTCGAGACCGGCTCGGCCTTCCGATGGAACGGTTCAATGTCGACGGTGGTTCCATTTCAATCGGCCATCCCTACGGTATGAGCGGGGCCCGCATGGTCGGCCATGCCCTGATCGAGGGCAAGCGCCGCGGGGCCCGCTACGTGGTGACCACCATGTGCATCGGTGGCGGGATGGGTGCGGCCGGTCTGTTCGAGATTGCGTGACAACATCGTGACTTCGCCGGACGATCCCGAGGTCATCGCGGTTCGGGCCGACGAGCGGCTCGAGCCGGACCGACTCGAGCCGTGGCTGCGGGCGCATCTGCCTCACGCGGATGGTCCGTTCACGCTGCAACAGTTCGGTGGCGGACACGCCAACCTGACCTACCTGCTGCATTTCGGCGACCACGAGTACGTGCTCCGCCGACCTCCGCTGGGTCCCATCGCCCCGAGCGCGCACGACATGCAGCGAGAACACCGTGTGTTGCGCCGCCTGGGCGAGGCATTCCCGCTCGCTCCAACCAGCTACGCGCTCTGCACGGACCCCGGGGTGCTTGGCGTCGACTTCCACGTGATGGAACGACGGCACGGGAGCGTGATCCGCAGCGAGCTTCCCCCACATCTAGTGAGTCAACCGGAGGTCAACCGGCGTATCGGGGAGATGCTTGTCAACGTGCTCGCCGACCTGCATCGGGTAGACCCGGCTGGTGTCGGTCTGGGCGACCTCGGCCGACCCGACGGCTTCGCGCGGCGACAGGTCGACGGGTGGGGTCGTCGCTGGCTGGCGGCAAAGCACGAGGCGGTGCCCGACGTCGACGTGATGCTGAGTTGGTTGGACGCGTCAATTCCGACGCCACAGGCCACGACACTCCTGCACAACGACTACAAGCTGGACAACCTGATGGTCGACATCGCGGACCCGGCGACGCCGGTCGCCGTGCTCGACTGGGACATGACCACGCGTGGTGATCCGTTGATGGACGTCGGCTACCTCCTCAATTTCTGGAACGAGGCGACCGATGATCCCCGCTGGCATCACGTATCCAAGATGCCGACCAATCACGAGGGGTTCCCGAGCCGAGCGGAGGTAGTCGAGCGCTACGCCAGACGCACCGGGTTAGACCTGGACGCGATCGCGTGGTATCACGTCTTCGGCGTGTTCAAGCTGGTGGTCATTGTCCAGCAGATCTACATCCGCTACGTGCGCGGCCAGACCCAGGACCAACGCTTCGCCGGCTACGACGAGCGCGTCCGCGACCTGGCCCACAAAGGCGTCCAACTAATGAGCACCTAGGCTGGTCCCAGACCCGGCGCTGAGACTCCGCGCCCGCGCACGGTCCCCACCAGCGGCGGCACAACCCCTCTCGGCTCGTCTCCGACGGTTCGCGGACCGAGATGCCAGCTCCCACCGCCCGCCCCGGTGTGGCAGGCACGGGCGCGCGACAACGCGCCCCGCGGACGCGGAGTGGAACTCTCGGGGTCCCCGCGTAACGTTCGCGTGGGTCGTCCGGGGCGTAGCCCCGTCTAGGAGCAGCTCAGACAGGCAGTCTGTGACCGACGAAGCAACGCCGCCAGGCGGACGCCTCGCCAGGAAAACCTAGAAAGGTTTGTAGGTGACCATGACCACCGCGAGCAGGATGACCCCGGCCGCGACGGTCGCCAGCATCCGGCCCTGACCAGTCATCCGGAACGCCATCCCGGTCAAACCGGACAAGGCGAGCCAGCAGACGACCTTCACCATGACCCACCCCGGAAATCCGATCCGCATCATCCCCGCGAGGCCGAACCCGCTCATGACGGCCAGCAGACTGAGCGTCCCGGACATCATCAGGAACTGCCGGCGCTTGTCGGGGTGGGGGTCGGCGAGCGCCGCGAAGGTAACCCCAGCCAGAAGAATCACCGAGGTCAAATGGAGTAACAGAAAGATTTGGGTATTCATACGAAGGCCGTGACGCTTGACTAAGGTTGCTGGGTGGGTTCGGTCACCCCGGTGAAGCTGAGGTCTGGGTCATACTCCAGCACGTACCGCTCGATTCCGGTGACCACACCGGTCAATTCCTCCGCCGCACGCGATTGGTCGCCGAACGCCCGGAGAATACCACCACGAGCCAACTCCCGGTAGCTCCGCAGGTTCTCGACGATCTGCCACACCACGGGGCCTGGGCCGAATTGCCGCTGGTAGATCCCGAACACGACGCCGGCGTCCCGGAACGTAGCGACATTGTCCCGAAGAAAGGCCTCGAAATCAGCCCCTCTGCCGGCCGCCACCTGGACGTTCGTGACCCGGGCAATCGACAACCCGCTGACATCGTCTGATTCCACGCTCAAATCCCGTCGGTAGCGGACCGCGTAGGCCTGGCGCCCCTCCGTTGTCTCACGCAGCTTGTCGAGCACTCGATCGTAGTCGCGTTGTCCGAGCGCTCGCGGGAGCGCGCCCCCGCCATCGAGTTCGCCGAATCCGCTGAGCGGGGTGATGAACTGCCGCTCATACGTATCGCCAAACTGACCCGCCCGCCAAGCGGAGCGCCACGGCACGCCGCCGGCGCGAAGCGCCGGGTTGATCTCGTCTCGATACAGCTCCATGAAGTCTGTGACCTTCTCCGGCCTGACTTGAACGATCTGGACGCGATACCAGGTCTCACCTTCCTGGGCTTGCGTCTCGGTCGCCGAGGCGCCGATGCCCAAGAACATGACCGACAGCCAGCGCATCGCTCGTGCCAAGTGCATGGTGCCCTCCTCGTCCGCCGCTGGGGGCGGTAGCACGTTCGTCCCGTGACGTGATGCTACTACTTCTTCGGGCTCTTTCGTCTAGCAGCGCCCTGAAGAACGGCAACTGGTTTCCTCGCGAGACGTTCGTCTCCTGAGGAAACGTCTAAACGGTCAGGCGCTGGAGCTACACCCAATCGGCCAGCGCGGCAGGTCCCATCGATTTCCTGCCCGAGGCCTCACGTCCACGTGTGACGGACTGGGAGGGCGCGCGACAGTGCGCGCCCGCAGCCGCGGAGCGGGGCTGAGGACCCTGTTCACGACAAGGCTCACCGCCAACCCCACACTTCTCGCAGAACCGGTTTCCTGGCGAGGCGGCCGTCTGGCAAGGCGCAAGGAGGGAGCAGCCAGACGGGCTGTGACCGACGCAGCAACGCCGCCAGACGGCCGCCTCGCCAGGAAACCTAACTGTATCGACCTGACCCGATCGTGGCGCCGCCATCGACGACCAGCATCTGACCGGTGATAAACCGCCCGGCCGGTGACGCCAGCAGCAACGCCGCACCCGCCAGGTCGTCCGGCTCCCCGATCCGGCCGAGCGGATACGTGGAAATCGCTTCAGCAAGTTGCTCTGGATCCTCCCACAACGCCCGCGCGAAATCGGTGCGCACCAGCCCCGGCGCAATACAGTTCACGCGGATGTTGCTGCGACCCCACTCCACCGCCAGGTTGCGCGCCAGCTGAAAATCGGCCGCCTTCGAGATACCGTAGATCCCAAGTGCGTCGTTCCCCTTGAGACCCGCGATGCTCGACACGATGATGACCGCCCCGTCCTTGCGCTCCGCCATCTGAGGCAGCACATGGTTGCACAGCCACAGGTTGTGCTTCACATTCGTGGCCATTACCTTGTCGTAGGCCGCCTCGGTCACGTCGGCCATCGGGCCGTAGGCCGGATTGACCGCGGCGTTGCACACCAGGACGTCGACACGCCCCCAACGCTCGAGGGTGCCGTCGACGAGGGCCCGGCCCTGGTCGAGATGAGACATGTGACACGGAATGGCCGCTGCCTCGCCGCCGGACGCGTTGATCGCGTCAGCCACGGGCTGACAACTGTCGATTCGACGGCTGGAGACCACGACGCGAGCTCCGGCCTCCGCCAATGTCTCGGCAATGACCCGGCCGATCCCCTTGGATGAGCCGGTGACCACGGCCACTTTTCCGGCCAGGTTGAGCAGATCGAGGTGTGCCATATGTCGCTCAGCGAAAATGTTGGGTGAACCCAAGACGGTCCGCGTCCACATGACGGCGACGTCGTCCCGAGAGACGGTCATTATACGATTGCAGCGCCCCTCGAAGGTCCGTGGGGAATGAGGAGGACGCTGGAGTGAACCTGACCGACCGTATGCCACCGATACCCGACGCGGAGATGACCAACGAGCAGCGACAAGCGGTCGCCAACTACGCCACCACGCGCAACACGAACGTGTTCGAAGGTCCCTTCGTGCCGCTGCTCCGCAGCCCCGAACTCCTCGACCGCGTGCAACGCGTGGGCGAGTATCTGCGATATCGGAACGCGCTGCCGCGCCGGCTCAGTGAGCTGGCGATCTTGATCGCGGCACGGCACTGGTCCCAACAGTTCGAGTGGAACATTCACGCGGCCGACGCGGCCACCGCCGGGCTGGCCGAGACCGTCATCACCGCGACCGCGGAAGGGCGCCGACCCTCGCCACTCCTCGACGACGAGGCTGCGGTGTATGACTTCTGTCTGGAGCTCCTGCAGAACCGGAGCGTGAGCGACGCGACCTACGACCGCGCCGTGGCGATCTCTGGCGACCAGGGGGTCATCGATTTGGTCGGTCTGTTGGGGTACTACTCGATGCTCGCGATGGTGATGAACACCGCCAGGACCCCCATCCGTGACGATATGACCCCCACCCTCGAACGGTTCCCGGTCTGAGCCCAAGCGCCGGCAAAGGCTCGGGACAATGCGCGCGTCGGCGTGACTCAGGAAACCAACCGCGCCGACAACGCAGCTCGCCGCCACGCTGAACCGGTTTCCTGGCGAGGCGTTCGTCTCCTGAAGAAACGGCGGCCGTGGGATCGTAGCAAGCCCCTTCAGGGGCGCTGATCGTTCAGCGGGCCTAAAGGCCCTTGCTACGGCCGCCGGCTGGGCGTGACCCGTTTCCTGCCCGAGGCGTCACGCCCCGCGTGTGACGGGCTGGCAAGGCGCAAGGAGGGAGCAGCCAGGCGGACGCCTCGCCAGGAAACCTATCTGCGCTGGTCGAACCGCCGGCCGGCCAACGCCGACGCGATATTCACCTTTTGGATGTCGATGGTGCCACCGGCAATTCCCCACCCCCAGGCGTCGCGCATACGCCGCTCCATCGGATAGTCACGCGAATAGCCGTAACCGCCCATCAGTTGGACCCCGGCGCTCGTCACCTCCCGGGCCGCCTCGTTCGCCACACACTTGGCGATGCTGGAGTCGAGGATCGATGGGAGCCCCCCTTCGGCCCCTTGCGCGGCCCGGTAGATGAGTAGCCTCGACGCCTCGACCCGCATCGCCATCTCGGCCAGTTTCAGCTGCACCGCTTGAAACTCGATGATTGGCTTCCCGAACTGCCGGCGGTCTTGCACCCAGACCAGCGCCTCTTCGAGCGCACCAGAGGCCTGACCCAACGCCATGGTGGCGTTGCCACACCGTTCCAGGTCGAACGCCTGCATCAGCTTCGGGAAGCCCCCGGCCGGCACCACGATCTGGTCAGCCGGCACGGACACCTCGTCGAAGTAGAGATCTGAGTCAGGAATGCCCCGGAACCCCATCAGCCGCTCCTGCTCCCCGAACGTGAGTCCCGCCGTGCCTTTGTCGACGAACACGGCGCCAATCCCCTTGGCGCCTGGCACCTCGGACAACCGGCAGTACACGAGGTAGGCGTCCGAATGCCCGCCTCCGGAGCACCAGCGCTTGGCCCCGTTGATGACGACCCGGTCGCCGCGCACCTCCGCGCAAGTCCGCAGATCGGTCAGCGCGGTCCCGGCATCCGGCTCCGACATCGCCACCGCCACGATCATCTCTCCGCGGCACACGGCCGGAATCACCCGTTGCTTCAAGCCCTCACCGGCGAAGTGCGCCAGAGCGTGCACCGGTCCCGCCACCGACTCGAAGATCGGAAACGCCACGGCGGACGACACCTTGGCAAATTCCTCGAGCACCAGAAACGCGTCGACGTTTCCCAACCCAAGACCACCAAAGGCCGCCGGAACATTCACCCCGAGGAACCCCATCTCGGCGTACCGTCGCAGCCACTCTCGCGAGAGCGGCGTCGCGTCAGTTTCGATCTGTTCCGCCACGGCGGTCATTTCACCCCGCGCGAAGTCGCGCGCCGCAGCCTGCAGCGCCTGCTGCTCTTCACTGAGCCGGAAATCCATAACGTTCTCCCGCGCCGGCTCCCGCTGACAGCCATCCGCCAGCCGCCGACGCGGTGAATGGTACACTCGCGGACCGCTCGACCACGCGGATCGGAGCGGACTGCGAGCATGACGCCAGGAGAACACGATGTCGAACGAGAAACACGATGAAGGCTTACAGGCGCGACGACGGGTCCTGGGCGACGAGTATGTCGACCGGGCGCTCACCGGGCTGGACAGCTTCAACGCCGAGTTTCAACAGCTGGTGACCGAGTACTGCTGGGGTCAGGTCTGGACCCGGCCGACGCTCAGCGACCGGCAACGCAGCCTGATCAACCTCGCGATGATCTCGGCCTTGAATCGGAGCCACGAGTTCAAGATCCATGTGCGCGGCGCCATACGGAACGGCTGCACCGTCGAGGAGATTCGGGACACCCTGATGCAGGTCGCCATCTACTGCGGCATCCCAGCCGGGGTCGAAGCATTTCGTCTGGCCAGGGAAGTAATTGACGCAGAGGGCGTGACGCCTGACTCGGTGGGTGACGCAGCCGAAGACGTCTAAGGCGGGATCAAGCGGCAGCTCGAGGATCCCGCACGCGCTGCAGCAGCACCAGGCCCAGTATGAACAGCCCCGTAAGGGCCAGAAATGCGGGTCGTTGGTTGCCGTCGGCCCACACGGTCACATAGCCGAACAGTAGCGGACCGACGACCGACGACGACTTGCCGCACAACGCGTAGAAACCGAACATTCCGGCCTCCTTCCCCGCAGGAACCAGCGATGACAGGAACGCCCGGCTCGCCGCCTGGGTCGAGCCCAACCCCAGACCGGCCAGTACGGCCATCCCATAGAACAGCGTCGGGTTCTCGATGACGTAGGCGGCGACCCCCACGAAAATCCAGAGACCGAGTACGCCGTTCAGCACCCGCTTGGGGCCATACCGGTCGGTGGGCGTCGCCAAGGCGAACGCGCCGACCAGCGCCGACATTTGAACGATGAGAAAGAGCACGATCGTTTCTTGCTGGTCGAAACCAAAGGTCTCGGTCGCCACCACGCCAGCCATCACGATGATCGTCAGCACACCGTCGATATAGAAGAAGAACGCGAAGAGAAAATTGCGCAACTCCTTGAGATCCCACACTTCTTTGACGATGGCCCGAAAGCTCGTGACACCCCACCTGGCCGCCTGCGCAATGCTCATGTCGGTCGGCTGATCTTTCGGCAGCACGAGGAACGCCGGCAGAGAGAACACCAGAAAGAAGCCGGCTACCAGAAACCACACCAGCTCGATGCGATCGCCCGCAAACGGAATCACCATCACGAGTCCCAGGGCCGAGCCAAGATAACCGACCCCGAAACCGAGACCAGAGACCCATCCCTGACGCTCGGGTGGGGCGATGTCGGGCAGATATGCGTTGTAAAAGACCAGCGAGCTCTCGAACCCCACGTTGGCGACGACAAACAGCAAGAAGCCCTGCAAGACCATCCCCTGGTCCAGCGTCGACATCATCGCCACTGCGACGAGGCAGATCGACGTGTAGGCGAGCATGAACTTCTTCCGGGCGCCGCCGCGGTCGGCGACCGCGCCCAGCAACGGCGACGACACCGCCACGATCAGCGCCGAGAGCGACACGGCTCGGCCCCACCAGAGTTCCCCCACGCCACCCTCGTCGCCAACGACGAACGTGATGAAGAAGACGGGAAAGACCGCGGTCGTCATCACCGCTGGATAGACGGAGTTGGCGAAGTCGAAGAGCGCCCACGCGCCCACGTGCTTCTTGTTCATGGCCGTCACCCTCGTCCAGGCGGCACGCGCACACCCACGGGACGTCTGTCATGAATCATGGTGAGGACAATAGCGTCCCGGGGAATCTGCGTCCACCCGAGGTGCAGGGACAGCGCGAACCACCGGGACGTGTACAATGCGCGCCGACACGATCAAGCGGCACCCGCTTCTGCCGTGCCCCCATCTGCATGATCTATCTGATTCGCCACGGTCAAACCGCGCTCAATGCCGCGCGGGTCGTGCAGCACCCCGACACGCCGCTCGACGCCATCGGCGTCCAACAGGCCGAGCGGCTCGGGGCTCGGATGGCCGAAGTTGGTCTGACCAGAATTCTCAGCAGCGACTACCCGCGCGCTCGCCGCACGGCAGCCGCGCTGGATGCCACCGGCACGATCCCGACGGAGCTGACCCCACTGCTACGCGAACGGGACCTGGGCGCGCTGGACGGGCATCCATATGCGGGTGTGGAGCACCAGTTCTTCGGACCAGACCATGACCCACCCGGGGGGGAGGCCTGGCCCGCCTTCCTCGCGCGGGTCGCCCGGGCGTGGGCGCACGTCGGCTCGGTCGCCCGCGGGGGCACCGAGCGGGTCGCCGTCGTCACGCATGGCCTCGTGATCAGAGCGCTCACCGAGTTGCACCTCACCTACGGTGACGATGCGACGCAGCCCGTGCGGTTCCGCAACACGTCAGTCACCATCATCGACCCGACCCCGCCCTGGACGGTTCGACTGTCGGCCTGCGCCCGCCACCTCGAGCAAGGGCCCGCCACGAAACAACAACGCCATTCTGGCCGCCGACACAGGACGCCCGGGTCACGCTCCGCTCTATACTTGGCACGACCACCGCGCGCAACCAGATTCTCGGGGGGCACCATGACGACAACACGACGACTCGCGACCGGCCTGGTCGCGCTTGGCTGGATACCCACACTCGCCTTCATCGGCGCGCACTGGGTTGGCGACACCCATGCCGCGGCTCAGACACGGACGCCGATCAAGGTCACCCGCATGTTCACCGGCCCGGACAACCAGACCCATGCCGAGGAATACGACGTGCCGCTCGGGGAACTCCGGGGCGCCACGGAACTCTCGGAAACGGTCGACGTCACCAGCCTGCAGTTCCGCCGCACATCGCTGGACTACGACCTGCCGTTCCACACGGCGCCACGACGGCAGTATGTCATCACGCTGAGTGGCGAGAGCGAGGTGGAATTCGGCGACGGCACGAAGGTCAGGCTCTACCCGGGGCACATCCTGCTGGCCGAGGACACCACTGGCCAAGGGCACATCTCACGAGCTATCGGAACCGAGGATCGAATTTCATTGTTCATTCCGCTGGCTGACGAGTAGGACGCGGGGAGGGCGTTCCGGGCTTCAGGGGCACGCGTCTCGCCTTCTGCCGCGAAGTTAACTACAGGTGGAAGGTTGGAGCAACGCATTGTTCTCGCGGCCTGGGACAGAACACCGGGCTGCATTCGAAGCACACGGAGACCGGACCCGCGAGGTCAAAGGACGTGCCGACACCCGACAACGCTATTGACGTCTCCACCCTGTTCGACCTGAGCGGAAAGACCGCACTGATCACCGGGGGCTCCCGCGGTATCGGCAAGATGATCGCGGAGGGCTATGTGCGGGCGGGCGCGACCGTCTATATCTCGTCCCGCAAGGCGATCGTCTGTAACGAGGTCGCCGCTACCTTATCGGCCCTCGGACCCTGCCACTCGCTGCCTGCGGATATCACCGACGACGCGGACCGGGCGCGGCTCATCGAGACGCTGGGGCAACGCATCGATCGGCTGCACATTCTGGTCAACAACGCGGGCGCCGCCTGGGGAGCACCCTACGAATCGTTCCCCGAAGATGGGTTCCGCAAAGTGCTCGAACTCAACGTGACGGCCCTGTTCTTTCTGACCCGCGACCTCACGCCGTTGCTATCGGCCGGCGCCGTACCCGACGACCCCGCCCGTGTCATCAACATCGGCTCGATGGACGGCCTCAAGATTCCGACCGTGCTGCAGACCGGCACGTTCTCGTATTCGGCCAGCAAGGCGGCGGTGCACCACATGAGCAAGGCGCTGGCTCTGGAGTTGAGCCCACGCAATATCACGGTCAACGCGATTGCTCCGGGGTTCTTCGAAAGCAAGATGACGGAGGGGTCCCTCGACCGTTTCCGCGACGACATCGAACGGAACTGCCCGCTGGGGCGGATCGGACGTCCGGAAGAGATGGCGGGAATCGCGATCTACCTCGCCTCACGGGCCGGCGCCTATACAAACGGCGCCATCATCCCCATAGACGGCGGCACATCGGCAACCTAGGTTTTCCGACGAGGCGTCCGTCTGGCGGTGTTGCTTCGTCGGTCACAGCCCACCTGGCTGCTCCCTCCTCGCGCCTAGCTAGACAGACGCCTCGTCAGAAAACCGCCCCGTCGTTCCTCCGCGCCCTGCTAGGGTTTTCCGCAACCTGCGAGGGTCCCGCAACGGCGATCCGGCCCGCTAGCGGAGCAGAGCCCCCAGCTGCATGGCGAGACTGACGTCGCCTTCGACGCGTAGCTTCCCGGTCATGAATGCGACCCGTGGATTGATCTTCCCCTGCGCGATCTGGGCAAAATCATCCATAGTCACTTTGACCGTGCAGTCGGCGTCGCGGTCCTCATTGTCAACAACGGTTGGCGTGGCTTTGCCGTCGACCCGGACAACACCGTCGTCCTCGAAATCAAATTTCACGATGGCGGGAATCGGCGATTGCGTGCCAACGCGGCCCCGAATGCCCTCCGTGATCTCTTCGAGTGTCAAAAGTTTTCTCCGTGGCAATCGCCACAATTGCGGGCTCGCCGTATCCCGGCGGATAGCCGCGCCCTCGTCGGTCCCTGGAGGACCGAACTCGGCGTGGCTATCATAACGCCCGGGCCACAACCCGTGCGCCACGCCGATCCCAAAAAGAGAGCGGGGGCGTCCAGAGGCGCCGACGGCGCGCGGGAAACGTTGTCGCGGCGGCAACGCTGGCATACGCTAGTGACTCCATTGAGCGGTCGGACGGCGGCAGAATCACGGAGAGGCGATGATCTATCGAAGCCCTTACCCTGATGTGGACATCCCGGACATCCCGGTCCAGGATTTTCTGTTCCAGCACGCGGCCAAGTACTCAGACAAGGCGGCCTTGATCGACGGGCCCACTGGACGGACCCTGACCTACGGAGAACTGGTGGCCGCGGTGCGGCGGACGGCGGCGGGGCTGGCCGGTCGCGGATTCGGCAAGGGCGATGTCCTTGCCATCTACAGTCCCAACGTACCCGAATACGCCATCGCGTTTTTCGCGGTCGCGACCGCGGGCGGGATCAATACCACCGTTAATCCGCTGTACAGGGCCGACGAACTGAACCGTCAGCTGCTCGGCAGCGGCGCCACGTTCCTGGTCACGGTGCCTCAGTGCCTCGACAAGGCGACCCAGGCGATCGCCGGCACCTCGGTACGGGAGATCTTCGTGTTCGGAGACGCTGACGGCGCCACGCCGTTCGCGGCGCTCGCCGACGGGGATGAGCCGCCACCGACGATCGAGATCAATCCACGAGAAGATCTGGTGGCGCTGCCGTATTCCAGCGGGACCACCGGCCTCCCCAAGGGCGTGATGTTGACCCACCACAACCTGGTCTCGAACCTCTGCCAGACCCATTCGGTCGAACAGCTCTCAGAGGATGAGGTCCTGATCGGGATTCTGCCGTTCTACCACATCTACGGGATGGTGGTGATCATGAGCGGGGCACTGCGGGCCGGCGCGACCATCGTCACGATGCCGCGGTTCGATCTGGAGCAGTTTCTGGAACTGCTGCAGACCCATGCGGTGACGATGGCGTACCTTGTCCCCCCCATCGTGCTCGCCCTGGCCAAGCACCCACTGGTCGACAACTACGACATCACCGCACTGAAGAACATCCTGTCCGGCGCGGCGCCGCTCCCGGAGCCCGTGGCCAAAGCCTGTATCGATCGCCACGGGCTGATGCTGCGCCAGGGGTATGGACTGACCGAGACCAGCCCGGTGACCCACGCGAACGGGAAAGACCGGGAGATCAAACACGACTCAGTGGGGGTCGCGTTGCCCAACACTGAATACCGTATCGTTGATCTCACCACCGGAGCAGATGCAGACAGCGACGCCGTGGGCGAGGTGTGGATTCGCGGGCCGCAGGTAATGAAGGGGTATCTGAACAACCCCGAGGCCACCAACGACATGCTCGACGCCGACGGCTGGCTGCACACCGGCGATATCGGGCGGGCCGACGCCGACGGGTATCTGTTCGTGGTCGACCGCGTCAAGGAGTTGATCAAGTACAAAGGACTCCAGGTGGCCCCGGCGGAACTCGAAAGCGTGATTCAGGCGCATCCCGCGGTGGCCGACGTGGCCGTCATCCCGGTGCCCGACGTCGAAGCGGGTGAGATTCCCAAAGC
>CAUZAY010000089.1:0-13990 GCA_963577695.1 Vicinamibacteria bacterium | reverse complement strand
TCCGGCTGTCCGGCGTTCACCAGCGCGGTGGCCAGCTGGCGCCGGTATCGTGCGCGCTGGGGCCCGACGAGGACCGCACGCTCGTACACGGCGGACGCCTCGTCCCACTGGCCGAGGACTTCGTGCGCCTGCGCGAGCAACGCCAGAGCCTCGGCGAACTGGGATTCGGCGTCGATGACTTCGTTCAGAACCTCGATCGCCTTGTCAGCGTTCTCGGTCGTCAGATAGAGACGGCCCAGGGTGAGATACAGCGCTGGGTCCGGCGACAACGGTTTCCGAGCACGTTCCAGATGTTCGATCGCGCGATCGAGGTCCGCCTCATCGCCGCCCCCGCGGGCGCCGGCCCTAGCGGCATACACAAGTCCCAGAATGCGATGCGCCTCGGGGTTATCCGGTTCCCGCTCGAGCGCCGCGGTGGCCGCCTCGATGGCCGGTTCGGTGTCGCTCCGCCTGGCATACAGACCGGCCAACTCCGTCCAGATATCGGATGCGGTCGGGTCGAGCTCGGCGGCGCGGACGTAGGAGGCCACCGCACCGTCGATGTCCCCGGCGCCTTCTTGCGAACGCCCCACGATAAAGGCGTGGTACGCCGCGGCCCGGTCCTCGATGGACGGCTGGTCAGATTCGACCGATTGCGCGTGCACCGACGCTCCCAAGGCAAGACAGCCGACAAGAGAGAAGCAACAGAGCTTAAGCCGCATAAGGACAGATTGTTCCACAGGCGGCGACCGGGGACAACCCGGCCCAGTCTGGTATAGTCTGGCCTGGTCAGTTGGAGGAAAACCCCATGGCCGTTGACGCTGAACTCCTGAGCATACTTGCCTGTCCCGAGTGTAAGACCCCGGTCGTGCTGGTGCATGACGATACCGCGTTGAAGTGCGCCACCTGTCACCGGGTCTACCCGATCAAGGACGACATTCCCGTGATGCTCATCGATGAGGCCACGATCGAGGAATAACCGGGAGCGACGGCTCTCGTGCTCTCCACTCCGGACTAGCGCCCTGCGGCCATGAGTCTTCTGCCGGACGCCGACGACGGCAACTCCACACTAGAAATCGCGGCGTTGTACTCGCTGCTGGCGTTCGTGGCCGTGCTGCCGGTCTCGATCGCCGCCTCACAGGTCCTACTCACCATCACCATTGGTTGCTGGATTGCACTACTGGTCACGCAACGGGAACGGCCGACGGCTCCGCCGTTCTTCGGTGCGCTTCTCGGCTACGCGGCGCTCACCATGGTCTCGGTCCTGTTCTCGCTGGACCGCGGCATCAGCATCGTCGACTCCAAAGAGGTTCTGCTCTTCCTCGTGGTGCCGGTCGTGTTCCGACTTGCACGGGGCCCGCGGGCCCAGACCGTGGCCAGCGTCATCGTGACCGTCGGCGCCGCCACGGCCGTGTTTGGCGTTGTGCAGTACGGCATCCTCGATTACGACAACCTCGGCCAGCGCCCCAGCGGCTCGATGGGGCACTACATGACGTATTCCGGATTGCTCACGCTCGTCATCGCCCTCGCCGGCGCGCGGGCCCTTTTCGACAGACGCGAGCGGATATGGTCGCTGCTCGTCATGCCGGCACTGCTCGCGGCCCTAGCCGTCACCCTCACCCGAGGCTACATGATCGGTGCGGCAGCCGCGATCGGCGTCCTGTGCGTACTGCGAGACTTCCGTCTGGTGGTGGTCGCGCCGATGGTGGCCGCCCTGTTCGTCGTCGTGGCGCCGCCACAGATCACGGCCCGCCTCTACTCGAGCTTCGACATGGCGGACCCCACCGTGCGTGACCGGTTCGCGATGGGCCGGTCCGGCATCCGAATCATCGGCGATCACCCCTTGACGGGGGTCGGTCCGGACATGGTCAAAGAGGTGTACCCAGAATATCGAGACCCCGGCGCCGTGCAAGACGAAAACCCACATCTGCACAACGTCCCCCTCCAGATCGCGGCCGAGCGTGGATTGCCGGCACTCGGGGCGTGGGTTCTGTTTCTCGCGATGGTGGTACGTGATCTGTTTCGGCGGTTGCGGGACGGGACCAACCCCGCGCTCGCGGCGGCAGGACTGGCGGCGGTCGTCGGCATGCTCACCGGCGGGTTGTTCGAGTACAACTTCGGCGATTCCGAGTTTCTGATGCTATTCCTGGTGCTGATGACCCTGCCGGCCGCAGCGGCCTACCAAAGCACGGTAGACCCATCGGTCGGCAGCCACCCCGAGAAGAGCATTTAGCGACGGGTGCTTTGGGGGGGGGGCTACACCTCGCGTCGTGCGACGGGAGCGTGCATCTCGCTCCCGCCGCCCGCTCCGGGGTCGTGGACCTGCCACCTCGCCTAACCGCATACCCCTGCCGCGCCGCCTGCTCCGGAGGGCCGAGCGGATCGACGGTGGCACCCCCCGTTTCCTTCCGAAGGCTCAGGCCACGCGTGTGACGGACTGGACGGCCCGGGCGCGCGACAATGCGCGCCCCGCGGCGGCGGAGTGGGGCACTCGGGTCCCCGCGGAGCCGCCGCGTGGGGTTCGGGGCGTAGCCCCGTCTAGGTGATCAGTGGCGGAAGTGGCGGCGGGCTGTAAACACCATCGCGATGCCGTGCTCGTTCGCGGCGTTGATGACTTCCTCGTCCCGAACCGATCCTCCCGGTTGAACCACCGCGCGGGCCCCTGCCTCCGCGACCGCGTCCAGGCCGTCACGGAACGGGAAGAACGCGTCAGAGGCAGCGGCCGTACCGGCCAGATCGGTCGTGGCTTTCATGGTCGCCACCTTGACCGCATCCACCCGACTCGTCTGTCCGGCTCCGATTGCGGCCAGCCGATGCGGTGTCGCGAACACCACGGCGTTCGACTTGACGTGCGCGCACACGCGCCAGGCCAGGCGGAGAGACGCCCACTCTTCGTTGGTCGGCTCGCGGGTGGTCACGACGCGAAAATCACCCTCGGCTGCGCGCCACTCCGTCCCGCCCCATGGCTCCGCCGCCTCGACGACCCGGTCGTACTGCTGCACCAGAATCGCGCCGAGAATGGAGCGTACCTCTCGATTCATTCGCGGATCGGTCGCCCCCGCGTGGCAGTCTGCCAGCACGAGCCTGAGGTTCTTCTTCGTGGCGAACACTGCGCGCGCTTCGTCATCTGCGGCTGGAGCCACGACCGCCTCGATAAACGTCGATGTCACCGCGGTGGCCGTATCGCGGTCAACCGGTCGGTTCAGACCGACGATGCCGCCGAACGCCGACAACGGATCAACCTCGCGGGCCGCGACGTACGCGTCGTGCAGCGTCGCGGCGGTCGCGACCCCGCAGGGGTTCATGTGTTTCACGACCACCGCCGCCGGCTCCTCGAACTCGAGGATCAGCCGGGCCGCGGCGTCGAGGTCGAGCAGATTGGTAAACGACAGCGCCTTCCCCTGCACCACGTCTGCGCCCCCGAACCCGAGGGCGCCGTCGGCGTAGAGCGCGGCTGCCTGGTGCGGATTCTCGCCGTATCGAAGCAGCCGCTGACGCGAGACCTGTAGCTTCAACGTGTCGGGTGCAATCTCCTCGGACGGCGCACCTCGCGAGAACGTGCCGTCAGTCACTACGACGGCCGACAAGGCCCCGGCGATGGTGTCGTCGTACGAACGAGTGTGAGCGAACGCTTTCGCCGCCAGGGACAAGCGAAACTCGTGAGTGGGTCCATCAGACCGGTCGAGCTGCGTCATCGCGCCAGGGTAGTCGGCTGGATCCACGACCGGCAGTACGTGCCGGAAGTTCTTCGCGGCTGCTCGCACCAGTGTGGGCCCGCCGATGTCGATCTCTTCGATGAGCGCCTCCACGGTCGTGCCGGGATCGGCGGCGGCCCGTGCGAAGGGATAGAGGTTGACCACGACCACGTCGATCGGCAAGATACCTTGCGCCTCGATCGCCCGCAGATCGTCCGGTCGATCTCGTCGCGCCAGAATGCCGCCGTGCACAGCGGGGTGCAGCGTCTTCACCCGACCATCCATCATCTCGGGGAACCCGGTCACCGATGACACTGCGGTCACCGAGAGTCCGGCCTCGGCGAGGGCCCGAGCGGTGCCGCCTGTCGACACGAGCTCGTAGCCCCGAGCCAGCAGGCCGCGGGCAAAGTCCACTAGATTCGATTTGTCCGACACACTCAGCAGTGCTCGCATTCAGCTCGCTCTCTCTCGTCGATCGCGCAGACTCTCACCAACGCCCCGTCACCCCCCGGTTGCACAGTCTTCAGGTCGGCCTGGAGAAGACCCCGGGGCGTCCCTCTTCACGTGCGCGTACTTCCCGGTCCCACAGGTTCACGAACGTCCGCAACCGGTGCTGGAGCGTATTGAAGCGGAAGCGCTCCCCGGACCCTTGGATGGGCGTGCGGTCCAACCGCCGCACCAGTGCCTCCACGGTCGAACGCAGCGCGTATGGCGGACGCGTCCGCTGTCCGGCGAAGAACATCTTGTAGTCGATTTCCAGCTGTCCCAGGTCCGACTTGAGCCTGCGTAGATCTCGTTCCAGGTCGGCGAGCTCCGTCCGCATCTCGCTCGTCCCAGGCCGCTGGGCCATCATCGAATTAGAAACCACATGAGCGGGAGCCACAGCTCGCGAGCATACGGCACCGGCCGATCGTCAATGAGTACCTCGCACGACTCCACCGGCCCCACCAACTCGAACAACGTACGGAGACTCAAAGCCTGGCTCGGCAGGAACCGCGCTCTGTGCCGGAGCGACGGGCCGACCCCGGTGACCAGATACTCGGTGGACGCACGCGCCAGCTCCACCGCCCGCTCGTAGTTCGCGCCGTCAAACGACGGGAACACGAGCGTCACGGAGAAAGGACCCTCAGCGCTGTCTCCGTGGAGAATCTTCCGCACGTCCGGATCAAGCTGCGCGAGCTCCTCATCGCTCGGTTCCTCCGGTACGTCGACGTACGGCCAGAATCGGTCGGACGGTCGATACGTCGACGCGCCGCCGTCGTCCTGTGAAGTCTCTACTGGGGGGGCGGAAGGCTTGCTCATCGGTCGCAGGCGACGTGATGGTATCCTGAACCGCCGCGACGCGGCAAGACGCGTCACCTGCCCCAAGGACGCAACGCTGTTCGAGCGGGGGTCCCGCCCGAAAACCGGTTCGCGGAGCGCAGCGCGGGGGGACCGCACGGGAACCATGACGACGCCCCGTATTCTCCCGTCCATCGATCAACTTCGTCAGCGGACCGGTATCTGTTCGCTGGAGACAGAGTACGGCGCGTCCGCGGTGCTCTCCGCACTCAGGGCGGTGGCCGATGCCCTGCGACAGGAGCTCGGCGGCCCGAAGCCACCGGTCGAAAGCCGTGAGCAGGCCGCCTGTGTTATCGAGCAACGAGCCACGCAACGGCTTGAGCACGCGTTCGCCCCCTCACTGATGCCAGTCATCAATGCGACGGGCGTCATCGTGCATACGAACCTTGGTCGCGCTCCACTGGCCGCCGCGGCCGCCCGACGTGTTGCCGAAGTCGGCGCCGGGTACGCCAACCTGGAATATGACCTAACCCGGGGCCAACGTGGTTCGCGGAGCGTGCATGCCGAACAGCTACTCACCCGAGTCACCGGCGCGCCGGCGGCCGCTGTCGTCAACAACAACGCCGCCGCCGTGCTGCTGGCACTGGCGGCGCTGGCGAGCGGCCGCGAGGCGATTGTGTCGCGCGGCGAGCTGGTGGAGATCGGCGGGGGCTTCCGGATTCCGGACGTCATGCGCCAATCGGGAGCTGACGTCCGTGAGGTGGGCACGACCAACAAGACTCGGACGGCCGACTATGCCGCCGCCATCAGCGATCGCACGGCGGTAATTCTTCGGGTGCACCCATCAAATTTCCGAATCGAAGGATTCACTGAACGGCCGGGGCTCGACGAACTCGTGGCATTGGGTCGACGTTTTGAGATACCGGTGGTCGAGGATCTGGGCAGCGGGAATCTCCTCACAATCCCGGCGGAGACCGACATCGGAGAACCGGTGGTGTCCGCCAGTGTGGCGGCGGGCGTGTCGGTCTGCTGTTTCAGCGGCGACAAACTGCTGGGGGGGCCGCAGGCCGGCATCATCGTAGGCGATCAGAACCTCGTGTCCCGCATCCGCAGCCACCCGTTGATGCGCGCGCTGCGTGTCGATAAGATGACCTACGCCGCGCTCGAAGCGACCCTGCTCGAATACGCGCGCGGACGAGCAGAGACCACGGTACCCGTGGCTCGCATGCTGTACGCCACTACCGAAGCGCTCGGGCGACGGGCACACGCCCTCGCCGACCGGCTTGCCGGACATGCCCTGTTTACATCTGGTGTCGTCGAGGGCCACTCGACGGTGGGGGGCGGGGGAGCGCCTGGGTCCGCCATCGCGACCCGCCTCGCTCGTCTGACACCGACGACTCATTCGGCGAGCTGGCTCGAAAGCCGCCTCCGTAAGCTGCGGCCGCCGGTGATCGCGCGAATAGTCGACGACCGCGTGCTGCTGGACCTGCGGACCGTGTTGCCTGAACAGGACGAACAACTCATCGAGTCGTTGCGCACGCTGGCGTGACGCCCGTTCGAGTGTCGCGAGTGTCGTGTCCGGGCGAAGCGTTCGTCTGACCAGGCGCAAGGAGGGAGGTGCCAGGCGAGCTGTGACCCCGCTGAGTCAATGCCGTGACGTCCGCCCTTTGCGGACGCCTCGCTCGGAATCTCTGGAGGGTACGGAAGAACGACGGGCGGTTTCCTGGCAAGCCGTTCGTGTGGCCAGGCGCGACGAGGGAGCATGCAGGCGGCATGTGACCGAGGAAGCAACGCCGTCCACACGGACGGATCGCCATGAAACCTAGGGATCCGTTTCGTAGCGGGTTGTCTTGACCGGCCCCATGCCGGTGATCTGCACCGTGACCGCCTCGTCGCGTGCCTGATCGTAGTGAATACCGTGCGGCGGTTCGTAGATGAAGCTCCCCGCCGTCACCGGGCGCATCGTCTCCGGCTGATACGTCGAAGCCTCGGGACCGAGTGCCACCCACCAGGTACCTTTCAAGACGGTGATGTACCGACCCTGGTCGTGAGAATGCGGCTTGGTGCCGGTACCTGCCGCGAAGGTGATGCGGGTCACGTACATGCCGAGCTCGCCGCTGACACCCAGAACTCTCACCGAGCGGCTCCCCTCGGCCGGAACCATGTCGCCCGGGATCGCCACGATGAAGCCGTGCTCGTCAGGTGTCAGTGGCTGCGCCGCCGCCGACCCAGGGCCGACACCGGCAAGGACGAGCGCGCAGCAGACCCACCGAAGCAGTGCAAAGCGTGTCATCGGTCCTCCCTGTCAGGCGGTGCGACGATTGCGAACACCGTCGGGCAGCCCATGGTGTCTCAGCGGGCTGGCAACCGCAAGGCGGATCGCGACGGGCGGGGTGGCCGGCTACCCACCGGTTGGGCGCCGTACCATCAGCCTCACGCCGGATGCCCACTCCAAGTCGACCTGGGTGAAGGCGTCTCGACGTTCCAGATCCGCGACCAGCGAGGCTACCTTGTCGGGGTGTCCGGCCGGCCAATTGGGCTGAGGCAGGAGGTCGTCGACGACATACAGGCCGCCCGGTCGTACGAGCGCGAAGACCTCATCCAGGTGCGTGAACTTCCCGGGCCACGCGTCCGCAAAGACAAGGTCGAATTGGCCGGACGCCCCACGGAGGTACTCGGCGCCGTCCATCACGGTGAACGTCACCCGACGGTCGTTACTCAGATAGCGTTTCGCCACCTCCACCACCTCCGGGTCGACGTCGACCGTCTCGAGCCTGGACGCATCGTCCATCCCGGAAAACAGCCAGGCGGTTCCGAACCCCGTACCCGTCCCGAGCTCAAGAAACCGGCCCCCTGGTTTACTAGCGGCGAGGGTGGCCAGCAAAGCGCCGGTCCTCGGCTCTGAAGCCATGTCGAAACCGAGGGCTTTCGTCTCGCGCTGCAGCCAGTGGAGCGGCGAAGGACGGACGTGCCGTTCATCAGATGCGCTGGGTCCCGCTATGAACGGCGCGCGATCGTCTTGCGATTCGGGCAGGTGGCGCAATTGAGTGGCTCGCCGTCGGGACCGATCGCGTCAGGACCACCGCAGGAACCTCGCAGACAGCGTCCGCTGAACATGACACCGACCGCCATGATCATCATGATGATGCCCATGCCTCCAAGCGTCAGCAGAAAGGTCGCCATGGTCTATTCCATTGTAGCGCTGTCCGGAGCCAGCTGGTCGAACGCCGGGGTGGCGCGGGCGGTGATGGCGTCACCATCGCGGGTCAGGAACAACGCCGCCCAGCCGCGTTCGATCGCCAAGTCGTAGCCCTCGTCCGGACCGAGCACTTCGAGCGCGGTGGCCATGCCGTCAGCCATCAGACAACTCTCGGCGATCACGCTGACGGATGCCAGTCGATGTTCGATCGGGCGACCTGTGCGTGGGTCAATCGTGTGCGACACCAGGCGCCCCTCGACCTCTCGCACATTCCGATAGTCACCCGACGTCGCCAGGGCGTGATTGGACAGCGGGACAACCCGCTGGATGCCACCACCGTCCGCGGGACGCTCGATCCCGATCCGCCAGGGCTGGTGCAAGTGGTTCAGACCCGACGCGACGATCTCGCCCCCAACCTCGACCATGAAGCGGGTCTCGCCTTCATCCCTGAGTGCCGCCGCCACCCGATCGACGCCGTAGCCCTTGGCGACCGAAGAGAGATCCCACTCCAGCTGAGGGTCGGTCTTGCGGACGGTCGACGTCGCCTCGTCAAGCTCGAGCTTCCGGAACCCGACCCGACTCCGCAGCCGCACCAGCTGGCTGGCGTCGGGTGGAATCAGGTCTGGCTCCGTGGGGCCAAAACCCCAGGCGTTGACCAGCGGCGCGACCGTGATGTCGATCGCCCCGTCGGTCAACTCGGCCAGCGCGAGGGCGGTGCGGACGACTTCGAACGTAGGAGACGACAACGGAAACGGTTCTGTCGACCGGGTCTGGTTGAACCGCGAGACTTCCGATGCCGACTGAAAGTGCGACATGGCCGACTCCACAGCGTCGAGCGCGGACTGGACACGGGCCCGGGTCTGCTCCCGCCGCGCGTCGTCCCATGGCTCCGCCGTGACCACCCGGGCCGTGTACGTGGTCCCCATCGTGGAACCGTCAAACACCTCGATGAGCAGGCGGGACGGACGGACCGAATCCGTGGCCGACTGGGCGCAGCCGACCACGCTGGCCAGCAGCAGCACGGCCAGCGCGGGTGGTGCCGAGACCGCACGATACGTCATGGCGGTCAAGCTGACTGACGACCTAACCGAAGTCGTCGTAGAGGATGTTCTCTGGCTCGACGCCGAGCGAATCGAGCATGTCCATGCAGGCCTTGAGCATCATGGGTGGCCCGCACAGGTAATACTCGATGTCTTCCGGCGCCGGGTGATCCTTGAGGTAGTTGTCCAGCACCACCTGATGTATGAACCCGGTATGCCCGGTCCAATCGTCTTCCGGGAGTGGCTCCGAGAGGGCGAGATACCACGAGAAGTTGTCGCTTTCCTTCGCGATGCTGTCGAAGTCATCGCTATAGAAGGCTTCGCGCAAGCTGCGGGCGCCATACCAGTAGGACACCTTCCGGGATGTGCTGAGCCGCCGGAACTGGTCGAAGATGTGCGACCGCATCGGCGCCATGCCGGCACCGCCGCCGATGAACATCATCTCCGCCTGGGTCTCCTTCGCGAAGAACTCGCCGAAGGGCCCGGAGATGGTCACGTCGTCGCCCGGCTTCAAATTGAAGAGATATGAGCTCATCTTCCCGGGCGGGGTGCCTTCGGGCGCGCGCGGAGGCGGTGAGGCCACCCGAACATTGAGCATGATGATGCCGCGCTCCTCCGGAAAGTTGGCCATGGAGTAGGCGCGCGTGACCGGCTCCTCCAACGTGGAGACATATCGCCACAAGTTGAATTTGTCCCAGTCCGCCCGATACTCCTCGTCGACGTGGAAGTCAGCGTAGTTGACGGTACTCGGGGGCGCCTCAATCTGGATGTACCCGCCGGCGCGGAACGGCACGGATTCACCGGCGGGCAACTCCAGAACTAATTCCTTGATGAAGGTGGCGACGTTGTCGTTCGACCGGACCTTGCAGCGCCACTGCTTGACGCTGAACACCTCGGGCGGCAACTCGATCGCCATGTCCTGCTTCACCTTCACCTGGCAGGACAAACGCACGCCATCGCGCGCCTCGCCGCGCGAGATGTGGCTCAGCTCCGTTGGCAAGATCGCGCCCCCGCCATCCGTGACCGTGAGCGTGCAGACCCCGCAGCTGCCTTTGCCACCGCAGGCCGACGGGATGAAGATGCGATTGGCGGCCAGGGTACCGAGCAACGTGCTGCCGGCGCTGGTGCACAGGGCCTTCTCCGGGTCGCCGTTCACCGTGATGGTCACGTCGCCGGTCGCCACCAATTGACGCCGAGCCATCATCAACAGCCCGACAAGGGCGACGATGGTGAACGTGAACATGCCAACCCCGAGGGCCACCGTGGTCACAGCTGCACCCCCGCGAACGCCATGAAGCCTATGGCCATCAAGCCCACAATGATGAATGTCAAACCGAGCCCGCGCAGCCCCTCGGGCGGATTGCTGTAGCGCAGTCGCTCGCGAATACCGGCGAGCGCCACAATCGCCAGCGCCCATCCGAGGCCGGAGCCGAATCCGAAAACCGCGCTTTCGGCCAGGTTGTAGTTGCGCTCCATCATCCAGAGCGATGCCCCCAGGATGGCGCAGTTGACCGCAATCAACGGGAGGAAGATGCCGAGCGCCGCATACAACGCCGGGGCGAACCGGTCCAGTGTCATCTCGACGATCTGAGTCATGGCCGCGATCGTACCGATGAACGTCAGGAACCCGAGAAACGACAGGTCGTATGACGCCAGCGACGGCGACACCCAAGCCAGCGCGCCCGGTTTGAGCGCGTAGACGTAGACCAGATTGTTCATTGGCACCGTGACGGTGAGGACGAAGATCACGGCGGCGCCCAGGCCGATGGCGGTCGACACGCGCTTGGACACGGCGAGAAACGAACACATGCCCAGAAAGAAGGCGAGCGCAATGTTCTCGACGAAGATCGCTTTCACCGCCAG
The DNA here is from genome assembly GCA_963577695.1 of Vicinamibacteria bacterium. GTDB lineage: Bacteria > Acidobacteriota > Vicinamibacteria > Vicinamibacterales > UBA8438 > UBA8438. The sequence goes on along the minus strand of CAUZAY010000089.1, from coordinate 2,933 downwards.
GTTCAGGTAGTACTCCATGTGAGCCCCTAGTCCCGTTCAACCTGGCCAGGTTTCCAGGTCCGAATGGCCCAGATGAAGAACCCGATGATGAAAAACGCGCTCGGCGGCAGCACCATCAGGGCGTTTGGTGTGTACCAGCCGCCCTCCTTGACAAGCGGCAGCAACTGCACGCTGAAGAGCGACCCGGATCCGAACAGTTCACGCAACGTGGCGGTCCCGGCCAGAATGACGCCGTAGCCAAGCCCATTGCCGAGTCCGTCGATGAGACTCATGCGAGGCGGATTCTGCATGGCATACGCTTCGGCCCGACCCATGATGATGCAGTTGGTGATGATGAGACCGACGAAGACGGAGAGCTGCTTGGAAATATCGAAGAGATACGCCTTCAGCATCTGATCGACGACGATCACGAGCGATGCGATGATCGTCAACTGCACGATGATGCGAATGTTGGTCGGAATCTGATTGCGCAGGAGGCTGACGAACAGGTTCGAAAACAACAGCACGAAGATGACGGCGGCGCTCATCACCAGGGCGGTGTCCATCTGCGTCGTCACCGCGAGCGCAGAGCAGACACCCAGTACCTGCAGCGCGATCGGATTGTTGTTGAACAGCGGATCGAGCAGCGCCTCTCGTGTTTTCGACATCAGACCGATCCGCCTTCCTCTCGCAGCCGAGACAGATATGGGCCAAAACCGTCTGGTCCGAGCCAGAAACGAAGCAGGTTCGTGACGCCACGGCTGGTAATAGTGGCGCCCGACAGCCCGTCGATCGCGTAGGGCGTCTCAGCCACGGACCCGGCCGGTCCCTTGACCACCGCAATAGCGGGAGCCAGGTCGTCGTCGAACGCCAACCGGCCCCGCCAGAGTGCCTTCCAACTCGGGTTATCGACCTCACCGCCCAGACCCGGTGTCTCTTTGTGCTCGTAGAACGTCAGTCCGCGCACCGTGCGCAGGTCGCCCTCCAAGGCGATGAACCCATACAAGGTGCCCCACAACCCAAGCCCCTCGATAGGCACGGCCACCATCTCGAGCGCGCCAGACGGGTCGCGCACCTCGTAGACCGCGGCCTGGTTGGGTACCCTCATGACACGCGCTGGGTTGGCGGGCGCCACCCGGCTCTGAGCGGGGTCCACGGCAGCCACACGCTGGTCGTAGGTCGCGGCGTCAACCCCCTCCACCACGTCGCCGGTCGCCACATCTACGATCAACTGCGTGATCGGCGCGAACCGGTCCGCCACCTCCTCGGCACTGAGTGACTCGTCCTCATTGGCCAGCCCGGCCACCAGCAACACGTTCTTCTGCTTGAAGAGTGTGGCGTTCCGTTCCTGGCGGTCGGCGAGGACCACGGCGGCGGTCGACACGACGACGGCACACACCAGGCAGACGGCCGCCGCGAACCCCAGGTTGTAGCCGACGCTACCTTGCATAGCGGGCCCTCCTTCGTCGCACGTTGGCTTGCACGACCAGGTAGTCGATCAACGGGGCGAACAGATTCATGAACAGGATCGCCAGCATCATCCCTTCGGGGTAGGCGGGGTTCACCACACGGATGAGCACCATCATGAACCCGATCAGGAATCCGTAGAAATAGTGCCCGGTCGGCGTCGACGGCCCGGACACCGGGTCGGTCGCCATGTAGACCGTGCCAAACGCCCAGCCACCCAGCAGGAAGTGCCACAACGGCGTGACCTCGAAGTAGGGGTTCGTGGCAGACCCGATCGTGTTCAACAGCGCCGCCGTCGCCAGCGTACCCACCAGCACGCTGGTCATGATTCGCCATGACCCGACACCGGTGACGATCAGCACAACCGCGCCCGCCAGGCAGGCCAGAGCTGAGGTCTCGCCCATCGACCCCGGCATGAGCCCGATGAACGCCTGCCATGGGTCGATGCGGTCGATCACTCCGGCGAGCCCACTCTCGGTCGCTACGGCCAAGATGGTCGCGCCACTGACCCCGTCGGTCGACGTTTCGGCCGCGACCCAGATGGCGTCTCCCGACATCTGGGCCGGATAGGCGAAGAACATGAACGCGCGCGCGGTCAGCGCCGGATTCAGCACGTTCATGCCGGTGCCGCCGAAGATCTCCTTGCCCACAACCACCCCGAAGGTGACCCCCAGCGCCACCTGCCATAACGGGATGGTCGGTGGCAGTGTCAACGGTAGCAGCATGCCGGTGACGAGGAACCCCTCGTTGATCTCGTGGCCCCGTACCCCAGCGAACACGGCCTCCCATAGTCCGCCGACCAGGAACGTCACGACCAACACGGGCACAAAAAACAGCGACCCGTGTACCAGACACGCCCGCAGGTCGTCGGGCGCGAACGACAGACCCATCGATCGCATAGCGTCGGTCTGCCAGGCGTCGAGCGGCGCGGCGCCGGCCGCGATGGCAAGGTTCGCCTGGTAGCCGGTGTTGTACAACGCCATGTAGATGCAACCGGCCAACGCGATGACCACGGTCGTCATGAGGCGCTTCATGTCGAGCGCGTCGCGCACGTGCGGCGCCGCCTGGGTCACGTCGCCGGGGGTATACAAGAAGGTGTCCTGGGCCTCCCACAGTGGATACAGACGCTCCAGAGGCCCACCCTTCTCGAACAGGTGGGCCCGCTTGTCGAGCTGGGCTCGCAGAAACTTCATGTCAGCCCTCGACCTCGAGGGTGCTCAGCACGCCACGAAGCGACGCGCCGTAGTCGATCTTGCTCGGGCAGACGAAGGTGCAGAGCGCCAGGTCCTCTTCGTCGAGCTCGAGACAGCCAAGCTCTTCGGCACGCTCGACGTCCTGCATCACCAGCGCCCGCAGGAGCGGTGTCGGCAGGAGATCCATCGGCAATACCTTCTCGTAGAGTCCAATCGGCACGATGGCCCGGAGCGACCCGTTGGTCGTGGTGGAAAATCCGAAACGATGGCCTGGCCTGAGACTAGACAGAAACG
>CAUZAY010000088.1:0-14090 GCA_963577695.1 Vicinamibacteria bacterium | reverse complement strand
ATCGACTCGGCCTCGAGCAGACGACGGCCTTGTTCTCGACCACGGTCAAATGTGCGCATGATGACCTCGGGGTCGAATGAGAGAAAGCTCGCCTCGACGGGATGGTCGGGATGAACGACCAGTAGGGAGCCGTCTGCGATGGCTCGCGCGACGGTGGGATGGGCATTCAGGGCGCGCAGTCGCATGCTCGTTTCCCACAAGCGTCCGTGTGGATCGCAACAGAAAATGATCGTACGAGGCGTGGCGATCCAGCGGGCCAGATCGCGGAAACGCGCGTCCTCCTCGAACAGCGCCATCGGCATCTTGAGCGTGAACCCCCCATCGACGAACATCGCCCGCGCGTCGTCTGGATAGGCGCCGGCGGGAGAGAGCAGCCCGGGCTGGAGCGCAGGCCCCATCGCCAGCGGCACCAGACACGATGCCTCGATCGCACAGTGATAGTTCTCTCGCGTCAGCGGGCGCACGAACTCGGAGCGCAGCGTGTCAGGGAGGTTGGTGGCGAACACCACCGGGTCGACCTGGTACCCGCCCGGCACATACTTCAGCGCCCTCGGGAGCTTGCGTGTGGCGGCCATGCCAAACAGCGCGACCGGATCGGCCCGCCCTGGCACACGTCCGTCGAGACGCCGGATCCGTGACGCGAAGACGAGCAGCGTCCGTTGACCTGAATCGTTGAAGACACCATCGAGTTCGGTGTCCTCCATCACGTAGCGGATGGAGGCATGCAAGTGCCGGCGAAAACGGCTGCGTGGCCACTCGTTGGCGACGAACGGGGCCAGGGGATAGCGGGCTGGGATGTCTTCGGATCCCCACGCGGTCCAGCCCTTCAGGACGGTCGCCTCGGTGCCGGTGGCCACGTCGGCCGCGGCAAAGCCTCCGGCGGACGCGCCCATCATGACGGCGGGATAGCCACCATGCTGGCGTGTCCATCGCATCACCTCGTACAGGACACCGCCTTGCCACGCGCCCCGACCTGCGCCACCCGAATCAAGAATCCATCCGCAAGCCGAACTGTCCACCTTCACCACAAGCCGATCATCCGCCACCACAACCCGCCCACGACCGTCCAGATGAGGATATTGACGACACTGAGCAGTCCGCCGAGTTTCCACCAGGTCCCCATCTCCAGATACCCAGACCCGAAGAACACCGGGGCGGGCCCGGTCCCGTAGTGGCTCAAGCCAGCAAACAGATTGCTGAAGAACGCCAGGACCAGCGCCGCCAGGGCTGGCGGGGCGCCGGCTCCGATCGCGACGGCCAGAAATGCCGCATACATCGCCACGACGTGGGCCGTATTGCTTGCGAAGAAGTAGTGACTGTAGAAATACACCAGACCCAAGACCGCCAGGGCCGGCACCCAACCGATGCCCTCGACCATTCCGCCCATCGTCATGGCAAACCACGGCACCAGGCCGAGCTCGTTCAGATAGTTGGCCATCATCACCAGCGTCGACATCCAGACCAGCGTGTTCCACGCGCCGTGCTCGTGGAGCACGTCGTCCCACGTCAGTGTCCCGCTGAGAAGGAGGACGGAGAGACCAATGAACGCGGCGGTGGTCCCGGTCCCGTCGAGACCGAACCGTGCGCCGAAGACCCACAAGAACAGCAGCAGCACGAAGGTGGCGAGCATCGTCCGTTCGCTGGACTTCAACGCTCCCATGTCCCGAAGCTTGTCGCGGGCGATCTGCCTGGCGCCGGGCGTCTCTCGAATCTCGGGCGGATAGACGGTGTAGAGGACCCATGGCATCACCATCAGGCTCACCAGTCCGGGGACGATCGCCGCTGTCGCCCAACCGGTCCACGTGAGGTGGACGCCGGCGTCGCCGGCCAGCCGCACGATGATCGGATTTGCCGCCATGGCGGTGACAAACATCGCGCTTGTGATCACCGTGCCCTGGTAGGCGGTCTTGATCAGGAACGCGCCGATCCGACGCGCCGTGCCGTCGCTGGGGCGACTGCCGTACGACCGAGCAATCGAGCGCACGATCGGAAAGATGACGCCAGCCGCGCGGGCGGTGTTGCTCGGCATCGCGGGCGCCAGCGTCAGGTCCGCCGCGACCAGGCTATAGGCCAACCCCAGCGAGGTCTGTCCGACCGCGGCCATGAACAGATAGGCGATTCGGGCTCCCAGACCGGTCTTGATGAACCCGCGAGAGACGAAGAACGCGATCACGATCAGCCACATCACGCGCTCGCCAAAACCGCTGACCGACTGCTCGACTGTGAGTGTCCCAGTGAGACTGGTCGCGGTGAGCCCGAACACGGCCACAACACCCATCGGGAACGGGCTGGTGATGATGCCCACGATGGTGGCGATGAAGATGGCCAGCAGGTGCCAGGCCTGGATATCAACCCCGTCTGGCGGCGGCGTGAACCACACCACCACACCCACCGCGAGCGTGCCTGCCAGTCGGAGCGATCTGTTCCGGTTCAAGGCCATGGGCGGGCGACGGCCGGTTCCCCGCGGACGTCGTGTCAACAGCGGTTCAGGTGGAGGCCCCTACCGCGGAAACGCCTGGAGCGGTGGGGGCGCATCGCCGGCGAGCGGCGTGCGCGCCGTGTTCATCACCATCGCCAGGAGCGAGTAGTACCCCATGATTCCGATTGTGTCGACGACGCCTTTCTCTTCAACGACCGACACGAGGCGCGCGTAGGTCGGGTCACTCACTCCGTGGGTGTGAAGCAGCTCCGTACAGAAGTCATAGACCGCCGCCTCGTCTTCCGCCATTCCATCCGGACGCCAGCCCTCGGCTACCGCGCCGATGATGTCCGGGTGGAGCCCGGCCCGCTCGGCGATGCCGGCGTGGGCGGACCACTCGGTTTGCTGCGTCCACTCGCGCGCGATGAGCAGGATGACGAATTCGCTCAGCCGCGGTGGCAGCGCGCTGTTGAACCGAACATAGTCGCCCACGTTGCGGGCGCGGCTCAACATCTCGGGGCTTCGGAGCAACGGCACGAACGGTCCGCCGAACCGCGTGGTGTCACGCGCGGCCTTGAACTCCGCCACCGCTGCCCGCTGGGCCTCGGTCATCTGGTCGTCAGGAATCGGCGGCATCCGGTCTTGCGCGAAGACGACCGGCGCCGCGACCAAGACCAGCGCCCCTCCCAGACCGGCGACCGTCGCTCGTGCTCTCCTCCTGCTCGTCATGAGGTCTCCTCGTATTCGTCGGGGTCCACGCGGAGTGCCCGAGTAGGGTACTCGGACACAAAGCAGGTTCCGGGGGGCATCAATTTGCTCCCTCCTCACGCCTTTTCAGCTGCGCACTGCGCCACCGACTTCTGCAACGAACCTGTCAGACGTGACACTAGCGACCCGGGCGTCGGCCTGGGTCGCCTCGGGCTGTATCGCTTTGGCCAGCCCGAAGTCCAGCACCTTCGCCGACCCGTCGGCCTTTGTGTCATAGCTCGATGCCCTCGAGCGCGGTTCGTATCGCGCGCAGGTCGTCGGGCGCCAGGCGGAAGGCGCCCCTTCCCCGCGCGATCAGACTTCGGTGTGAGAACGTGGACCGCATCAGTCCGTCATCGCGATGCCCGTTCAGGCGAAGCAGCAGGTGACCGAGTTCGTGGGCGAGAACCCGCCCCAGGGCTCGCGCGTAGACCTGGTCGTCGACCTCGGGGAGTCCCTGGCGGTCCCAGTTCCCATCGACGGCCCGCGCCACCTGTTCCGTCCACAGCGTCAGACGGCGTGAACTGAGCTGCGTGTGACCGAGCCGGTGGTCATGCAGGCCACGGCTGCACGCGGGTGACACCTTGAAGCGGGCCGGCCGCGCCTGCACGACTACGAATGCGAGTCGATGCGTCGAACGCCGCTCGGGGGCGAGGTCGAACTCGAGCCGGATGCCTCCCGGTTCGAAGATCCGCTCCGTCTCCTCGAGGGCACCGGCGAGGACTGACGGCTTGAGCTCCGCCACGAGATAGATCGGCACATCCAAGGTCACGGATGTGGGCGTGAGCATCGCGAGCAAAAAGACGAGCATGGTCGTTGTGAGCCGGTGCGTCAGGACGTTCCCGCGGGAACGTCGCCAGGCGAAGCCTGAAGCAGGGGCAGTCCAGTCCCGATCCGTTCAGCGCAGCGGTCCGAAGAACTTGCGCAGGTCGCCGACGAGCAACTCCGGTTCCTCGATGGCTGGAAAGTGGCCGCCGGTGTCGAAGACCGACCAGTGGGTCACGTTCTCTGGGGGATCAGCCAGAAACGACCGCGGCGGACCTGACCGCGACGGGATCCCGACGAACTGCGCGTAGCCTTGCGGGACCTGCACCGGACCGCCCCCGCGCCGACGGGGCCGCGAACTGCCAAGGCCGTTGGCGTGGTAGTAGCGGACGCTGGTCCCGATGGTCCGGGTGTGCCAGTAGATCGAGACCAGGGTGAGGATCTGGTCCTTGCTGAACCGGTTCTCGACGTTGCCGTCGCAGTCGCTCCATGACCGGAGCTTCTCGGTGATCCAGGCCGCCAGCCCGATGGGGGAGTCGGTCAGACCGAACGCAAGTGTCTGGGGCTTGGTTCCCTGAATACGCTGGTAGCCGGTCTCTTCGACCGACCAGAGCTCTGACCGCCGCAGGTAGTCGCGCTCCGCGTCGGTTTGCGGCTCGCGCTGTTGGCGCGGCGGGGCACCGGGGGTATGGATGCCGACCACGCGGTCCGGGTATCGGCCCCCGAGATAGCGCGTCACACCGGCGCCCCAATCGCTCCCGTAGGCCCCAAAGCGGTCGTAGCCGAGCGTGTCCATCAAGCCGACCCAGAGATCACCGGTGCGCGCGATGTCGGTCCCCTCGGCCGGCTCCCCGGAGAAGCCGAAGCCGGGAATGGACGGGACGATGACATCGAACGCCTCGGAGGCGTTGCCGCCATACGAGGCCGGGTCGCTCAATGCCTTGACCGACGGCAGCATTTCCCAGATGGTGCCGGGCCAGCCGTGCGTCATCAGCAGAGGAAACGAGGAACTGCTCCGCGAGCGTTGATGTACGAAGTGCAGCCGCTGTCCGTCGACCGTCGTCATGTAGTGGTCGAAGCTGTTCAGTTCGGCTTCGTGGACGCGCCAGTCGTACTCGTCGCGCCAATAGGTGACCAGCTCCTGGAGATAGGCGCGGTCGGTGCCATACGACCACGGTTCACCGGGCGCATCTGGCGGCCAGCGGGCCAGGCGGAGGCGCGCGCGAAGGTCGTCGAGCGCTTGATCGTCAATACGGATCTCGAACAGCTCCACATCGCTCTGCGCGGCGAACGCGCCCCACGACAGTTCCGGTGTGGCGAGCGCGGCCCCCGCCGCGCCAAGCGCTTTCACCACGCTCCGCCGGTCGACTACGACGCGGTCACGTTCTCGTCTCATCGTCTCCGCCTCTCCATGGCCCGCCGGTCGGTTGCCCTTCCTTCAGAGACCCTGCTAGTCTGCCTTCGGCACTCCGGGGATCGCCGGGTCCAAGACGGAGAATACCAATGTTCCGACCGAACTGCGTCTCCCGTCGTGACTTCCTCGCCTCCACCGGAGCGGGACTCGTCGCCGTGAACGAGGCGTTCCTTTCCGGGGCCGGGAGGCAGGCCTCTATCCCGCTCCTGAAGTGCACCATCAACGGCGGACTCCGCCGGGGCACCCACCCGGCCCTGCCCACGACCCCCGCGGAGTGCGCGACCACCGCACGGGCCGTCGTCGAGGCCGGGGCGCGAGCGATTCACGTGCACGTCCGCGCCGCCGATGGTGCCGAGAGTATCGCACCGGATGACATCGCCCGCACGCTGACGGCGATGCGGGCGACGGCGCCTGGCACGCCCATCGGCGTCAGCACGCACTTCCGGATCCTCGGCGACGTGGCCCGGCGCCGCGAGGTCGTCGCGGGGTGGAGCGAGTTGCCCGATTTCGCCTCCGTCAACTTCAACGAGGACGGCGCGCCCGACCTGGCGCGGCAGCTCATCGATCTCGGCGTGGGTGTGGAGGCCGGGCTCTTTCACGCGGAGGCGGCCCGTGTCTGCGTCCAGAGCGGGTTGGCGCCCCGATGCCTCCGCCTGATGCTCGAGCCGGGGGGCGGCGAGCTGCAGGAGGTGCTGCAACGCGTGGCGGAGATGGAGGCGGTGCTCGACGCGGCGCGTCCCGAGACGCCGCGCCTGCTGCACGGCGGTGGAGCTACGTCCTGGGACATCGTCGACGAGGCCGCTCGTCGCCGGTACCAGACCCGGGTCGGGTTCGAGGACAGCCTCGAGATGCCCGACGGACGGACGGCTCGCGACAACGCCGAGATGGTGGCCGAAGCGGCGCGGCGCATCCGCGCCGCTTGACCGGACACCAGTGGCCCGTCCCAGCTATGTCGGTCTTCGGTCGGGGAGCCCTCCGGGTCGTTCGGTACCCGTCGCTTACGGCGTCACGGTTACCGTGACGTCGGCCGGTGTGTACAGATAGCCGTCGTCGGCCGTGGCCCGAATGACATACGTGCCCGGTTCACTGAATCGGGCGGTCGTGACGATCGTCCCGTTGGCGGGCACTGGCGGCGGAGTCCACCCCGGTGTGTGATCGGCCATCGGCGCTGTGAACGGGTCGAATGTCACCTGGCCCGGACCCCGGTACTGAATCCAGGCCAACCGCAAGCCCAGCGCGTTTCGACGGCCTGGGGGGCGGCTGTTGCGAGCCGGGCGGATGGCCGGGACGCCGTCGTCGCCGATGACCGCGGTCAGGCTGAGTGTGGCGTCTACCGCTACGGTGCGTTCCAGGCCTTCGGGCAGCGTGATTGAGGGGACAAGGTTCTCGATGTCCGGCGCGCCGCCGCCAGCGCGGTTCATCGCGATGACCTGGTCGTCGATAATCTGTTCGGGCACGAGCCACCCGACCGCCCGGTCAGTCTCGCCGTGGGCGGTCACCGTCCACACCAGCTCCTTGTCTCCCCAGTCGGCCGGTACCCTGACGCGCCACACGAACCGCTGCCGCCGCGGGTAGAAATAGGTCGGCTGTCCCCGGTCGAGATTGCCGGGTTCGAGGAAGTTGTTCGGCCCGACCGGGATACCCAGCTCTTCCTCGTAGTTCCGGTTCAGATACCCGAACACGAAGTTGAAGCTGCCATCGGGGTTTTGCTCCCACCCTTCGAACACCGGCTGAAGATTCTGACCGCTGTGATAGGTCTGCGCGGTCGCCACGGCGGTGGCGGCCAGCGACAGACCGCCAGCCAGCAGCGCGACCGCCAGTCGAGTTTGCAGGGTTGTCACCACGTGTGCTTCAGGTGTTTGGCGTCTCGTTGGCGAACGGCGACCCAGGCCACTAGTTGCTACGCAACCGCTTCCGCTCGGTCAGCTTCTGCTCGAACACGTCGTCCGGCAAGTGGAAGAAGCTCATCCACGCAAAGCTCATGTCGTCGATGGACCGGTTGCCGAACCCGACCCAGTTCTTCGGATCCGGGTTGTACCGATTGCTCGCGGTGTTGTTGTGCCACCCGATGACGTGCAGGATCGTACCGGCTGGTAGCAGCGGGGCGGCGTCGTCGGCGTAGTTGTAGACGATATGCCACCCGAAGTTGTGCCCCGAGCAGCTGAGGGTCTCGATGGTGCCGTTGGGCTGGATCGCCTCTACGCACATCCGCTCACCGCGAATGTGCATGTGCGGCTGGAACCCGGTCACCTGCGTCGGCTCGGGCAGCACGTAATATCCATCGCTGCGCACGTTGTCGGCGCCGGCCTTGATGTCGAGCGTGTCAAAGCTATCGCCCACGTGCCGCGAGATCAGCACGCGGTCCGGCACCACGCCCTTTGGATAGAGTTTGAAGCCGACTCGGGTGCGGTCCCTGATTTCTTCGCCCACCGAGCTGTAATGCATGTTGAAGCGAATCCGCGTGCCGGCCTTGATCAGACGGCCGGTGCCGTCCGGGAAGATGTCGCCGTTCTTGCCCATGGCGTACTCGTTGAGGAAGCCGCCGCCTTCCTCACCGTCTTCCTCCTCCCACCGCATCGACGTGGCCACGTGATGCACCACGCGGTAGGCATCCGGGGACGGCTTGGTCTCGACCGCCTTGATATAGCGGTCTTCCGTCAAACGCGAGTCGGCCCACACGTCGAGCCAGTGGTCGGCATCGACGGCCCCGATCGTCTGAGTCTCCGGCAGTTCCACGATCCACTCGGGAGTGCCGATACGCCACTCGTCTAGCGACGCGAGTTCGAGGGGTGGCGGGGCGTCGGCTGGATTCCCGCGCGAGGCTCCGGCGTCGACCCACGCGCCGATGGTGGCGATCTCGTCATCGGTCAGCGATGCGTCCTCCTTGAATGCACGGACGCCGACGTTGCGCTCGATGTACCACGGCGGCATTTCGCGCTGTGCCGTCTTGTCTCTGATGGCCCGCGCCCAGGGCCGGACCTCTTCATAGGTCAGCAACGACATGGGCGCCACTGATCCCGGTCGATGACACTGCTGGCAGGCGCGCTGCAGGATGGGCAGGACATCCCGGGTGAAGGTGACCTCGCCTGCCGACTGGGTGCCGGCGGAGGCAGCCGGAGGTGCCATCAACATGGTGCCGACGACGAGCGACACGAGTACGCGTGCTGCGACGCGTCTATCCGGACGTTCCTGCCTGGCTTTCATCCGCACGCCTCCCTGGTCTGACGACTCGATAGTCGTATTTTCTTCCACCGGTGGCGGGTAATCAACTGCGGACGCCGCCGGACAGCGGTCGAGTTGGCGCGACAGTCAGTCGGCGCGTACGTCCCGCCCGCGACCCGGGCCGACCAGCGTCGCTCGGCACCCCGGTCTCGAGCCGGTATAATTCCACGACCAGCACCACCCAGGAACGACTTCAGCAAGGACCATTACCAATGACCGCCATGCTTCGCACCCTCGTCGCCACCCTGCTCGTCACGGTCGTGTCCGTACCTGTGCTCCATGCCGACGTCTTGTCGGTCGATGTCACCGAGCGTCACGCCATCGCGGACGGCAGCGGTTTCGGCGACACTGGGGCCTACGAGGAGTTGGTGGGGCGAATCACCTTCGGGATCGATCCGGCAAATCCGCGGAATCAGGTGATCGTGAACCTGGACCGTGCCCCCCTGAACGCCGACGGGTTGGTCGAAGCTACCGCCGACCTGAGGATTCTCACGCCCGCAGACTCGCAACGCGGGAACGGCGTGGCGTTGGTCGACGTGTCCAATCGAGGACGGCTGACCGCGCTCGGTTTCAACCGGGGAGGCAGTGGGCCGTATGGCGACGGATTTCTGATGCGCGAGGGCTATACCCTGGTCTGGGTCGGCTGGGAATTCGACGTGCCGGCCGAGCGTGAGATTCGACTCGAGGTGCCCTCGGTCGACGGAAACCCGGTGGGCGGCCTCGGTTTCGCCAGCGTCCGCGATGTCACGTCGTGGATCAAGTATGACCCGAGCGCTCTGGTGAGCGCGGAACATGCCCTGACGTTCGGGTCGTCGCAGAGCGGCCGCTACCTTCGGACGTTCCTGTATCTCGGATTCAACTCGGATACCGACGGGCGGCAGGTCTTCGACGGCATGATTCCCCACATCGCCGGCTCATCGCGTCTCGATCTCAACCAGCCCGGTGCCGCGCCTATCTCGTTGGGTATGTTCGACGCGACCGCATTTCCCTTCGCCGACGCGGCGCTGCCCGACCCGGTGACCGGCGTCGTCGACGGGACGCTGGGTAACGCCCGGAGCCGGCCGAACCAGCCCCGCGTTTTCTACACGAATACGGGTGTCGAGTACTGGGGCGGCGGACGTGTGGCGACTCTGGTGCACTCGACACCAGACGGGTCGCAGGACCTCACCTTGCAGGACAATGTCCGGTTCTACTTTCTGGCCGGTACGCAGCACGGACCTGGCGCGTTCCCACCGCCGCCACCGGGGAACCGGCAGGAAATGGGCAACCCGACCGACTACTGGTGGAACATGCGGGCGCTGCTGACGTCGCTGAAGGATTGGGTCGTCGACGACGTCGAGCCGCCGCCCAGCCGGCACCCCCGGTTTGCCGACGGAAATCTGGTGGCCCCCGCACAGATCGCCTTCCCGGCGATACCGGATGTGCGCTCACCGGCCGATCGCGAGGGCGGCGTGCGGGCCACGAATCATGATCTGGACGGCGGCGCCGGCGGAGGCACGGCGTTGCCGATGTTCGTGCCGCAGGTAGACGCCGACGGCAACGAAATCGCAGGTATCCGTCACCCGGAAGTCGCGGTGCCACTGGCCACCTACACTGGCTGGAACTTCACGAATCCGGACAATGGAGACCCCAACACGCTCGTCTCATTGGCCGGCTCCTACATTCCGTTTCCCGCTACCCGGGCGCAGCGGGAGCGCACTCGCGATCCGCGACGATCGATCGAGGAACGGTACGACTCACGCGAGGACTTTCTGACCCGGATCGAGTCGGCGGGAGAGGCACTCATCGGTGACCGCTATCTGCTCGAAGCGGACCTGCCGGCCATCCTCGAGCGAGCCGCGCAGCATTGGGATCTGCTGGTGGGCGCGAACTAGCGGCCGTTCTCCAACCTACGCAGAGGAGTCGCGTCGATGGATCGTCCTGTTCACCGCGTCGTCAATCTCATCGAGGATAGCGACCTTCGGATCCTCAACATGAGCGTCGCCGCCGCGCGTGCGCTCTTGCTTGACCCGCGCCCTGACGCACTGCTCGACGTGCACGGTTCGTTCGCGCTGGCTGCGCGTGACGGCGAGACGGTCCTCATGGCACGTAGCCTCGACCGGCCGATGCGCTACTTCCTGGCCAAGGAGACCGAGGGGCCCATGCTTGTGATCGGCGAGCGGATTGACGACCTCAAGCGGGTGCTGGACGAGCATGGCTACGGGCACCAGTTTCATCCGAGCTACACCAGGATGGTGCCGGCGCATCACGTCACGGCGCTACGGCTCATCGGTTGTCCCGACCCCACCCCGGACCACCGCCGGTTCTTCGCGCCACCCCGGGCGACGATGCCGACAGATCTCGACGCGATCGGGGACGGGTATGTGGCGGCGCTGCACCAGGAAGTGACCGAGTGGCTGGCGCGACAACCGGAGAGCGAGCCGGTCGGGGTGCTGTTCTCCGGCGGGATCGACAGTGGTGCGGTGCTGGTCAGCGTGTATCGGGCCTTGGTTGACAGCGGGCAGAGCCCCAGCCGTCTGAAGGCGTTCACCCTGGCGGTCGACGGCGGTGGGGCAGACGTCGAACAGGCGCGCACGTTTCTGAGCCGGCTCGACCTGGAGATGCTGCTCGAGGTGATTGACGTGCCGGCCGATCGGTTGGACCCGCTCGAAGCGGTGGAGGTGATCGAGGACTACAAACCCCTCGACGTCGAATGCGCGACGGTCGGACTCGCGTTGCTGCGCGGGATTCGTGAGCGCTATCCGGCCTGGCGCTTGCTGCTCGATGGCGACGGCGGTGACGAGAACCTCAAGGATTATCCGATCGAGGAGAACCACGAGTTGACCATCCGGAGTGTCGTGTCCAACTCCATGCTCTATCAAGAGGGATGGGGGGTGGGGGCGATCAAGCACTCGCAGACATACTCCGGCGGTTTCTCGCGCGCCTGCGTGCGAACCTTCGCGCCGGCGCGGCGGCTCGGGTTCACCGGGTTGAGCCCGTTCGTCCGCCCGTCCCTCATTCGCGTGGCCGAGGCCATTCCGTTCGATGCGCTCTCCGCTGGGTCTGCCGACGCGCTCTACCGCGTGAAAGGCGATGTGGTGCGGCGCGGCATGCGGTCTCGCTTCGACCTGGATTTCCCGGTGTTCGAGAAGCGGCGATTCCAGCACGGCGCGGTCGATGACGATGTGTTTCGCGGTCGTTTCGCGGCGCCCCCCGAACGATACCGTACCCACTTTCATTCGTTGTATGGCGAAGCCACGAGCCGCTAGACCTGCCAGGTGATCGGGACGCTCGCGTATGGACGGCTGGGTGCGTTCGCTTCGGCGCTCGAAGGTCGCACGGTCGGCCGACTGGTCGGTTGAGGTCGTCCACGAGCAGGAGCGGAGGCCCGGTGGCGATGTCCTTGATGCCACCACCGTCTTCCTGACAGGGACCGAGTGTCCGTTCAGTTGTGTGTTTTGCGACCTGTGGCAGCAGACGCTGAGCGGTCACACCCCCCTCGGTTCACTCCCCCGGCAGCTGAGGGAGGCGCTTCGTGAGATTGGACAGCGGTCGCTGATCAAGCTCTACAACGCGAGCAACTTCTTCGACCCGGCGGCGGTGCCCCCGGCCGACGATGTATCGCTGCTCCGGCTGCTCGAGGGGTTCGCCCAGGTGACGGTCGAGTGTCATCCCCGCTTCGTCGAAGACCGATGCTTCTCATTCGCTGACCGACTGGACGGCACCCTCGAGGTCGCGGTGGGGCTCGAGACCATCCACCCCACGGCGTTGGCGCGTCTCAACAAGAAGATGACGCTGGCGGATTTCGATGCGGCAGCGTCCGCGTTGAGAGCACACGAGATCGGTCTTCGGGTCTTCGTGCTGCTCGGGTGCCCGTTCATCGCCGATGAAGAACAGCTCGCATGGACCCTTCGCTCGGTGGAGCACGCCGCGGCGCGTGGTGCCGCGGTCATTTCCATCATTCCAGTGAGAGGGGGGAACGGCGCACTCGAGTCTTTGGCCGCCGATGGCGACTGGCGTCCGGTCGCACTCGATCTGGCCGAAGAGGCCTTCGACGGCGCCCTGCGCCTGAAGCTGGCTGACGTGGTCGTACAGCTCGACCTCTGGGATCTCGAGCGGCTGGCGACCTGCTCCCACTGCGTCGAGGCCCGGGTAAACCGGCTCGGCGCCATGAATCTAACCGGGCTGCCGGCATCACGTGTCGCGTGCGCCTCGTGTGGCGCCGGCACCACTCGCGACCGACCCCGCCCCCCTGAAGCTCGAAGCCCGAAGCCTGAAGCCCGTTCTCGCTCCTAGCCGCACCAGTGACAACCCCCTACGACGTCGCCGTCATCGGTTCCGGCTTCGCCGGATCCCTTCTGGCCAGACTGCTGGCGCTGCGTGGGCGCTCGGTACTGCTGCTCGAACGCGGCCGACATCCGCGGTTTTCGCTCGGCGAGTCGTCGACCCCGCTGGCGGCGCTCGCGCTCGAGCGCCTCGCGGCCCGGTATCACCAGCCTGACCTGGGTAGTCTCGCCGCGCACGGTCGCTGGCGCCGAGCGCTGCCAGGTCTCCGCTGCGGCGTGAAACGCGGCTTCACGTTCTATCGCCACCATCCCGACGAGGCCTATCGCAACAGCCAGGCGAATGAGGCCCGGATGCTGGTGTCGGCGAGCCCCGACGCCGGCGTTGCCGATTGTCACTGGTTGCGGGCCGATGTGGACGCGCACCTGGTGGCGAGGGCCCGCGCGGCCGGTGTCGACTACCGCGACCAGTTCGAGGTCGTGTCCGTAGAGGAGACCCGTCACCACCTGCGGCTGAGCGGGCGGCACCAGGGCGATGCGGTCGAATATGGTGCGCGGTTCGTGGTGGATGCGTCGGGAGCCGGGGAAGTGCTGGCGCGTGCATTCGGTATCGAGCCCCACGGCTCCGAAGTCGCCTTCTCGACCCGACTGCTGTATGGCCACTTCGAGAGCGTGACCCCGTTCGCCGACGTGGCGACCCGGGCCGGTGCGATCTTGCCGGCGGGTCCGTATCCCGACGACTGGGCGGCCGTGCACCATCTGCTGGATGAGGGGTGGATGTACGCGTTGCGCTTCGACGACGGTCTCCTCAGTGTCGGACTCCTCATTGAGGAGCCGACCGCGGGGTCGGGGTCCGGAGCGGGCGCGCGTGACCCCGGTTCACAATGGCGCCGTGTGTTGTCGCGGTATCCGACGCTCGAATCAGCCTTTGCCGGCGCCCGGCCCCTGTCCCCCGGGGTGCGCGCCACCGGACGGCTCCAACGCCGGCGCTGTCGTGCCGTGGGCGAGCGATGGGCCATGCTGCCGCAGACGTTCGCCTTCTTCGACCCGCTGTTCTCGACCGGCATCGCCTGGAGCCTGCTCGGGGTCGAGCGCCTGGCCGCGATGTTGGAGGACGGGCCGCCGTCGCCACCCGAACTCGATCGCTACTCGACGCTGTTGCGGGCCGAGGCAGACCAACAACAGGCGCTGCTGGAGGCCGCGTATGTCGCCCGCGGCGACTTCACCCTCTTCCGGGGCGTGTCGTTCCTCTACTTCGCGT
>CAUZAY010000087.1:0-14097 GCA_963577695.1 Vicinamibacteria bacterium | reverse complement strand
GAGAGGCTGACGCGGGCACGCCAGCAAACCACGGATCGTAGCATAGCCACATACCACGCCCATCGCACGGGCGACGGCCAGACCGGTGAACCGACGCGTCTGTTGTCATTCCTGGTTGTCGTCGCCGGTCGCCGGGCTTCGGTCGCCGTATACGGACCTTTTGCGGACGGCATCACGACGATGAGTCAGATTTGCAGGACAGGTTTCACTATTGTCAATCTGGGCCTGCTTGCCCTGGCGGGAACGGGATGTGACGCGGAACGCAGCTCCAACCGGTTCAGCCCCCAGATCGCGGGCCCCATCGCGGGTGTCACCATCACCTCGCGGTGGCGGCGCTCCGCGCCCGGGACACGCGGTGGGGCTACAACTGCAAGCGGGGCGACTGCAACGACCCGTCCATCGACGTGGTCGACTACTTCTGGGGCATCGGCGACGGCCACGAGAGCACCGACGTCTACTTGATCGACATCATCAGCGCGGTCTGTCCGGGCGGAAACCAGTCCCCCGCCTGGATCGACCAGACCCAGGCCACGGCGGACGAGGGCACCGTCGGACGCTGGATCTACCCGCGTCCGTGACGTCGAACCCCCTCCGTAGTCACGTGGACGGGATATGCAGTAGAGTCTGTCGGCGTGGCTGACACCTTCTACCGCTGGTTCTCCGAGCGGCGACTCACGTCGTTCGGGAGCGCCAGGCGTGGGCGCATCGAACGTTCACGACTGGCTCTCCTCCGAAGCGCGTACCCCCCACCCGGGGACATGCTCGAAATCGGGCCGGGCACCGGCTCGCTGGCCGCCGGAGCGGTAGCGGCCGGGTGGCAGTATCGTGCCCTCGAAGCCAGCGAGACGCTCGTCGATGCGTTGCGGTCCAAGGGACTCGACGTGACCATGGCCTGGGCGCCACCGTTCGTCGCTGACGACGCGAGTTGTGATGTGGTCTATGCCGATCAGGTCTTGGAGCACATGTCCGGCATCGACGCCGCGCGGGAGTTTGTCTCGGAATCACTGCGTGCGCTGCGGCCAGGCGGCGTCTGTTTCATCGTCGTGCCCGACTACCTGAAAGAGCGCACGTTCTTCTGGGACGTCGACTACACACACAACTTCGTCACCACGGAACGTCGCGTGCGGCAACTCCTGTACGACGGCGGGTTCGAGGTGGAGCGGGTGGTCCGTAGCATTGGCGTCGCCACCGGAATCTCACGCGATCTCCTGGCGGCAGGGGGCCTACTCGTCAATGTGCCCGGCCTCGACGCCCTGAGCCGCTACACTCGCACCGAAGACCTGCTGTTCCGCATTCGCAAGAACCTGTTCGAGACCCTCACCTTCGTGGCACGCAAGCCAACCTCCTAGCAGCCCATGGTAGAAGTCCCGCTGCATTCGACCGGCGCTGAATCCGGCCGAACTGCGTTGTTCATCGGTCACATACTGCCGGTATGTTCCCTCTTCTCGCCGTGCCCGGCCGGCCCAGCGCCGCTCTCGGTGCGACGCGGGACTTCTACCATGGGCTGCTAGGTCGTGGGCTCACCGGTCTGGCGCTCGGTCTGGCTACGCGGCGCGATCAGCGCGGTCATTCTGGCCTATCTCATATCCGGTATCGACGTGGCCGCCGCCTGGGCGGCGGTCGCGCAGGTCGACACGCTGCTACTCCTGGCGGTAATGGGGCTGGTGGGTGTGGACCGCAGCGTAATGATCGGTCGGTGGTTGCTGGTGCTACGCGGCAGCGGACAGCAGGTCGCGGTCAAATCCGTTGCGTGGATCTTTCTTGTCAGTTCCTTCATCGGCAGCGCGCTCCCTGCCACTGTCGGTGGCGACGCCGCTCGGGCATACACCTTGTCGCGCCGGACCGACGACACCAGCGAGGCGGTCGCATCCGTCGCCATCGATCGGTTGTTTGGCATTCTCTCGCTAGCGGTGCTGGCCGTGATCGGCGCCCTGCTCTGGGGTTCGGTCCGCGACGCGCTGCCGATCGGGGTAGTCTGGACTGCAGCCGGTCTCGTCGTCGCCGGCTGCGCCAGTGTGTTCTGGGCGGACCGGCTGCTTCGCCGACTGTTGCCCGCGTCTTGGCATGACAAGCGGGTCGCCGTGGCGCTTGTCGGGTTGGCCGACGCGCTGTCTCGTTACCGGGGTCGCCGAGCGACCCTGGCCGGTGTCTTCGTGCTCTCCGTGATTGTCCAGCTCCTTCGAGTCGTCCAGGCGTATCTACTTGGTCTCGGCCTGGGGATCGACGTCACACTCGGCTACTATCTAGTGGTCATGCCGGTCGGTCTGCTGATGCTGCTGTTGCCGGTGTCGGTGGCCGGTGTCGGGGCACCGCAGGGCGTGATCATGTGGTTACTCCGCCCGCAGGGCGTGCCCAATGACCTCTCGTTCCCGCTCACAGCCCTGATCCTGCTCACCGGCCTCGCCGGCAACCTCCCGGGTGCGTGGCTTTACGCCCGGTCGAAACGATAGTAAAATAAGGGTTTAATGGCACAAGTTTACGCAGCCAAGTATCTCGCCCGCGCCGCCGTCAGCGTGCCTCGTGACCTGGCCAACGCGGCCATCGCGAAGTTCAAGGCCATCCACCCCACGGTTCTCATCTATCACTGCACCTTCGTCTGCGACGCGCGCTGCGAGATGTGCAGCAACTGGAAGCGGGGAGACCGCAAGTCGGATATGTCGCTCGACGAGATCGAGCGCGCGTTCAGTTCCCCCTTCTGGCACCACATCGAAAACGCCAACGTCTCGGGCGGCGAGCCGACCACCCGCAACGACCTCGTCGACATCTGCCGCATCATGCTCGACAAGCTGCCGCGGCTGCGCAAGTTCGGGCTGAATACGACCGGCTTGACCCCGCAGCGTGCCATCCCGATGTTGACCGATATCGTCAAGCTGTGCGCCGAACGTGACGTCATCTTCAGTTTCCGGGTGTCGATTGACGGCGTTGGGCAGATGCATAACGACGTGCGGCAGGTCCCGCACGGCTTCGACAAGGCGAACCAGACCATCCGCGCCATGCAGGCGTTGCAAAAAGACTATCCGTTCAACTTCGGTATCTCGACCACGATCTTTTCGCAGAACCTCGACGACGCGGACAACATCCTCGAATGGGCGCGAGGCGAGAATCTGGACATCGTGTTCAACATGGTCCGCTTCACAGAGCCGATGCTTGGCAACAGCGACCTCGCCGATACGTGCAAGCCGGTCGGTGAAGAAGAAGAGCAGATGCGGCAGTTCTTCCTGGATCGGGTCCGCATCGACCCGCTGCTCGACGGCCAAAACTACATCTACATGCACTACGCCGACATGATCGCCAACGGCTACCACCGGCTGGCGCCCTGTCCGTTCCAAACGCAGGGGATCATGCTGAACCCGGACGGCGGGATGTTCTTCTGCGAGAATAGCGAGGTGGTCGGTAACGTACGTGACACGGACCCCGGCGAGATCTACTTCAGCGCCGAAAGCCAGGCGCACCGCGATCACATCAAGAATGACGAGTGCCCGACCTGCCTGAGCCCCTGCCAGATGAACGTCGCGGCGATCAAACAGATCGTGCCCTACGCGAAGTTCCTCGCCCGCGCGTCACGCGAGAAGCGCAAGTACCAGCGGGTCACCGCCGCGGCACAGTCGGCTACCTAGGTTTTCCGACGAGGCGCCCGTAGAGGGCGGACGTCGCGGCATCGGCTCAGCGGGGTCACAGCCGACCAGGCTGCTCCCTCCTCGCGCCTGGCGAGACAGACGCCTCGTCAGAAAACCCCCTCGGATCCTTTTCAGCGACCTGCTAGAGGTTTTCGGGCGGGGCATCCGCGCCTCCGAAAACCGTTCCGCGTTGTTATTCAGCCACGAATGCGGCTGTGGTGGTATTCTTCGACTCATCGAGACCGATGCTGGCGCTGATCTCCCGGCGCGACGAACCGCCCGGGGATGACGGCGCACCAACGAGGGGGCCTGCGATGTTTCTCCTGGTGTTGAGCTTGCTGCTCCCGCAGCCCACCCTGGACTTCGACTATTACAAGACGAACGTCGAGCCGATCTTCGTAGCGAAGAAGGCCGGCTTTACGCGGTGCGTCGTCTGCCACTCTGAGGGCGGCCGAATCGGGTTCCTCGAAGAACTGCCGGCGGGTGCCGAAAGTTGGAGCGACGAGCAGTCTCGACTCAACTTCGAGGCGGTCTCGCGACTGGTGACGCCGGGCGACCCCAGCGGCAGTCGGCTGCTGATGCACCCGTTGGAGCCGGATGCGGGAGGGGACGAGTTTCACAATGGCGGGCGGCAGTTCGCTTCGCAGGACGACCCATGGTTCCAGGCGCTGGAAGCCTGGGTGCTGGGACAAGCCGGTCAGTAGGACGTGCCAAGACAGGAGCATGAACGATGGCGATGACACAGAATTTCGTAGGAGCCGTGTCGGCGTTGGCCCTGCTGGTACTGCCAGCGGTGGCGGCCGCCCAAGGTACCGTCCGGATCGTCCAGACCAACAGCGCCGGCGACAACGTACACATCATCGACCCGGTGACCAACACCGTCGTCGGTGAGGTCACTGGGATCGAGCGCGCACACGGCGCCGCCCCGTCGCCCGACGGCCGCACGATCTATGTCGCCAACGAGTCATCCAACACAGTGGATGTCGTTGATGTGGCGTCGCTGAAGGTGACCAAGAAGATCGAGTTGGTGGGACGACCGAACAACATCGACATCACACCGGACGGCCGCAAGGTGTATGTGGCGATCTCCCAGTCTCCGGGTGCGCTGCAGGTCATCGACGCGCGGACAAACGAGATCTCGGCGACGATCTCCGTCCACGGTGGCGTCCACAACACCTATGTCACACCGGACGGCAAGCATGCGGTCGCGGGGATGATTGGCGCGCGCAACATCACGGTCGTGGACACCGCGACCGACATGCCGATCTGGACCACCTACTTCGACCTCGGCATCCGCCCGATGACGTTCGACACCCATGCGGACGGATCGACCCGACATATCTACGCCCAGCTTTCCAACTTCAACGGATTCGGCGTGGTCGACTTCGAGACCCGCCGTGAGGTCCGACGAATCGAGTATCCGAGTGTCCCGGCTGACCAGCAGACGCCGGGTCATGGCGGCAACACCGCCCATGGCATCGGCGTCACGCCGGACAACCGCTACCTGGTCGCCAACAGCAGCTTGAACAGTAGCGTCTATGTCTATTCGCTGCCGGACCTCGAACTGGTCGGTGGCGTCCGGGTCGGACACTCGCCGAACTGGGTCACCATGACCCCGGACAGCCGTCACGCCTACATCTCCGTCTCCGGCAACAACAGCGTCGCCGTGCTCGACATTGAGAACGTGGAACTGGTGACGGAAATCAAGACCGGCGGCCAGGTGCCAAAACGGAACGCGACCTTGATCATCGGACCGTAACCGGAGCCGGGATCGATGCGCACTCGCGTGACCGGCCTGATGGCGGTTCTCGTCGCGACGGGCACCGTCATCGCGCTGGCCTGCGCGCCCCTCTTGGCCCAGGACGCCCTCTATGCGCCAGCACAAGCCGAACGCGGCTCGGCGCTCTATCAGGGTCGGTGTCTCTCCTGCCATGGAGCGTTGACCGCATTCGTCCCCGAAGTGGCCGCGCTACTCGGCGATCACACGTTTCGGAACCGCTGGCAAGGACGTGCGCTCGGCGAGCTGTTCGAGCTGGTTCGGGTCGAAATGCCGCAGGACGATCCCGGGTCGCTGGCTCCAGCTGAGACCGCCGACCTCGTGGCCTACATCCTGAGCGGCAACCGGCTCACGGCGGGCGACACGCCACTGCCGGACGTGCCCGCCCAACTCACCCAGATCCTGTTCGAAGACTAGTGTCCTGTCTCACGTGCGGCAGAACGCCATCAGGTGCCAGCCGAACCGTCGGACGAGCGGGCGCGGAATCGCGTTGAAGGTCCCCACGAACACGCCATTGAAAGCGGCGGCTTTCCACCCCTTGTGCAACCGTGACTTCACCGGGAATCGTTCCGGCACGATGCGGATGTCCGCGAACCCCTGCAGGAGGTGGTGAAACTCAGGAATCGAGTATTTCTTCAACACCGGCGCGTCGGCATGCTCGAGGCCAACCCCCAGCACGGTCGACATCGCGTTCAGCCAGGATACGCGGTTGTACACCATGAAAATCGCCTGACCGCCAGGAGCGAGCACGCGGCGGCACTCCTGCGCCATGCGCCGCGCGTCATGTGTGTACTGCAGGACGCCGTGCCCATAGACCACGTCGAAGCTCTCATCGTCGAACGGCAGCGCTTCGCCGTTGCCCACCTGAAGATCAGTCTGTCCACCCAGACCATGCAGCTCGAAGTTGGACCGGGCGAGCGCGATCGACTGTTCCGCGAGGTCGACACCGGTCACGTGGGCCCCGCCGCGGGCGAATCGAACCAGGTCGGTGCCGATCCCACAGCCGACCTCGAGCAGCCGCTTGCCACGATACCCGGCGAAGTCGACGAGCCTGGGCAAGTAGCGCAGCTTGTCGAAGCGATAGTCGTCGAGGGCATCAAAGAAACGGAGCGTGCCGACTGGTTCATCGGTCATCTCCAGATCGTGAATACGCCCGTTCCAGTAAGCCGCAATGGCGTTGGTCATGTCGTTTCAGACGGCGGCGCCGACCTTGGTCAAGCGGGGCTGCGTCCCGAGCCCCCGCAGGCCCTCGCGGCGGCCCCGTCGCCCCACTCCGGGCCTGCGGGACGCGCATCGTCGCGCGCCCGGGTCTTCGCAACGGCCAGCGTACAATACAGCACGGTGATACGTGATTTGCGGGCGCTGGCCGATACCCAGTTTGATCTCCTGGTCGTCGGCGCGGGCATCTACGGCGCCACCCTGGCATGGGATGCGGCGCAGCGGGGACTGGCGGTGGCGCTCATTGACCGGGGTGACTTTGGTGGAGGGACCTCCGCCAACAGCCTCAAGACCGTGCACGGAGGCGTCCGGGCACTGCAAAGCGGCAACGCCTCGGAGATGCGTCTGTTCGTCCGAGAGCGACGCGCCTTGTCCCGCATCGCCCCCCATCTGGTACACCCGCTGCCGTTCGTGGTGCCGACCTATAGCGGACTGACCCGGAACCCCGTGGTCATGCGGACCGGGTTCGGTCTCTACGATCTGGTCGCCCACGACAGAAACGACCTGCCGGACCGCTCGAAGCACCTGCCACGCAGTCGTCTGGTTTCCAGGAACGAATGTCTCGCGCTGAGTCCGCACATCGACCCGGCCGGCGTCACCGGCGGCATCGTCTGGCACGACTGTCAGATGTACAGCTCGGACCGCGTGCTGCTCTCTTTCATCCAATCGGCCGCCGAGGCCGGAGCGGTGGCGGCGAACTACGTCGAGGCGACCGGCTGGGTGCGCGAGGCTGAACGCATCATCGGCGTCCAGGTCGAAGACAGGGCTGGAGCCGCTCGGTTCGAGGTTCGTGGCACATTGGTTGTCAACGCGGCCGGCCCCTGGAGCCGGGCATTGATGGCCGACCTCCCTCCGGCGCTCACGGCCGGACGCCCCCCCGGACTTTCGAAGGCGATGAATCTCGTTACCCGGTCGATCACCACCGACCATGCGGTGGGCGGTATGGCCGGTTCCCGATTCCTGTTCGCAGCACCGTGGCGCAGCGTGTCCATCGTCGGCACGAGCCACGACCCCTTCGACGGACCGGGCGGTGCACCGTCCGTCGGTGCAAGAGACGTTGCGACGTTCCTGCGAGAGATCAACACGGCATTCCCAGGCGCCGCGCTCCAGCGCTCGGATGTCCGTCTTGTGCATCGCGGCCTCCTGCCAGCCGATGACGACGCCGGGCATGACCTGCTCAAGGAGAGCCTCGTCCATGACCATCGAGCGGACGGCGTGCCGGGACTGATGAGCGTGCTGGGTGTGCGATATACGACGGCCAGGGCCACCGCGGAGCAGGCCACGGACCTGGCGTGCTCTATCCTCGGCCGCACGGCACCACCGTGCAGAACCGCGACCACTCCTATCGGCGGAGGCTCGATTCAAAATTGGGATGTCTTTCTGCGAGACGCCGTCGACGAACGAACCAGCCCACTGGATGCGGAGGTGCGTGGTCGACTCGCGCGCACCTATGGCTCGAAGCGGGCCGAGATCACTCGAACGTTGGAACGCGACCGGTCACTGGCGGCTCCCCTGTCGAACCTCTGCGGCGTGACGAAAGGCGAACTCGTGCACGCGACCCGGCACGAGATGGCGGTCCGCCTCTCGGATGCCGTGCTGCGCCGAACCGAGGCCGGCTCCGACGGGCATCCAGGCATCGTGGCGCTGGACGCGGCCGCCCAGGTAATGGGCGACGAGTTGGGATGGACCGCAGAGGACCGAGCACGAGAGGTCGCGCACGTGGAACGCGTGTACCGTGTCGATCCGTAACCAGCGACCCAGAGCCCAGAGCTGACATGCACCCCAGACGATCGATTGGTCTCTTGTTTCCGCCGGCCGCCCTGCTCGCAGTCTTCGCCACCGCTGCACCACAGCCTCCCGGTCAATCACAGCCTGAGCCGCCGCTCTTCCGAGACGCGGTCGACCTCGTCGAGGTGGTGGTCTCGGTCACGGACGCAGACGGACGCCGGATCGCTGATCTGAGAGCGGACGAGTTCGAGATCCTCGAGGACGGGGTCGTCCAGCCGCTCTTGTCATTCACCTAGGTCGACGTGCCGACGACACCGTTCGACACCGCATCTCACGCATCGCCCGCTGTCGCGTCCAACCGGATCCACGATGATGGTGGACGCACCTATCTCCTGCTCCTCGACGACCTCCACACCCATCCCCTCAGGTCGGACATGGTGGTCGCCATCGCACGCCATTTCATCGAGCACAACCTGCTTGCCAACGACCTGGTCGCCCTCGCTACCACCACCGGCCAGACGTGAAATCCGTTTCATCGTCAGGTAGCGATGACCGATCGACGCCGACGGTGGCGACTGGTACGCTTCGCCGAATGAGTCGTCCGTCGCGCCTAGGGCTGGTCCTGGCGTTCGCCGCCGTGTATCTCATCTGGGGGTCCACCTATCTGGCCACCCGCCTTGGCGTGGCCGCGATCCCGCCGTTTCTGCTGGCCGGCGTTCGATTCATCCTTGGTGGTGCCGCTTTCACGGCCTGGGCCTGGACCCACGGCGCCGAGCGCCCCACCGTTCACGACTGGGCGACCACGGCGGGTATCGGCGCGCTGATGGCGGCCGGAGGCAACGGGTTGGTCAGCTGGGCGCTACAGACTGTCCAGTCCGGATTGGGCGCCTTGCTCATCGCCCTGGTGCCGCTGTGGGTCGTGCTGATCGATTGGCTCAGGCCGAGCGGGCGGCGCCCTCCTCAACGAGTTTCACTCGGGCTGCTGCTCGGTTTCGGTGGCGTGGCGCTGCTGATCGCGCCCTCCGCGGTCGGTGCGCCTCAGATCGATCTCGCGGGTGCGAGCACGATCATCGTTGCGAGTGTCCTGTGGGCCAGCGGGTCGGTCTGCTCGCGACACGCAGCACAACCGAAGTCGCAGGCTCTGTCGTCAGGCATGCAGATGCTCGGTGGCGGCGGTGTGCTGCTCGGGCTCTCGGCCATGACGGGTGAGTTTCGCCAGATGAACTGGGTCGCGGTGCCCACTGGCGCCTGGGGCGCCTGGGCCTACCTCACGGTGTTCGGTTCCATCGCCTACGGAAGCTATCTCTGGCTGCTCAAGGTGTCGACCCCCGGGAAGGCCGCAACCTATGCCTATGTCAATCCTGTGATCGCACTGCTGCTCGGGTACCTGCTCGGCGACGAAACGCTCTCGGTCTGGATGATGGGATGCTCCGCCGTCGTGGTGACCGCGGTGTTGCTCGTGGTGTCCAAATCGTGACGGTCATCGGAGTCCGCTCGTCACGCTGCCCGTGCCAGATGACAAGACCCGTCATGAACGTACCCGTCGAGGAGTGACTCGCCACAAGCCTCTGGCACATACGGATCGATGTATATTCTGTCAGGTGACTAACGTGCTCCAGAGAGTGACGCCGCCGAGGCGAATGGTGGCACTCGCCGCGACGCTGGCAACCCTGCTGACCGCCGGGGCCTGCGCCCAATCCGATGAGTCAGCATTGCAGGCGGCTCGGACGCCGGATGGCAATCCAGACCTGAATGGCGTCTGGCAGGCGATCGGCTCCGCCCATTGGGACCTCGAGGGCCACACCGCGCGTATGGGCCCGATGGTCGAACTCGGCGCGATTGGGGCGATTCCGGCCGGGATGGGTGTCGTTGACGGTGGGAAAATCCCATACACGCCGGAAGCGTTGAAGACGCGCGACGACAACCGCCAGAACTGGGTAGATCTCGACCCGGCGGTCAAGTGCTACATGCCGGGCATCCCTCGCGCCACCTACATGCCCTTTCCGTTCCAAATTGTCCAGACCCCGGACGCGCTGATGTTCGCCTACGAGTTCACGTCGTCGACGCGCGTCGTCCGCATGGACCGGCCGGGGACGGAAGCCGACTTGCCGTCGTGGATGGGGTACTCGCTTGGGCGATGGGAGGGAGAGACCTTGGTCGTCGACGTGACAAGCCAGGTACCGGACACCTGGTTCGACAGCTCTGGCAATTTCCATAGCGAAGCGCTGGTCGTCGAGGAACGCTACACCCCCACCGGCCCGAACTCGCTCCTCTACGAGGTCACCCTCGAAGACCCGGAGGTTTTTACCGAGTCCTGGACGATGTCCATGCCGCTGTATCGCCGGCTGGAGCCGGACGCGCGCATCTTGGAGTTCAAGTGCATCCCGTTCGCCGAAGAAGCGATGTTCGGCGAGTGGTACCGCCGAGACGGCTCACAGGAAGAGGAACCACAGCCATGACTGCACGAACCAAGAGCCTGACGGCCGCGCTGGCAGGCGTGGGCGCGGCGGCCCTCCTCGTCATCCCAGCCGCGGGTCAGGCTCCGACGACCAGTTGGGGGGCTCCAGACTTGCGGGGAACGTGGGACTTTCGCTCGATCACGCCGTTCGAGCGTCCCGCGAGCTTCAAGGACCAGGAATTCCTCACCCCCGACGAAGTGGAGGCGTTCGAGGAGGCCGTACGCACGTCGCGGGAGGAGCGGGCCGCCAACAGTGCCTACACCGAGAACCAAGGCGACGTCGATGTCGGCTACAACTCGTTCTTCATCGACTCCGGAACGCGGATGAGCGGCACCATGCGAACCTCCATGGTCGTCGATCCCCCCGACGGTCGGCTTCCGGCCATGACCGAGGACGCGCGCGAGCGGGCCCGCCAGCGCTATGCCACCTGGGCGCGGCCGCCACGCACCCCGGCCGATCGTAATTCGGCGGTCCGGTGCATCACGGGCTTCAACTCTGGGCCGCCGATGGCCCCCGGCGCCTACAACAACATCATGGAGGTCTTCCAGACCGAGGACCACGTGGCGATCATGACCGAGATGGTCAACGACCATCGCATCATCCCGCTAGCCGACGAACCGCCCCTCCCCGACGACATGCGGTTGTGGAAGGGCGACTCCCGCGGACATTGGGACGGCAACACCCTGGTGGTGACGACTAAGAACTTTACCGCGCACACGGCGTTCCGAGGTACCACGGAGGACATGGTGCTCACCGAACGGTTCACCCGCACCTCCGAGGACGGACTGCTGTACGAGTACACCGTCGAGGACCCGGCCACCTACGCCGAGGCGTGGTCCACCGCGCTCGAGATGCGACGGACCGACGATTCGATTTTCGAATATGCCTGCCACGAGGGGAACCTCTCGATGATGTTGATGCTGCGTGGCGCACGCCTTCAGGAAGCCGACGGCACCGGTGAGGATCAGTGGCTGGCGACCTGGTATCAGGGGGCCGCCGCGGCGGTGCAGGAGAGCGACCCGGACCGTGATGACAAGTAGCAGAGGTGGGAACATGCCAAGGACAATCGGATTCTTCGTCGTCGCCGGAGTCCTAGCCACGACAAACGTGGTCCACAGCCACCATGCCTTTTCGGCCGAGTTCGACGCCAATCTGCCGATTCAGGTGCGGGGCAAAGTGACCCGAGTGCAGTGGATCAACCCGCACTCGTGGATCCACGTAATGGACGAGAAAGCGGACGGCACCACGCAGGAGTGGATGCTGGAGGCGGGCACACCAAACACACTCCTACGACGGGGACTCACACGAACGATTCTGACAGTCGGTACTGAAGTGCAAGTGCGCGGGTATCAGAGCAAAGACAAGATCTGCGATCCGATCTGTCGCGGCAGCGGACGGGACATCACCTTCCCAGACGGCACCTCGCTCTTCATGGGTTCCTCCGGCACCGGCGCTCCCCGGGACGGCGCTGACGCCACCGAGCGGCCGCGCTAGTGGAAGACTGGACATGGCCGGCGGCCGCGCTCGACGTCGGCGGGAGAGCTGCCTCCGAACGTCTCGAACCCTCCGTTCCGGCAGACAAGGAATGAATTGATGATGACCCCGGCCCGGTTGCTGACTCTTCTGACCCTACTGACAGTCCCGGCCCCAGCGCTGGCCCAGGCGGTGGCCGCTGGGTCCACGTCGCCACAGACGCCGTGGGGTGACCCGGATCTGCAAGGGATCTGGGACTACCGCACGATGACCCCACTCGAGCGCCCGCGCGACCTCGCAGGCAAAGACGTGTTTACGGCCGAGGAAGCCGCCGCCTATGAACAAGCCCAGGCGGACAGCCGATCCGACTACGATGCCCTGCCGACCGTCCACGCCAAGTTCTGGCTCGACTACGGCACGGAGCTCACCGCCGATCGTCGCACCTCGTTAATCGTCAACCCGCCGGACGGGCGCGTCCCGGCTCGCACCGAGGAGGCCCAGGCCCGGGCACGGGCTCGCGCCGAGAAGCGGGCACGCACCCACAGCATTCAGGATCGAAGCATCACCGAGCGCTGCGTCATCGGCTTCAACGCCGGTCCACCAATGAACCCCGGCGCCTACAACAACAACCTGATGCTCCTGCAGATGCCTGGGATCGTCGTGCTGCACAACGAGATGGTGCACGAAGTGCGGGTCATTCCGCTGGATGGGCGTGACCACCTGCCGGACGGAATCCGGCAGTTACGCGGTGACTCTCGCGGTCAGTGGGACGGGAAGACGTTGGTGGTCGAGACGACCAACTTCACCGACCGGACGAACTACATGGGCTCGGGTGAAGACATGCGAGTCATCGAGCGGTTCTCCCGAATCGACGACGGCACGCTGCTCTACGAGTACACCGTCGAAGACGCGGACTCATTCGCGCAACCCTGGACGGCGGTCGTGCCGATGACGCGTACCGACGGCCCGATGTTCGAGTTCGCCTGTCACGAGGGGAACTACGGACTGACCAATATCCTGTCAGCCGCTCGCTCCGAGGAACGCCGCGAGGCCTTGAGCGGGGCACGCTAAGCGTGGCGTGATGAGACACAGTCGACTCGACTGTCAGACGTAGTCGGCCAAGGCTCGCTCGACGGCGGCCGGGTAGCTACCACCGAACTTCACCGCATGGACCACGAGCGGCGCGAGCTGATGCAGGGCGACCCGCTCCCGCCACCCCTCTCGTGGGACGAACGCCTCCGCGTAGGCAGCGAAAACCTCCGCACCGAACCCGCCAAAGAGCCGCATCATGGCGAGGTCGAACTCGCGATGGCCGCCATGTGCCGCCGGATCGATCAGCCAATTGCGCCCATCTATGCCGACCAGACGGTTGCCGGCCCAGAGGTCGCCGTGCAGGCGGGCTGGCAGCTCCGGGGCGCCGCCCAGCTCGCCCAGTCGTCCGGCGACCGTCTCCAGGTCCTGTATGGCTCGCTGTGAGAGAGACTGGGTGTCCTGGGCCAAACGCGCCAACGGCCACAGACGCTGTGTGGCGTAGAACTCGGCCCATGTCTCACAGGGCTCATTGGGCAGCCCGCGGCTCCCGGTCGGACGGCGGTCAGATCGTCCAAAGCTCATAGCGCCAGCTCGATGCAGCTCGGCCAAGCCACGACCGAGCGACGCCTCAGTTCCTGGAGCCGCGCCGGCCGCCTCGACCCACTCGAGCACGAGGAACGGTGGATCGTCCGACACGGCGACGACCTCGGGGACGCCCAGACCAGTCGCCCCTCGGAGCCACGCAAGACCGTCGGCCTCGGTGGTAAAGTGCAGCGGGGGTACCGACGCGCTG
>CAUZAY010000086.1:0-14466 GCA_963577695.1 Vicinamibacteria bacterium | reverse complement strand
CGGCCGTCAGGGCCGGCCACCGGAGACAGCGCGCCCTGGTCGGCCTGGCTGAGGGCCCGCGGCATGGTGCCGTCGAGCGGCATCTCGAAGATCCGCGTCTCGCCGTCTCGCGCTGAATAGAAAAGCACCGCCTGGCCGTCCGAGGACCAGGAGGGCGAGCCGTCCCAGCCCTCCTGTTGAGTCAACCGCCGGACATTCGTCCCGTCCGCTCGCATGACAAACAGCTCGCTCGCCTCGTCCCCAGCGGAGGGCAAGGCCCCAGACACGACATCGGCCGCGCGACCACTCGAAAAGAGAATCTGTGTACCGTCTGGCGATATGGCCGGGTTGTAGTCACCGGCGGCATGCCGCGTCAGATTGACGGCCGCGCGGCCGGCGTCAGGCCCCCCCGGGTCGAACCGCATCGAGTAAACATCCGGGTTACCCGTCCGGGTGCTGACGAACACCAACGTGCGCCCGTCGGGGGAGAAGTCGGCCGCATCCTCCATCGCATCGCTCGCGGTGAGCCGTACGGGCTCACCGCCCTGCTCCAGGTCGAGCGCGTAGAGATCGGGGCTGCCGGCGCGCTCGGAGGTGAACACTACCCAGCGGCCATCCGGTGAGACCACCGGGTTGTAGTCGAGACCAGGGTCGGTCGTCAGCCGCCGCGGCGGCTCCCCGGGGCGGTCAAACCGGTAGACATCCCAATTGCCAGGGGCGAGACTGCTGTACACCACGGTCTCCGAATCGCCTCCGCGGCGCTGTGCCTCGAGCCCGGGTGAGGCGACGACGACCGTCATGACGACTCCAACGCCGACGACGCGTGCGGTGATCGTTCGCATGCCCTGTCTCCTCTCGACGCCTATTCTCCCCCGCGTCCGGTCCGTTGCACATCTGGCGGCGTGTTTCATTCTCTTCGAGGTCGAAAGGCTGATGGCTTGCCTTGCGTTCTTTTAGATCCTGTCGTAGGGTGCCGTTCAGGTATCGCGGGCCTGGCAAGCGCAATGTGCTGGTTGATGTAGGCGTCTCCCAGACCCTCTGGCACGAGGCCGACCATTCCGGTGTCACCCGTGATCGACACCAGCAGATCACCAGGTCGCACTCTCGTCCGGGTTCCCTCCGCACTCTCGGGGGGAGCGACGAACTGCCTCTGGCGGAGGTCGAGTGCTGTTGTTTCGTGGTCGAGGTTTCCGATCCTGATGAACAAGGCGTCCTCTGACGAGTAGTACTTCGCCCAACCTCGCGAACCACTTGTCACGAAGGAAAAGAGGTCGTCGGCTCGCGCGAGCACCCAGGTTCGTGGAACCGAGAGGTTGAGGGACGACTCCTGGCTGGCCGGAGTCGTTGCCGTTCGCCGCGCACCGGCGGCAAAGAGGAGCGTCGCCTTTTCCAGTAACGCGCACGCCGGCTCACCTTTCGGACCCTGCTTCACGAGCTTGCCCTGAACCGCGAGCTGCAGGATGGCCTGCCGCAGCGGCGGAACGCTGTCGGGATGGGCGGTCAGCGCCTCCCAGTTGGCGCGGACGCGGTGCCCCGGGCGTGGGCGAGAGCGTCCGGGCTGTCTGCCGCGCTGAGAGCCTCAGGGGCCGTCGGCGATGACCGGACTCTGCGGCGGGCTTTGGCTCGCGCCCCAGACAGAATACAGGCCTCTATCCGTGTACTTCTCGAACGCCATCGGATCGGGCGGCAGTTCGTTCCGTGAGTTCACCGCGAGGGCGACGCGGTAGTGGCCCGAGTGGAAAATCGTTTCCTGAATCTTCACGTGCAGCTCGGAGCCGCCGGTCACTTCGGTGACGGCTCCGGTCAGCAGATCCGCATTCTCGCCAGTCGGCTCGCCGCCGCACGGTCCGACTTTTTGCGGGTCGCCAAGCTGGTTCTCTGTGACCCAGGATGCCGGCTCGAGCAGGATGAAGTGAGCCTGCGTATCGACGGGCAGCATCGGGACCGTTATGGCCAGGGCGAACAGGAAACGCAAGAAGAGCTTCATGGCGTCGTCCTCCTCGACAGACCCGAGTGAGCGGATTGTCAGTGCCGAGGGGCGCGGCCAGGCGCCGACGGCACGTCCCAAGATTCGCCACATTGTAGCTGGTTTGGTCGTGGCGGGCGCTGAGGACGCATCCCCGTGCCCCTGGTTCCTCCGGTGGCCCCCGACTCAGGTCGTGTGGAACGTGGCTCCTCGTCAGGGCAAGTCGACCGTGGGCGGCGCCAGCAGCAGGTCGAGGCCCCGCGAAAAATCCTCGGCCGAGGGCATCTCGTGTCCCATGCCGTCGATGTCAAAGAAGTGCAGGTCGGTGAACCCGTCATGCTCGTAGGCGGCGGCGGTCAGTCGGCATTCCTCTCGGTTGAAGTCGCCACTGCCGGTCATGATGACCAGCGGCTGACGCTTGGCGCGCTCGAGCACGTCGGGAGACGGTCTGGGGAACTGCGGCACACGCTGGCCCGGGCTGGACTCTGGCGACACGTCCAGGTACGTCGTGACTCCGATGATCGGAAATCCACCGGCGAACACGTCGGGGTAGGCGACCGCATGCATGGCGGACATCCGTCCACCGCCCGAGAGCCCCGAGACGAAGATCCGGTCCGGGTCGATGTTGTAGAGACGCTCCACGTTCAGAGCGGCATCGAGCACCAAGCCGGCCCGGGGAAAGAGATGACGCTGGTTGCCTGCGTTGTTGGGGCCAATCCAGATCAGGTGACGCTCGTCGAACACGGGCCGGATTGCCGGAGGGATCGCGCCGTCGTCGACCGGCGACACCCACACCACGACGCCGTACGGCTCACCCTCCGGGTCATACGCAGGTGGCACATACAGGCTGAAGCTTTCCGTGGCCAGGTCGTAGTCCCAGCCTTCGAGGTCACCCGGGAACTGGAAACGTTCAGCCCATCGGCGCGCTTCAGATTCGGGAGAACGCGCCGGGAGAACGGCATCGAACGCGCCGGTGCGATGGGCGATGAGGGGAGTTGGAGATTCCGCGCTCCCACTGGGGGACCCGGCGTTCTGAGCCTGGGCCGCCGAAGCGACGCAGAGCCCGGCCACGATGAGAACGGTTCTCGACAGCATCAGCAGTCAACCCTGTGCGAGGCGTGGTCAGGGCCCGGTCGACAGATTCGTCTTGTTCGTCCAGAAGATATCAATCGAGCCAAAGCTGTTGTCCGACCGGTTGGAGAACCAGGAAAACGTGCCCGTGCCCGGGGGCAACGCGGGGCACATGTCCGCGGCTCCGGTGTTGACCTGCGGCCCCAGGTTCACCGCCGGCGCCCAACTGTTCGGTCCCGACTGCATCGCGCCCCAGATGTCCATGCCACCAAATCCTCCGGGGCGACCGGACGTGAAATACACCATGCCGTCGGTGTCCTGCGTGAAATGGAACTCCTCGGCCGCCGTGTTGATGTTCGCACCCTGATTCACCGGTTCCTGCCAGGCGCCGCTGGCATCCTGCTGTGAACACCAGATGTCCGAACCGCCATAGCCCCCGTCCCGCATGGAGGCAAAGCACAAGGTCTGGCCATCCTGCAAAATGGCCGGGCAATGTTCGTTGCCGGCATCGGTGCTGATGGGGGCGGGCATCAGCGCCGGTTCCGTCCACGCCCCATTCACCTTGCGGGTCACGAACAGATCACTGGCGTTGCGAGGACTGCTGGTCGCAAGCCGGTCAGACTTGAAATAGATGGTGTTTCCGTCACTGGTGATCCAGGGCTCCCGATCATCGCCGAGGCGCAGCGGATCGACATCCGTGGCCGGCGCCGCATTCACCGGAATGCCCATGTTCACCGGCGTATTCCAGCCGCCGGTTTCCCGATCGAACGTGGCGATGTAGAGGTCTTTCGGGTCACCGGGCGCGACCGCAAGATCTTCGCGGGCGCTGCAATACACCATGGTGCCGTCGTCGGCAAACGAGAGCTCCCCTTCGGCCCACATCGTGTTGATGGGTCCGCCGAAGTTGTGCACCGCGCGCTCCACCCAGTTCTGTCCCTGCGCCCAGGCGACGTTCGGACTGCCGACCGCCGCCACAATCGCCAGCGCACATACACACCCTCGAACTCTTGCGACACGTCTTGACATCGTTCTTGCTCCTTGGGCAGTGTCGGGCTGAGCACTCCCACGGCTATCGGTTCCCACCCGAGAGTATCAGCCATGGTCGCCTCACAATCGAAACAGCTCATACAGTCGATCGGCAATCCCCTCGCGGTCCAGGGAGGTGGCATTCGCGAGCACAGCAATACCGAGCCCCTGGGCCGGGTAAAGTCTGAAGATGGTGGCGAATCCCGGACCAGCCCCCGTGTGCTGATACATGTTCCCGGTCGGCGAGGGAAACACCCACCACCCGAGGCCGTGCTGCATGCCGGCGCGTCGATGCGACAACGGCGCCACGTCGCTCCGGCCGGCCGGCACCCAGCCATCCTCGAGCATGGCGCGGACCGGCGCCGGTGACAACACCGGGCGTCCCTCGAGACGCCCCTCGTGGAGAAAGGCACGCAGGAGCTTCGTGGCGTCGGCGACCGACCCGATGGCGCCGCCATAGGCGTTGGCGTCGAGGAAAAACGGCTCGAACCACATTCTCGGGTCGTCGAACTCGCGGATGTAGGGGTCCAGGTGTCCGATGCCCGGAATCAGAAACGTCTGGAAGTCCAGGAGTGGGTGGAACCCCGCCGCCAGGTGCTCTCGCATTGTCCCGGTGATCTCGAAACCGGTGCGGTCCATGCCGAGTGGTCTCAGAATACGTTCGACCACGTAGTCCTCGTAACGACGACCGGACCTCGCGGCGATGAGCTCTCCCAGCACCAGGTAGCCATAGTTGGAGTAGTAGCCCCGCTGACCGGGCCGAGCGCGGAGTGTCGAGTACTGCCCGAAGCTTTCGGCGAGGAGCTCGCTCGCCTGCCGCCCGTCCGTCCCTTCCGCATGCGTCCACTGCAGGACCTCAGCGCGCAGGTTCCGGAGCCCGGCGCTGTGGTTCAACAGATGCTCCACCCGGACGGGACCCGCCGGTTCCCCAGAATAGGTCGGCGCGAAGAACGGGAGATGCTCGCGCACGTCGTCTGACCGGTCGAGACGCCCCTGCTCTTCGAGCTGCAGGACGGCGAGAGCGGTGAGCAGCTTCGTCAGCGACCACCATTTGTACACGGTGTCCGCTGTCGCCCGCTCTCCGGCGGGAGTATCGGCGAATCCGAAGCTCCTTTGATAGACGACGTCGTCTCCCTGCACGACGGCCGCCGACAGGCCCGGCGGGTTCTCAGAGGCCACGAGACGCTCGAAGAACGCGTCCATCTCCGCGATGCTCGACACGGACGTCGGCGTAACGGGGGCGCGCGGGACGTTCGTGAGCAGGATGGCGACGACGAGCAGAAACAACAGCAGGACCGCGGTGAGCGCCACCCCGACGCGGCGAATGGTCAGGAGGGTCGGTGGAATAGCGCCAGGCCGCGGCCAGGACCGAATCCGCATGTCCATGGAGACTACGTCGCCCGCCCCGAGCGAGCAACCCGCTTCATGCCGCGGGAGACGCGCGTCTAGCCCCGCCCCCGAAGGGCAGGAACCGGTTGGTTCGGCGCATGTACTGCCGGTAATCGTCGCCGAAGTGTTCGACGAGCACCTTCTCCTCGTGCGGGACCCGAACGACAGCCACCAAGGCCATCATCGCAACCCACCAGCCTCCCACAAGCCAGTTGTCCGTGAAGAGGACAAACGCAATACCCCAAAGAAAGAATCCTCCATACATCGGATGGCGGACGTGGGAATAGGGACCGCTCGTGGCCAGCTTCATGTCGTCGAAGGTGACGATATGTTTCGCTCCGGCGGTCCCGATCGTCGCGAACACCCAGATGAGAAAGGCGCTGACCGCCAGAGAGGCGCCGAAGCCGGACCATCGGACGACGTCGGACAAACCAAGCATCGTCCACGGCCGGTCGGCGGACGAGAGATAGTCAGACGTCGCAACGACAAGTCCCACGACGAGCGGTATGACTCCGAGCAGGTAGACCGGTGACTCTCTCCATTGACGTCCCTTCGGCTCGCCCAACTGCAGCCCGGCGAACAGGCCCCGCACTAGCAACACCCCCAGGAATTCGACGACGAAGGCCCCTCTCATGAAGCCATCGATCCCATCGGACATGGTCAAAAGCTATCATGTATTTTTGATTACTCAAAATAAATTATTCTTATAAGCAAAACTACGAATCCTCTCCCCAGCCTCGCATTGATGTCGACCCGCCCAACCGGCATGCTCGACCCGACGTATGCAGTCGAGAGACAATCCCATGCGACGGGCGACCATTCCTCGTCGCCGGAGAAGGCAATGAGTAGGCAGTGAAACACCAGCGGCGATTCGCGGTCGCGTGCCTTGGCGCGGTGTTGACGGTCTCGACCGCCACGCTGGGTCAGGAGCCGCCGTTCGACCTCGACGCCACCCTGGCCAGGGTCGGCGCGCAACTGGAGCGTCGCTACGAGCGGGCGCAGCGCATCGTCTCGACCGAAACGGTGTCGGTCCGGTCGTTCACGCACGAGATGCGGTCGAACGGACGGCCGCGACGACTCGTATACGAGCGGCGGCTGGACTGGCGCACGGCGGAAGACGGCGCACCCGTCGTGATGGTGTTTCGCGAGCTCCGGTCGGTCAACGGACGCCCGCCGAAACAGGCCGACCTGGACGCCTGCCTCACGCCGTTGTCCGAGGTGGACGACCCGCTCTGGGTGCTCTTGCCGGCGCGACAGGCCGAATTCGAATACTCCCTGGGCGAGCTGGAACGGATCGACGGCCGGCTGGCGGCTCGACTCGAGTATGTGCCACGGGAGCGCGCGGAGGCAGAGATCGGCTGGGAGGAGGACTGTGTGTCCATCTCACTCCCGGGGTGGTACCGCGGCGAGGCCTGGGTCGACGTCGCAACCGGTGACGTGATGCGGCTCGACGAGCATCTACGGAAGCGAGTGGAATTCCGCGAGCCCCAGGATCGTCCGCCGGCGCGTCCGGGGACGATCGCGTTGGAACGGTCAGACCTGACCATCCGGTATCGACCGGTCGCTTTCGAGAACCCGACCGAGACGTTGATGCTGCCAGACACCATCGAACGCAGTTGGACCATCCGCGGAGGTGGCTTTGTGCCGCGCTACTTTCGTACGCAGGAGTTCTCCGACCACCGCCGATTCGTCACTTCGGGTCGTCTGGTGAGCGATGAGCCTGGACGCGAATAGGCCGGGTCGGGTTCCGATAGCTCG
Organism: Vicinamibacteria bacterium; assembly: GCA_963577695.1. GTDB lineage: Bacteria > Acidobacteriota > Vicinamibacteria > Vicinamibacterales > UBA8438 > UBA8438. The sequence goes on along the minus strand of CAUZAY010000086.1, from coordinate 7,277 downwards.
CGCGGGTTGAGGGCCTCCAGGCGTCGATGGAGATAGCGCCGGTCGGCGACCTGTGGATGCCGGCCCGCGCGACGACCGGACCTGCGAAAGGCAACAGGGTGAACTTGGGAGCGTCCCGACCGTCAGGAGGAGAAACCACAGTCAGACAGCCGACCCACACCACCGCAGAGTAGACCGCGTCGGGATGGGCCGCGTCGACTACGGGGCTGTTGCGGGCGACCCCGCGCGGGTCACCCACTCTCCGAGCCGCATGACCTGGTCGATCTCCAGCGTGTTCCGAATATCGACCAAGGGATCGGCGTTGAGCACGACAAGGTCGGCGACCTTGCCGGCTTCGAGGGTCCCGAAGTCGGCCTCACCCACCGGGGGCAGCTGCGCCGCCCCAGTGGCCGTCGCCGCCACGAGCGCCTGCATCGGGGTCAAGCCGGCCTCGACATACATCTCCATCTCGTGGTGCATACCCCACCCGAACGGCACGTTCGCAGTGCCGGCGTCGTTGCCCAGCGCGACCTGGATACCGGCATCGTGGATCGTCTTGACGAAGTCCTGCAGCTGTCGGAACGCGGCCTTGCGGTTTTCGAATTCTGGAGCGTCGACGACGGCAGCCCTAGTCTCGGGGTCGTCCCAGCGGGCCAGCGCGTCCGGATTGAAGGCGGCCCGCAACCCAGGGTCATCCAGCAACTCCGGGTGCTCGGCGAAGTGCCAGCCGTTCTGGACAATCGAGAGGGTGGGGGTAAAGGCCACGTCGTGTTCGAGAGCGAGTTGCAGGAACTCTGGCGAGGGTTCGGGGTCGTCAACCGGAGCCCCGCCTCCAGGCCCGAAGGTCAACACGGTGGTGTGCAGAAAGTCCCGTAACCCGGCCTCGATTAACTGTCTGGCCTCGTCTTCGCCATCGATGTGGGCGACGGGCACCGCCCCGTTCTGGATCGCTTCGTCGACAATCGCCGTCCGCATCTCGGCCGTAATCTGCAGACCGGGCTCCGGCATCTCGGTGACCCACATTTTGATGAAATGCACGCCAAGTGCGACCTGGTCCCGGACCAGCGCGCGCGCCTCGTCTTCGGTCGCCGGCGCATTGCGACCAGCCGCGTTGAAACCGTTGGGATGCGAAAAGCCGAGACCGGCGGTGTAGGCGCGGGTGAATCCCGGTCGACCGGCATTGGCCTCGAGCAAGAATGCGACCGCCTCTGGTGAATCGCTGCCGATACTCCGTCCCGTCGTCACACCGTAGGAGAGCTGGGTTTGAAATTGACGTTCAATCTCTGCCGGCCCACCGCGATAGTGAACGTGCAAGTTCACGAGCCCAGGGATGATCGTCTTGCCGGTGACGTCAATCACCTCAGCCCCGGCGGGAACTGCCGTGGCCGCCCGAGTGCCGGCACTCGCTATCCGTCCATCACGGATCACCACGACCGAATCCGCCACCGGCGCCGAACCGGTGCCGTCTATCAACTGGGCCCCGACCAGCGCGAGTCCGCCGGGCTCAACGACCGGAGCAGCGCTCTCGGCACAACCGGTCAGGACCAGGGCCATCCCAAGGGTCACTGCACGAAGTCGTCTCATAAAGAACCTCTCTCGGTGCGACGCGGGACATGCCCGGCGTCCGCTACGGTCGGACGCGCACGTATTTTTGCAGTCGGCGCGGAGCCGGCTCGCCACCATAGATGTTCCCGTGGCGATCGACCGCCACGAACTCGGCCCCGTTGCCGACCGTGCTGCGTGGGTCACCCCACGGGTAGAGAATGAACTCCGTCACCCAGCCGGTCGCCACTTCTCCGATACGAATCCCCATCTCCCAGCCAGGGTTCTGCACGTCGTCCGACTCAGAGTCCGCCACGAAGATTCTGCCGGTGCGGTCGAAAAAGATGCCGCTGGGCCGCCCGAACTGGGTCCACTGCGCCAGGAACTCCCCCTCCTGGTCAAAAATCTGGATGCGGTTGTTCGACCGGTCACCGACGTAGATCTTGCCGTCGTTGTCCATCGCGATGGCATGGAGGTTCCGAAACTCCCCCGGTCCGTAACCGGTCTTGCCCCACGACTTGATGAACGTCCCGTCGGATGAAAACTTCACGACGCGGTTGTTGGTGGTGTCGCCGTGCCCGTCGGCCACGAAGATATCGCCGTTGTCAGCCACGACCACCGCGGCCGGGGCGTTGAAGCTATTGTTGCCGAGTCCTGCCTTGCCCGGAGTGCCCAGGGTCATCAGCACCTCGCCGGTAGGGCTGAACTTGATGACCTGGTGCCCACGCGTCCCCTCGGGCGTGCGCGCCTCAGACACCGCGTCGGTCACCCAGACATTCCCGTCGTTATCGACGTCGATCCCATGCGGCCAGATGAAGAGGCCACCTCCGAAGCTCTCGACGACCTCCCCGTCCTGATTGAATTTCAGCACCGAGTCGAGATCGGAGTCGAGACACTCGTTCCCGAATCGATTGGGCGCACTCGCGTCGCACCGAATAACGGCCCAGAGATGCTCGCCGTCCGGATCGATCGTGACCTGCCCGACAGCGCCCATCGTGCGACCGCCGGGCAGACTGGCCCAACTCTCGACCTGCCGATAGGGATTCGGGAGTACCTGCGCTGACACGGTAGAGACGGCCAGCATGAGCCCCAAGGCGACGGCCGCTGCGTGAAAGACTGTTCTCGACATGACTCAACCTCGCTTCACGTAATCCGGCCCCGACCGGAACATTCGCTTCGAAAGTCCGCCAATCATACTTCTCTCGAGCCGAAGACGCCCGTCCACCCCACCGAGCGGTACAATGTGGCCCGGAGCGACACCTCGCCCCACCCCTGTGGAGAATCCCTCATGAGCACGCTGCCGTCCTGTTTCGCACGGTCCACCGTGGCCCTTGTCAGCTTGACGTGCATGTCGCTCGCTGCGCCCAGCCAGGCGCAGCCCCCGATCGTCCAACCTGGAGCTCCCGGCGAACCCAGTCGGCTCATCTCGTCGACCGAGGCCTCGGATCTCGCGGGGATCGAGTTCACCGACGCCGACGTGAAGTTCATGCAAGGGATGATCTCCCACCACGCCCAGGCAACCGAGATGACCCAGTTCCTCGCGACGCGAAGCAACAACGACGCAATGCAGCGGCTGGCTCAACGCATCGAGATCTCACAAGAAGACGAGATCGCGATGATGCAGGAGTGGCTCCGTGCACGCGGGCAAACGGTGACCGCTGCGGACGCGCACCATGCCTCGGGCTGGGAACCGATGCCGGGGATGTTGACGGCTGACGAGATGGACCAGCTCGAGCAGGCCCAAGCGGGCGAATTCGATCGGCTGTTCCTCCGGCTGATGATCGCGCACCATCGGGGCGCGTTGACCATGGTCGACACCCTGCTCTCGCAACGCGGGGCGGCGCAGGATTCACTGCTGTTCGGATTCACCTCAGACATCACCTCCGACCAGAGCATGGAGATCGATCGGATGGACGGCATGCTGGCTGAGCTGTCGCCCGACCCTCGAGTTCAGCTCGCGGCCGGTTTCCACGATGCCGGGCAAGCGGCGTGGAACATGGCGTTGATCGCCACGCGTCCGAAACCGGACGGTTTTCATGATCCCAACCTGCCGGCGGGCCGGCCGACGCCGACCGAGCCCGGATCGGGGGCGGAGTCGACCGAGCCAAGCGAGGAGGACGTCCCGGAGGAGGAGGATACGGACGAACCGGCGCGGAGCGGTCTGCTCAACTTCGCGAACACCGATCTCGCGTTTTCCGGAGACGTGCTGTTTGAAGGCAACTACCACGGGTTCAGCGCCTATCGCGTCGAGACCCCGGTGTCTCCCCAGCTGGTCAGCTCAGTGGTGTGCCCGGGGGGCCAGGGAGATGTGTCGGTGGTCGGGGACCTCCTGATCATGTCCGTAGAGCAGACCCGGGGGCGGCTCGACTGCGGGTTGCAGGGCGTCGCGGAGCCGGTGAGCAATGAGCGCTTCCGGGGGATACGGATCTTCGATGTCAGCGACATCCGGTTGCCGAGGCAAGTCGCCGCGGTGCAAACCTGCCGTGGCTCGCATACGCATACGGTGGTGACGGACCCCGACGACGAAGGCAACATCTACGTGTATGGGTCGGGAACGAGCTCGGTGCGCCCCGGAGAGGAGCTCGACGGCTGTTCGGACGGGGCTCCGGTCGAGAACCCGGAAACGGCCCTCTTCAGAATCGACGTCATCGAGATTCCGCTGACCCGCCCCGAGGAGGCGCGCGTGGTCGCCCGACCCTACGTCTTCCGCGACTCGGAGTCCGGGGCGATCGCCGGGCTGTGGGACGGCGGCGACCATGGGCCCGGGACACAGCGCACGCGAGCGACCAACCAGTGCCACGACATCACCGCCTATCCGGAGATCGGTCTGGCCGCGGGTGCATGCTCGGGCAACGGCATCCTGTTCGACATTTCCGACCCGATCAATCCGGTCCGGCTTGATGAAGTCGTGGACCCCGGCTTCGCCTACTGGCACTCGGCCACGTTCAACAACGACGGTACGAAGGTGATCTTCACCGACGAGTGGGGGGGCGGTGGGCGGGCCCGATGTCGCGCGTCAGACCCGCGCGACTGGGGTGCGGACGCTATTTTCGACATCGTCGACGGCAAGCTGCAGTTCCGCAGCCACTACAAACTGCCGGCCCCGCAGACCGAACAAGAGAACTGCGTCGCGCACAACGGCTCCCTGGTGCCGGTGCCGGGGCGCGACATCTTTGTGCAGGCGTGGTACCAGGGAGGCATTTCGGTCATCGATTTCACCGATTCCTCGAATCCCGTCGAGATCGCCTTTTTCGACCGGGGCCCTCTCGACCCGGACGAGATCATCTTGGCCGGGTACTGGTCCGCGTATTGGTACCGAGGCTTTATCTACGGTACCGAGATTGCCAGGGGTCTCGACGTGCTGGAGTTGCTGCCGAGCGACTTTTTGACGCGTGATGAGATCGCCGCCGCCTCTCAGGTGGCCCCGGAGACCTTTAACGCGCAGCAGCAGCGGCGCATCGAGTGGTCGCCGCGCCCCGTCATCGCGAGAGCCTACCTCGACCAACTCGGCCGAGACGACGCCATCGCCGCGGAGCGTCGTCAGGCGTTGTCAGACTTACTGGATCGAACGGATCAGGTGTTGGTCGACGGCACCCCAGACGCCGCGCTGGCGGGACAACTCGACACGGCGGCCGCGTCACTCGATCTCGACCGCGGTGAGACCGGTGGTCGGACCCAGAGCCGACTCCGAGCCCTTTCAGAGACCCTGTCGGATCTGGCCGAACGACTGCGGTGAGGCCGCCCTCCGTCAGCGCCCGCTCCGGGCCGTCAAGGCGCAGCGGACGACAGCAACCGCTATCTGGCCCGAACCCGCGCGTCACTCGGTTGGAGTGTCGCGGTTGATCGTCCGGTGCTTGATGCGCCACCCGTCCGGGGTTCGCACGAACTCATCATCGTAGTAGCCGGTGAACAGCATCGTCGCCGGACGGGTCGTCACATCCAGGAGGATGTAATACGCACGGCCCTTCGCCCCATCCGGGGTCGCCGTGATGAGGTAGCTCCCCGTCCGATGGCGTCGTCCCACATCGCCGCTCTGGCCCTGATACCGCTGGACGCGCTCGGCGCGGAGGGCCGCCATCCCCTGAATGCTGCTCCCATCGGCTCGCACGATCGTGCCGTCTTCGGAAAACGCGGACACAAACAGTTCGGCGTCTCGAAAATCACTTCCCTGACTGTAGCGGGCGTACAGGGCCTCGATTTCGCCATAGTCCTGACCGGTCAACGTATCCGAGCCCGTGTCTCGGGACTGAGCCGACACCCACCCCAATCCCGCGACGACCACTACAGCGACCGCCACCAATATTCGTATCTTCGACATGTTTGCTCCTCGTCCATCGGGACACCGATGCGTTTTGGGGGCACTCCCCGAGACCGTCGCCGTCGCGTGTCTCCGTGCTCACCCCTTGACCAAAAACCCTTTTTTTTCGAGCACGTCGCGGACGCGATCCCGGAGCTCGCCTTGTACTTCCACCCCGTCATCCAGGACAGCCCCACCTGTACCACACGATCGTTTCAGCTCGCCGCACAACGACTTCAGAAACGCGGCGTTCCGTGGCAGACCGTAGACGACGGTCACCGTCTTGCCCCCACGACCCTTCTTTTCCATCCGCAGCTTCGCGACGACACGCGTCTGAACCGGCTCGTTGGCGGCGCGCCCACGACTACACTTGCAGTCGCCCCGCGGCCAGCCGCAGCCAGTACACACACCGCCGGTATCCGTGGAGTAGACGAGGCGCGTGTTGCTCCTGACGCTCATCGAATACTCATTATGACGCGGCACTTACTGCTCGCGACACGTAGCCGGTCGTCAGACCGCCCCCTGGCGGGTCTACAGACCCCGCGGCTCCGGACACGTCCTGAAGCGCGAGGATTGAGTCAGTTCCTGACCGGTGTAGAATTGGCGCTCTGCGGCGAGCGATAGCGACTCCATCGGACATTCCCCCGTGACTCCACACACGACCCTGGAGACCCTATTGCGACGAGACCGGGTGCTCGTCACCGTGGGTCTCGTCGCGGTGGCGGCGCTCGGCTGGACCTACATGCTGTATCTGGCTCGAGGCATGTCTGGCATGGCCATGGGTACCGACATGGCCATGCCGCAGATGCAGGCGTGGGGCGTGGTCGACCTGACGCTGCTGTTCGTGATGTGGGCCGTCATGATGGTGGCGATGATGGTGCCCTCGGCCTCGCCGCTCATATTGATGTTGGCGGCCGCCAACAGAAAACGTCGCGAGCGAGATGATCCGCTGGTCTCGACCGGTCTGTTTCTGGCTGGGTATCTGCTGGTCTGGACCGCCTTCAGCGCCGTGGCGACCGCCGCCCAGTGGGGGCTGCACGCAACCGCGTTGCTCTCACCCGCCATGGTCGGCACCAGCCCGGTGCTGGGGGGACTTCTGCTGATATCGGCCGGCCTGTTTCAATTCACGTCGCTCAAGCGGGCGTGTCTCGCACACTGCCGGTCGCCGCTGGGATTCGTGATGGGTCACTGGCGCGACGGTCGTGTCGGCGCCCTGCGGATGGGGCTCGAGCACGGGCTTTATTGCGTCGGCTGCTGCTGGATCCTGATGGCGTTGCTATTCGTCGCCGGAGTCATGAACCTGGTCTGGGTCGCGGCGATCAGCCTGTTCGTGCTGGCCGAGAAGGTACTGCCTCGCGGTGGGTTTGTCGGCCGACTTGGTGGAACCGTGCTGCTCGTAACCGGACTGGTCATGTTGACCTAGGTTTTCCGACGAGGCGCCCGTCTGGCGGTGTTGCTC
>CAUZAY010000085.1:0-14487 GCA_963577695.1 Vicinamibacteria bacterium | reverse complement strand
CGCTCCATCCCGGGCCGCTCGGGCCTCGCGGTTGCGCGTGATCGTCACGGATGGTCGCGGGCGGCGCAAGGCGGCGCCGGGGCTTCCGGCCTGGTTGGCTGGCCTCGCGCCGCGCTCGGCGGCCGGCGAGGTCGTCGTAGCGCTGGTCGGTGACCGTAAAATGCGCGACCTGAACCGGCGATTTCAGGCGATCGACAAGGTCACCGATGTGTTGTCGTTTCCTGCCGATCCCGTGCCGGCCGGTCTTAGCCCGGCGCCCCCACACTGTCTGGGCGACATCGTCATTGCCACCGGACGAGCGGCGCGGCAAGCCCGAGCGGTCGGGCTGACGGAGTCTGAAGAGTGGCGACGACTCGCGTTGCACGGCCTGCTACACCTGCTCGGCTACGACCACGAGCGAGACGATGGAGAGATGGAGCGACTCGAGCGCCGACTTCGGCGCCGAGGCGGGCTGCCGGTGAACTAGATGTTGCCCTTGCTGCTGTTCCTGGTCGGATGTGGTGTCGTCTACGTGGCCACTATTGAGTCCGCATTCGGCGCCATGGTGCGTCTCCCCGAGCGTTTGAACGTGGAGCGCGACATACAGCACGGGTCCCTGACGATCTACCTCGAGGACCCGTTGCGGTTATATGTGGCGACGCGGCTGCTTCGCGGGCTGCTGTTTGCGTCCGCGGCCGTCGTCCTGGCTCGGTTGATCGGCGTCTCGACGCCTCAGGCCGTCGGGCTGCTGCTGCTGGCGCTGGTGACGTTTGTGCTTGTGTGCGAACAACTCGTGCCGTCGGTGCTGGTGCGACGGGATGCGGGGCGGGTGCTGGAACTGCTCCTGCCGTCGTTCGACCGGACCCTGAGGGTGCTCGGTCCGGTGACCGGGGGATTATTGCGGTTGGCGCATCGCCCGCGACGGTCCGAGATGCGTGCCAATCGCAACGGCAAGCCCGACGAGGCTGAGGCCAGCGAGAGCACCGACCCCGAGGCGACGATCGAGGACACCGAGGAGCGGAAGTTGCTGCAATCGGTGGTCGACTTCGGTGGCACGCTCGTCGTCGAGGTGATGACCCCGAGACCGGACATTGTCGCCATCGCACACGATGCCACGGTGAACGAGTTTCGGGCCCTCTTTGCGCAGAAGGAATACTCGCGGATCCCGGTGTACAGAGAGAACCTGGACCACATCCTGGGATTCGTGTTCGCGAAGGATCTGGTCGCGTTGGACGGGCTTCCCGGCTCGTCCAAGATCGTGCCGCGGCTGCTGCGCCCGGCCCATCTCGTGCCGGAGGGGAAGCGCGTCGCGGACTTGCTGCGCGAGCTGCAGGTCGAGCATGTACAGAGCGCCATCGTCGTGGACGAGTACGGTGGGACCGCCGGGCTGGTGACCATCGAAGACCTGCTCGAGGAGATTGTCGGGGAGATTCGCGACGAATACGACGGCGACGAGTCGGAGCCGATCGTGGATGAGGGCGACGGCGCCTTCGTGTTTCTCGCCACGGTCAGTGTTGGAGATATGTGCGAGCGGCTGGGGATCGCCGTGGAGCGTGACGGCTTCGAAACGGTGGGTGGCTACCTGCTGACCCGACTGGGTCGCGTGCCGGCCGCGGGCGAGACGGTCGACGTCGACGACCTGACGGTCGAGGTCCTCGAGGCCGAGCGTCGACGGGTGCGGAAGGTGCGTATGGGGCATCGCGGCGGCGTCGAGGCCGTGGCGAAGTAAGGAGAGGAATGCGGTCCGGGTTCGTCTCGTTCATCGGTCGGCCGAACGCCGGGAAATCCACGCTGCTCAACCGCGTCGTGGGTACCAAGCTCGCGATCGTCTCTGACAAGCCTCAAACGACGCGCAATCGGATCGTCGCGGTGCGCAACTACGACGGGGACCCGGCCGCTCAGGTCGTGTTCGTTGACACCCCGGGCATCCACCGGCCCTTGCACCGTATGAACGTCCGCATGGTCGATATCGCCTACGAGTCGATTAGCGATGTCGACGTCATCGCGCTGGTGCGCGATGCCACCGACGGGCTCGGGGCGGGCGACCGATTCGTCCTCGAGAAGCTCGAGCGGGCCAGGGGACCGGTCATGCTCGTTCTCAACAAGATCGACCTCATTAGCAAGACACGTTTGCTGCCGCTGATCGATTGGTATCGCCAGCAGCTGGACTTCACGGGCATCGTGCCGGTGTCGGCCCGGAACGGAGACGGCGTCGCGATTCTCGAGCGGGCCATCATCGAGCAGTTGCCTGAAGGCGAGGCGCTATATCCGGACGACTTCCTGACCGACCAGCCGGAGCGGGTGCTGGCGGCCGAGACCGTCCGCGAGAAGGTCTTGCGGCACACCCATGCGGAGCTGCCATTCACGACGGCGGTGGTCGTCGACCAGTTCGACGCTGTCACACAGCCAGGGCGCCTCCAGATCTATTGCTCGATTCTGGTCGAGCGGCGGTCTCAGAAACCGATCGTCGTCGGCCCCGGCGGCGCGTTGATCAAGCGGATCGGGACCGAGGCGCGGCGAGATCTCGAGCGCTTCTTTGGCAGCCATGTGTATCTCGACCTCCACGTCAAGGTGCGGGCTGACTGGCGGGAGAACGATCGTCTGCTCGACCAGGCCGGGGTCGCTCCTCCCACCAAGACTCGTCGATAATCCTGTGTGCTATATTGAGATGTTACTGGTATTGACTGTGGGACATTCAACTGAACCTGACCCGCGCGTGAACGCGGACCCGACCCGGACGACGGGACCATGCCACCCCTCCGCCGCACCGATGTGGTGCTCGATTCGGTCAAGCGACTGCAGCGGATTGGTGCGTCCGCGAACCTGATCAATCTTCTCCAGAAGCAACATCCTTCCGATCTCGCTGAGCTCTTCAGCGAGCTGCCTGACAGAGACCGTCGCAGCACCTTCAATCTGCTGCTCGATCACCACAGCCACCTGGCGATGGAGGCGCTGATCGAGTACGGCCCGGAGCCAGCCGCGGTGCTGTTGGCCGACCAGTCTCCGGACCGCATCGCGTTCTGGCTGCAGGAGATGCCGTCCGATGACGCGGCGGCGCTGATCGACGAGCTGCCGGAAGAACTCTCGGACGCCGTGCTGGAGCAGATGCGGCCGCGCGAGTCCGGCGAGGTCGAGAACCTGCTGGATTACGCCGAGGAGACCGCCGGTCGGATCATGAATCCGACCGTCTTTGCCCTCTCGGAGGACCTGACGGCGGGTGAAGCGATTCAGGCGCTGCAAGGTTCCCGCGAGGTGGAGATGGTCTTCTATCTCTACGTCGTCGATGAACGCCGGCATCTGGTCGGGGTGGTGTCCCTCCGCCGCTTGCTGCTGGTGGCCACCGAGACCCCGCTGCAGCGGATCATGACCACCGATCTGATCAGTGCACGGGTGGACACGGACCAGGAAGAAGTGGCGCAGCACGTGGCCAACTACAACCTGCTCGCGATTCCAGTCGTCGATGACCAGAACCGGCTGGTCGGCATCATCACCGTCGACGACGTGATCGACATCATCAAGGACGAGGCGACCGAGGACATCTACCGCCTGGCCGGTGTGAGCGGCGACGAGCACGTCTTTTCCCCGGCGCTGGAGTCCATGCGGAAACGCCTCCCGTGGTTGGTCGTCAACCTACTGACCGCGACGGCGGCGGCCCTTGTGGTGCGCGCGTTTCAGGCCACCATCGATCAGGTGGTGGCGCTGGCGGTGTTCATGACCATCGTGGCCAGCATGGGCGGGAACGCGGCCATCCAGACCCTGACGATCATCGTGCGGGGGATCGCGCTCGGGGAGTTGACCTGGGGTAATTCCCGGCAGGCGGTGTTCAAGGAGGCGGCCGTCGGGCTGGGAAACGGGGTGGTGTTGGGTATGGTTGGGGCCGTGGTGGCGTGGGGCTTGTCAGGCAATATGTATCTCGGCCTGATCCTCGCCATGGCGATGGTCGTCAATCTGCTGGTGGCCGCGATTGCCGCGACCCTGATTCCGATCGCGCTTCGGGCATTGAAGATAGACCCGGCGTTAGCGTCGGCGGTGTTCATTACCACCCTGACCGACGTCTTCGGGTTCTTCGTTTTCCTCGGACTGGCGACGCTCTTCCTGCCGTATCTGGAGCCGTTGACGTGAGGACCAGGCCCCACAGAGATGAGCCGAGCCGTTCCACCCGCGGCGGGCTACAATAGCCTTGGCTAGCAGCCCGTGGTGGAAGTCGCGCGTCGCACCGAGAGCCTGAACTGGCCATGCCGGATTTAGCGCCGGTCGAATGCAGCGGGACTTCTACCACGGGCTCCTAGGGCCCGCGCCATACCACCGGGTCATGGCACGCGGGGCGACACGCGCTCGCGATGCCACTCTACACGACCGACGCGCTGATTCTGCGCACCTATCAACTCGGTGAAGCGGACCGGATCGTCGTGTTCCTGACTAGTGATCGGGGCAAGAAGCGTGGCGTGGCGAACGGTGCTAGAAGACAGAAGTCGCGTTTCGGGGGCGGGCTCGAGCCGCTGACGCTAGCGCGTGTGGCGTATTTCGAGCGGGAGCAGCGCGACCTCGTACGGTTGAGTTACGTCGACCCGGTGCGGTCGCCGTTGCTGTCGTCGGACGCGGATGTGCTGGGTCACGTTGGGTACTTCGCGGAGCTGCTCGACGAATGCGCACCGGAGGCGGATCCGAACGCCACGCTGTTCCGGCTCGGTGCGGCTGTGGTGGACTCGTTGGGCGGGGAGATTCGCGTCGAGCAGCTGGCCCGCTACGTCGAATACTGGGTTCTGCGCTTGCAAGGGGTCTATCCGTCGATCCTGGCCTGCCACCGGTGTGGTGGCGATGTGAGTGGAGGCGGGCGGCTTGATGCGGCTGGCGGCGGCCTGTCCTGCGCCAGGTGCGCGAGGGACGGCGGGCTCGCGTTGTCCACCGCGTCTGTGAGTTTCTTGCGCGCGGCGGCCGGTACTGCGCCCTCGCAGGCGTCCGGTCTCTCGCTGCCGGTCCATGCGGGGCGTGAATTGGAGAGGGCGCATCGACAGCTCATTTCGAACCATCTCGAAAAGGACCTTCAGTCGGTGCGGGTCTTGCGCGCGATGACGCGAACGACACCGAAAGGAAACGTCAGGTGACGCTGCAGGATTTGATCGCTTCGCTGTCTCGCTTTTGGGGCGCTCGCGGCTGCCTGATTCAGCAACCGCTCGACACCGAGGTCGGGGCTGGCACCATGCACCCGGAGACCTTTCTCCGCGTGTTGGGTCCAAGGCATTGGCGGGTGGCGTATGTCCAGCCGTCGCGGCGACCGGCCGACGGCCGCTTCGGAGAGAACCCGAACCGGTTGTTTAAACATCATCAGTTCCAGGTCATCCTCAAACCGTCTCCGGACGCGGCGCAGGCGCTGTATCTGGAAAGTCTCCGCGCCTGTGGCATCGATCCGGCGCAGCATGATGTGCGCTTCGAGGAGGACAACTGGGAGTCGCCCACGCTCGGAGCCTGGGGCATCGGCTGGCAGGTGTTGCTCGATGGCATGGAGATTACCCAGTTCACCTACTTCCAGCAGGCGGGTGGTCTTGACCTGTCTCCGATTCCGGTCGAGCTCACCTACGGACTCGAGCGGATCGCCATGCACCTGCAAGGTGTCGACGACGTCTACGATCTCGAGTGGGCGCCGGGGGTCACGTATCGCGACGTGCGCCACCAGGAGGAAGTGGAGCAGACCAAGTATGCCTTCGGAATGGTCGACATGCCGGAGACGGAGTTCGCGGCTTTCCACCGCGACCTGTTCGACCAGCATCATCGGATGGCCCAGATCCTGCTGCGTTCCGGGTTGGTGTTGCCGGCGCTCGACGCCTGTCTCAAGTGTTCGCACAACTTCAATATTCTCGATGCCAGCGGAGGCATCGGCGTCACGGAGCGGGCAGCCTACATCCTGCGCGTGCGCGAGCTGGCGGTGGCGATTGCGCGGGCCCACGTCGGCGAACCGGTCGAGGCGTGACGGGACGACAGACCATGTATCGAGAGCTACTGATCGAAATTGGCTGTGAGGAACTGCCGGCAAGCTGGTTGCCGCCGCTGACCCGTCAGTTCGGGGAGCGAGTCGGGAAAGAGCTGGTTGACGCACGTCTCGATTGTCCGACGACTCCGGAATCGTACGGGACACCGCGACGGCTCGCCGTGCGGGTGGCCAAGGTGCCCGATCGGCAACCGGATCTCGAAGAGACGGTCACCGGCCCCCCCGTTCGCGCCGCGTTCGACGCCAACGGCCACCCGACCCCAGCCGCGCTAGGCTTTGCCCGCAAGCACGGCGTCGAGCCCGCCGCGCTCAGCCAGGTCGACACCCCGAAGGGGCGTTATGTGGCCTTTGAGCGGCGTCAACGAGGCGCCTCGGCTCGATCGGTCCTGGCCGGGGTCCTCGGCGCGACCTTGCGCGGTCTGTCGTTCCCGAAACAGATGGACTGGGACGCGCGGCTCGACGATGGCCGTGGCGATCTGCCGTTCGGGCGACCGATCCGGTGGTTGGTGTTTCTGTATGGCGGCCGGGTCGTGCCGTTTGTCATCGATCGGGCAGCCGATGCGGTGGCTCGGGGCGTCGCCCCGGTTCGGGCCGGGTCGACCACTTATGGGCACCGCTTTTTTGCCCGTGACGGGAAGCCGGGGCGCGGGTTTCGGGTGCGCTCGTTCGCCGAGTATCGCGACGGCCTGAAACGGAATTACGTGCTGCTGGGACGGGAGGAGCGGCGCGCCCGTATCGAGCGCAAGCTCCAGACGCAGGCGACACGAGCCGGGGGGGTGGTGGGAGTCGCAGGCGGGGAGTCGTCGTTGCTCGACGAAGTGCCGGACTTGGTCGAGTATCCCGCCGTCGTCACCGGTAGCTTTCCCACGGAGTTTCTCGCGCTGCCAGACGAGGTGCTGAAGACGACCATGATTCACCACCAGCATTACTTTCCGGTGGTGACATCGCAGGGGATGCTGACGGAACACTTTCTGGCCGTGACCAATACCCCACGGGATAACGTGCCGGCCATCGCCCACAACTCGGAGCGGGTACTGGTCGCCCGCTTGCGGGACGCGCGGTTCTTCTGGGAGGCGGACCGCAGCGCCACGCTGGTGTCCCGTCTGGACCGGCTCGACACGCTCCGGTTTCACGCGAAGCTTGGCAGCTATCGGGCCAAGGCGGCACGTATCGAGCAACTCGCCAGGCGGGTGGCCGGTGAGGCGCTCGGAGCCGACGACCACGCGGACCACGCCGCGCGTGCCGCGCTGTTGGCGAAGGCGGACCTGACGACCGACATGGTCGGCGAGTTTCCCGAGCTGCAGGGAGTGATGGGTGGCATCTACGCGCGCGAGGACGGCGAGCCGGAAGCGGTGTGGCGCGCGGTGTATCACCACTATCTGCCGATCGGAGTCACGGCCGACGCGCCTCCCCGCCCCAGCGACCTGGGGACGGCGGGCGTCAGCTGGGCCGCGGTGTCGCTGGCGGACAAGCTCGATACGCTGGTCGGCCTGTTTCATGCGGGCGAGAAACCCCGGGGGGCGCGTGACCCCTTCGGTCTCCGTCGGCAAGCCCACGGGCTGTTTCGCATTCTGGTGGACCTCCCGGAGTTCGCGGGACGCTCATCCCGACCTGACGTCAAGAGTCTGGTGCTGGCCGCGGAGGAGGTCCACGGGATCGAGCCGAAGGCGGAGGTCCGTCAGCGTCTGTTCACGTTCTTGCTCGAGCGGCTGCGGTATGTCCTCGAACAGCGGGGTCACGACGTGCGCAACGTGCGGGCCGTGACGCAGCCCACCGCGTCGTGGGACGACATCACTCCCCTGGATGCTCGGCGCAAGCTGGACGTGCTGCCTGAGTTCACCGGGTCGGTCGACTTTCTGCAGTTGGCGACGTTGTTCAAACGGGTCAAGAACATTGCGACGGCGCTCCCGGACCGTCAGTTCGAGGCGGTCGAGGCAGGGGAGATCAGCCTGGTGGGTCGCGACGTGGAGCCCGCAGAAGAGCGACTCAGCGCCGAACTGGACAAGCGCCGGGCCAGCATCGAGCGAGCGGTCGCCAGTGGCGACAACTACCGGGCGGCGTTCGCGGAGGCGGCACGGTTTGGACCCTCGGTGGATCAATTTTTTACCCACGTGCTGGTGATGGCCGAAGACGACGATGTCCGGCTTCGTCGTCTCTCGCTGCTGAAGCGACTTGAGCGTCTGATTTCTGGTCTGGCCGATGTGTCGGAGCTGGTCAGAGAACAGGACTGAGTACAGCGAATGGTGAAGAAGCGGAAGACGACGAAGACCGCGAAGAAGACGGTGAATCGGACCACGACGAAGCTGGCTCAGAAGACGACGAAGACGACCACGCAGCCCGCACGCCGCTCAGCCCCGGAGTACGTGTATTCCTTTGGTGACGGCAAGGCGGATGGGGATCGCTCGATGCGCGACCTGCTGGGGGGCAAAGGGGCCGGACTGGCAGAGATGACCAACGCTGGGCTTCCGGTACCGCCCGGGTTCACCATTACGACCGACGCGTGCAATCTGTATTACGCGAACCGACGGACGGTGCCGGCGGCGGTGGATGCGGAAATGCTCGAGCGACTCGGGGAGTTGGAGCGGACGGCGGGCGCCTCGTTCGGGTCGCTGACCCACCCCTTGTTGTTGTCGGTCCGCTCGGGCGCCAAATTCTCCATGCCGGGGATGATGGACACGATCCTCAACCTCGGTCTGAACGACGCGACCGCGGAGGCGCTCGGTCGCCAGACCGCCAACGGTCGGTTCGCGTTCGACAGTTACCGGCGGTTTATCCAGATGTTCGGCAACGTCGTGCTCGACATTTCGAAGGACGACTTCGAGGACGAGCTGATCGATGTCAAGCAGGAGCACGGCGTCATCCTCGATACCGAGCTGGGCGAGGGAGCGCTGCGAGAGGTGGTGGCGAAGTACAAGGGGCTGATCAGGGGCAAGACCGGTCGTAATTTCCCCGAGACGCCGCTGGATCAACTGCGACTCGCGCGTGATGCGGTCTTTCGGTCCTGGAACAACCCGCGCGCGAAGGAATATCGTCGCATCTACGACATTCCGGATGAGATCGGCACGGCGGTGAGCGTGCAGCTGATGGTGTTTGGGAACACCGGCGACCGGTCCGCGACGGGCGTCGGGTTTACCCGGAATCCGGCCACCGGAGAGAAAGAGTTCTACGGTGAGTTCCTCGTCAACGCGCAGGGTGAAGATGTCGTGGCCGGTATCCGGACGCCGCAGCCGATCGCGGAGCTCGAACGGATCATGCCGGCGGCCTACAAACAGCTGCGCAAGATCACGAGCCGGCTGGAGCGCCACTACAAAGACATTCAGGATTTCGAGTTCACGATTCAAGACGATCGACTGTTCATGTTGCAGACGCGGAGCGGCAAACGGACCGGTCACGCGGCGATCCGGATCGCCACGGATCTCGTCGACGAGCGTCTCGTCAGCGCGAAACGGGCCTTGTTGCTGGTCGATCCCGGGGCGCTGGTGCAGTTGTTGGCACCGGTCTTCGAGCCGGCCGCGTGGGCCCGAATTCCGGTCTCGACGAAGGGGCTGCCGGCATCGCCGGGCGCCGCCTCGGGCCAGGTCGTGTTCACCGCCGACGACGCGCAGCGGTGGACGGCCACGGGTAAACACGTGGTGCTGGTGCGCAAAGAGACGGTCCCGGATGACATCCATGGGATGTATGTCGCCGCGGGGGTGCTCACGGCGACCGGAGGGATGACTTCCCACGCCGCGGTCGTCGGGCGACAGATGGGCAAGCCATCCGTCGTCGGCGCCGCCATCCAGGTCGACGAGAAGCGAAAACGGCTGCAGATGGGCGACCTCGTGCTCGGCGAGGGCGATGACATCTCCTTCGACGGGTTGACCGGTGAGGTCAAGGTCGGCTCGGTGACCAGTCAGCCGAGCGAGATTCTCCAGGTGGTGGCCGGAAACCTGCCCGCGTCCAAGTCCGACATCTATCAGCGTTTCATGCGGGTGATGCGGTGGTCCGACCGGGTGCGTCGGCTGGGCGTGCGGGCGAATGCCGATCAGCCCGATCAGGCGGAGATCGCCCGAGCGTTCGGGGCCCGGGGGATCGGGCTGTGTCGCACCGAGCACATGTTCTTCGGTGAGGGCCGACTCGAGATTGTGCAGCGGATGATCCTGGCTGAGACTGAGGCTGACCGCCGGGCCGCGCTGCGAGAGCTGTTGCCGTTGCAGCGGGCCGACTTCTACGGGGTGTTCAAAGCGATGCGCGGCGAACCGGTCACGATTCGCACCATCGATCCCCCGTTGCACGAGTTTCTGCCAAAACGTGAAGACCTGTTGGTTGACATTGCGCGTCTCGAGCTGTCCAAGCCGCGTTCGCGCAAGCTGGCCGACAAGCGTCGTCTGCTGCGCCGGGTGGAGCAGTTGCACGAGTTCAATCCGATGCTGGGGCACCGCGGCGTTCGTCTCGGGATCAGCTACCCCGAGATTACGGAGATGCAGACGCGCGCCATCATCGAGGCCGCGGCCCAATTGGCCCAGGAAGGCGTCAAGGTGGTTCCGGAGATCATGATTCCGCTGGTCAGCGACGTCCGGGAACTCCGCGACCAGCGAGCGGTGGTCGATCGGGTGGCGAAGACGGTCATGACCGAACAGGGCGTCACGGTGAAGTATCTCGTGGGCACGATGATCGAGGTGCCGCGCGCCGCCGTCACGGCCGGGGCCATCGCGGCCGAGGCCGACTTCTTTTCGTTCGGCACGAACGACCTGACACAGATGGTGTTCGGCTTCTCCCGCGATGACGCGGCGAAGTTCCTGAAGCAGTACCAGGCGCGCAAGCTCATCGAACGAGATCCGTTCGCCAGTCTCGACGTGACCGGTGTGGGGGTCTTCGTGGAGATGGGCGTCCGGTCTGGACGCGAGGCCAAGCCCGGGCTGAAGGTGGGGGTGTGCGGCGAGCACGGGGGTGATCCCGCGTCGATTCGATTCTTCGATCGGGTGGGGCTGGACTACGTCAGCACCTCGCCGTATCGCGTGCCGGTGGCCCGCCTGGCCGCGGCGCAGTCCGCGCTCGCGCTTGAGACCGCCGACTAACTGGTCGCACGTCGGCCGCAACCACCGCTGTGACACGAGCATCCCGGATTACCCGGCTCTCGACCGAACTCGCGAACCAGATCGCCGCCGGCGAAGTGGTCGAGCGACCGGCATCGGTCGTCAAGGAGCTGGTCGAGAATGCGCTCGATGCCGGCGCGGCCCGTATTGGCGTGAGTGTCGAGCTGGGTGGGAAACGTCTCATACGGATCGAGGACGACGGCGAAGGGATGACCCCGGAAGAGGCGGCGCTGGCTCTCGAGCGACACGCCACCAGCAAGATCAGCCGGCTCGACGACCTGACTGCGATCATGACGCTGGGGTTCCGCGGGGAGGCATTGCCGAGCATCGCGTCCGTGTCTCACCTGTTGCTGCGGACCCGGGCGCGGGGCGAGGCGCGGGGGACCGAAATCCGAGTCTCCGGCGGCGTCACGGTGTCGACCGGGGAGGTGGGCGCGTCCGAAGGCACGACCTTCGAAGTGACGGACCTCTTCTACAATGTGCCGGCGCGCCGGAAGTTTCTCAAGTCCGATGGCGCCGAGACCACCCAGGTCTCGCGGTTGGTCACCCAGCTGGCGTTGGGACATCCGGCGGTCGGGTTCAGCCTGACCAGCGGCCGGCGACAGTTACTGCAGTGCCCTCCGGCGTCCAGTCTCGAGGAGCGTCTGTTTCAGCTCTACAAGGATCGCGACGACCTGGTTGAGGTCCACAAGCAAGCCGCCGGGATTACCGTGACTGGATTCGTGGCGGCGTTGGCCCGTCCCGGCGAGGGGCCGCGCCGGGGGCCGCAGAATATCTTCGTCAACGGACGCGGGGTCAAGGACCGCACGATCGCGCACGCGATTGTCCATGCCTACAGCACCGCGACGATCAAAGAGCGGAGCCCTGAGGTGCATCTCTTTCTGGAGATGCCGCCCGACCGCGTTGACGTCAATGTGCATCCGACCAAAGCGGAGGTCCGCTTTCTGGAGCAGTCGCTGGTCCACGAGGTGCTGCGACGCGCAATCGGCGAGGCTCTCGAGCAAGGGCCGGCGCCGGAGATTGGCCTGGACCCGGTCGCTCCGATGGTCGGGTTCGGGGCGGGGATGACCTCGGCCGGGGGAGCGACGTCCGCTGAGCGGGTAGTCGATCAATCGGGGTGGCGCGCCCAGCCGAGTGCGGAGAGTGGGGCGGCGGGGTTCCCGCCCGATGGCGATGGCCAGCCGTTTCGCGATCTGGTGCGGGAGATGCGTCCGGCCGCGATGGCCCCGGCCCCGGTGGTCGATCGTCCGTTGCAGCCGCTGGGCCAGTTTCGCGACACCTTCATCATCGCCATCGACGACGAGGGGATCGCGATCATCGACCAACACGTGGCTCACGAGCGGATTCTGTTCGAGCAGGTCATGGCGCGGCTCACGACGGGAACCCTCGAGAGCCAGCAGCTCTTGATGCCGATGGTGATCGAGCTGCCCGCGGCCGAACGACAGGCGCTGGCCGCGCATGGCGAGGCCCTCGCCCGGCTCGGTTTCGACGTCGAGGCGTTCGGGGGCGACAGCCTGCGGGTCGCGGCGCTGCCGGCCATCGTGGATCTGGCGGTCTGCGAAACCGCGCTCAGGGCACTCGCGCAAGACCTGGACGGACTCGACCGGGGAGCGGCGATCGACGAGGCACTCAGACAGATGGCCGCCACCACGGCGTGCCACGCCGCCGTCAAGGCGAACGATCGCCTGACCCCCGAGAAGATGACCTACCTGCTCGACGAGCTCCGCCGCACCGCGCACTCGTCGGTCTGCCCGCACGGACGACCGGTCGTGCTCCGTCTGTCGCGTAAGGAAATCGAACGACGCTTCGAGCGAATCTAGGCGAGCGGGTCGCTGTGGCTCGTCTCTACGGTTCGCGAACGAGGTATGCGCCATCGGCCCGTTTGCGCTGTGTCTCGTTTTGTGCAATGCCGTTTGAGCGGAAAGAGCGTTCAGGTCAGCCGAGCGCCTATGTGTAATACTCAGCACATGCGAATACACATAGATCTCGATGACGCATTGGTGGCTCAGGTTGACGAGATCGCGGGACACCGACAGCGCAGCGCCTTTGTGCGTGAGGCAGTGCGGACGGCGGTCGAGCAGCGGAAACGTTGGCGTCTCATCGAGGGGGCGGCCGGTGCCATTGCGGACACCGGACACGCCTGGGACGTCGACCCCACGGCCTGGGTGCGGGACCAACGCTTTGGCGACAAGACCCGAGTCGGGTGAGTCATGCGGGTGGTGCTCGACACGACTGTTCTGATCGACTACCTACGGGGACGACCGGTCGTCGACCGCGTCGCGAACCTACGTCGCCGTGGGGATGTTGCGTTCACCACCGCCATCAACGTCGAGGAGGTAGTGAGGGGGCTTCGTCTTGGTGAGGAGGACGCCGCCAGCGCGCTCTTCGATGGGCTCGGTATGGTCTCGCTGGGCCGACCGGCCGGGCGTCAGGCTGGTGAGTGGCGGGGCGCCTTCGCCCGACAGGGTGTGACGCTCTCGCAGGCCGACTGCCTGATCGCGGCGGCGACGGTCGGGGCTGGAGCGACGCTGGCGACTGGCAATCCCGGGCACTTCCCGATGCCGGAAATCGCGCTCGAGCACTGGCCAGTCGGGCAGTAGCCCGTCCGCCGGTGCCGCTGGTCGGAATGTAGCCGGCTCTCTCCCATTTGGTAGTCGGAACAAGCTGTGCGGCCTGGCGGCTGGCACTTATACTGCTCCGATGGATGCAGCTCCACTGCTGGCCGAGGTGTGCGGCCGCCTTGACGACGTCGGGCTCGAGGCGGTTCTCATCGGGAACGCCGCGGCGGCCTTGCACGGAGCGCCGGTGACCACCGTCGATTTCGACTTTCTCTTTCGCAGGACACCGAGAAATCTCGTAAAACTGAAGGCGCTGGCCACGGGGCTCCGAGCCGTCATTCTTCGTCCGTACTACCCGGCATCTGACCTATTTCGGGTCGTGCGCGATGACGACGGCTTGCAGGTCGACTTCATGGGCTCCGTTCATTTGAGGGCGTGAGGGACCGGGCGACCAGCATCGAGATCGGCGGTGCCTGGCTGCTTCTCGCGTCACTCACGGATGTCATCAAGAGTAAACGGGCCGCGGGCCGGCCACGAGACCTCGCCGTGCTTGATATTCTGGAGGCCACCCATGAAGAAGCCACCAAGTCGTCGGCAA
This sequence comes from Vicinamibacteria bacterium, assembly GCA_963577695.1. Lineage (GTDB taxonomy): Bacteria > Acidobacteriota > Vicinamibacteria > Vicinamibacterales > UBA8438 > UBA8438. The sequence continues at coordinate 291 of CAUZAY010000085.1, read as the reverse complement.
AAGCTGGACGCCCTCGCTCGCGAAAGTGAGCGAGCCCTGCGTGACCAGATTCGCAGACGGCTCGCCCTGCCGCCGGAGCGACGCACGAACTTCCTCAGAAAGCGCGTGTCGGTGGGTCGGAGCGCGCTATGACGATCAAGACCGGCCAGCTAGCGTCAGCGGGAGAGCCCCCCGGCTCTGCCGGGGCGGCACCCAGAGTTTGACAGTTCCGGGAATGAGATAAGGAACTCCCAGTCGTGAGCCGCTCAAGCATCACGCAAGGGAGTCCCCATGACGGACTATCGGAGTCTA
>CAUZAY010000084.1:0-14543 GCA_963577695.1 Vicinamibacteria bacterium | reverse complement strand
TGGCCGGCACCTCGTGACGCGCCAGAATCTCGCCCAGGGCCGAGTCGCGAATGGCGCCGGCCGACTCACGCGTGGCGTAGTGCCGGTGGAAGAACTTCTCGGTGACCACCCCGTTCTCATCTGTCACTTAGACGCCGGGGAACGGCACGCCGTAGAAGCTGCGACCGGCCGCCTGCTCGGGGTCGTCGGGTGAGACCAGCGTGTTGAGAATACCGAACTCACGGATCACGGCCGAAGCGGTGTCCGATAGCAGGTCGTAGGTCACGTCATACTGGTCGGCGAACGCCAGGAGCTGCTCCTGGCTGTCATAGCTGATGCCGTAGACGCGGATACCGGCGTCCTCGAAGAGTTCCAGGTTGTCTTGCAGCTCGACCAGCTGCGTTCGACAATACGGTCACCACACCGCCGAACGGTAGAACACCACGATCGACTTCGAGGTTCCCCGGTCGGCGTGGTAGTCGACCAGGCGGCCATGCTGGTTGGGCAACGAGAACGACGGGAGACGCTCGCCAACCTCGGGCCCGGTCGGGAACTCCTGGGACGCCGGGTAACGACGACCAGGGTGATCGGCCGGAATGCCGATGGTGATGCCAAGGTCATCGGTGCGCGTGCCCGGCTCGAGGGTTTCGTGGGCGGGCCGCACCAGCTCCGGCGGCTGCGCGGCGGCCGCGCCGGCCACCGCGAGCAGGAGCGTCATCGTCCCCAGGACGTTCCCATATGTCATCAATCGGTGCTCCCGGCTCGACCAAGATGGTCGGCCTGGCCCTCCTCGGGCCCACAAACAGACGAGGTTGAAAAGTACCTGAGTATACCGCCACTGGGAGCGGCGCGGTCAGCCGTCAAGCCGTGCGAGTCGTGGTGAATCGCCGGCGCCCGCTGAACCCCACGGACGACTCAGGTCGCCCGGGTAAGATCAGCCCATGAAGCGACGACCATTGGGAAAGAGCGACATCGCAGTCTCCGCGATTGGCCTCGGCTGCATGGGCATGTCGCAGAGCTACGGCCCCGGCAACGACGAGGAGTCGGTCAAGACGCTGAATCGGGCCCTCGACCTCGGGGTCAACTTTCTTGATACTGCCGCCATCTACGGCAACGGCGCCAACGAGCTACTACTTAGCCGAGTCATCCCCGACCGGCGAGAGGACGTCGTACTTGCCACCAAGTGTGGCATTCAGGCGGCCGCCGTGGGGCGTCCGGGCGGTCTCGACGGGTCGCCGGAAGAGATCCGTCGCTCGTGCGACGAGAGCCTGCAACGTCTCAAGATCGACGTCATCGATCTCTTCTATCTCCACCGCGTCGACCCGAAGACCCCGATCGAGGACTCGGTCGGCACCCTGGCCGAACTGGTCCGGGCCGGCAAGGTCCGGCACATCGGACTGTCTGAGGCGGCGCCGGCAACCATTCGTCGCGCCTACGATGTCCACCCGATCACGGCCGTCCAGAGCGAATATTCACTATGGTGGCGTGACCCGGAAACACAGGTCCTGCCGGTCTGCCGCGAGCTTGGGGTCACCTTCGTGCCGTTCTGTCCACTCGGTCGTGGCTTCCTCTCCGGGCGTGTCTCCAGCCTCGACCCCCTTGACGATGAAGACCTGCGGAGACGGCTGCCGCGTTTCCAGGGCGACAACTTGGCCACGAACCGTACGCTGCTGGAACATCTCGAGGTGTTCGCCGCGGAGCGCGCGGTGCCCCCGTCACAGATTGCCCTCGCCTGGCTCCTCGCCAAGGGCGACAATATCGTTCCCATTCCAGGGACGAAACGGCGCGCGTATCTCGAAAGCAACGCCGCTGCGGTGGAGATCTCGCTCTCGCCGACCGAGATGACCCAGCTCGAGACGCTGTTTCCTCCCGACGCGGCGGTCGGAGAGCGCTACAACGAACAGATGGCGCAGTGGGTGGACCGCACGACGGCCTGAGCCCGCTCCGTTCCACCCCCGTCAAAGTGTCCGCTCGGTCGCATATGTCCGTGCCGGCTGCTACCATGGCTGCGCGGTTACCGCGCTCGGGTGCTCGGATGCGTGGACCAGACTACAGGAGTTACTGCCATGAAAGCCGACCCACGACGTAGGGCCACTCGCACTGTGACACTCGGACTCGGGCTCGTGTTGGCCGTGACCTGCGGCCTGCTCGCGCCGAGCGCTGCGACGGCCCAGGGGCCAGGAACCGCGGACGGACAATGGACCTATCTGGGCGGCGACGCCTGGCACACTCGGTACACCCCTGCTGACGAGATCACCGCGGAGAACTTCAACGATCTCGAGGTCGTGTGGGAGTGGAGTGCGACCAGCTTCGGGCCCAGCACGGCGCGGGCCACGCCCACGTATGTGGACGGCAAGATGATCACGGTGGCCGGCGACCGGCGTCACGTGGTGGCGCTCGACCCATCGAACGGCGACCTGATCTGGAGCTTCCGGGAGCCGAGCACCTTCCGCCACGACTACTCGATGCGGAAGGGCTACGGCAAGGGCATCGCCTATACCGAGATCGACGGACGGGGCGTGATCTTCATCACCTCGCCGGCCTTCTTCCTCCACGCGCTGGACGCCGACACCGGCGAACCCATCGAGAACTGGGGCCGCCGGGTGCCGATCGACGGCTTCGAGCCGAGTGGCACGGTCGACCTGGTCGAGGACCTGATCTCCGACTGGGGCCCGTGGATCAGCATGGACCGGCCGTATGACGCCGGTCAGGGTATCCCGATCGAAATCGGTTATGTCACCGCGTCGTCTCCGCCGATCGTGGTCAACGACACCGTGGTCGTCGGCAACTCCGCCGAGCAGGGGTATCTGCAGACCCGGGTCGAGAACGTCCCGGGCGACATCCTCGGCTACGACACGCGCACCGGCGACTTCAAGTGGAAGTTCCACGTCGTGCCACGGCCCGGCGAGGTCGGGCACGAGACCTGGGAGAACGACGCGTGGCAAACCATCGGCGACGTGTCCTCCTGGGCGCCGATGTCGGCCGACCCCGAGCTCGGGCTGGTGTACATCGTGACCAACGGGGCCACCATCGACTACTACGGGGGACACCACCCCGGCGACAACCTGTTCAGCACGAGCATCTTCGCCCTCGACGCCGACACCGGTGAACGGCGGTGGCACTACCAGATGGTGCACCACGACATCTGGAACTACGACACGCCGACGGCGCCCGTCTTGATGGACGTAACGGTCGACGGGCGCGAGGTGAAGGGCCTGTTCCAGGCCACCAAGCAGTCGTTCCTCTACGCCATCAACCGCGAGACCGGCGAGCCGATCTGGCCGATCGACGAGCGCCCGGTGCCGGCGTCGAACGTGCCGGGTGAGAAGCTGTCGCTGACGCAGCCGTTCCCCACCCGACCGGCGCCGTACGACCTCCAAGGTCGCACCGAGGACCACCTGATCGACTACACGCCGGAGATCAAGGAGATGGCGCGGCAGGTGGCGCTGGAGAACAACCTGTTCAACGGGCTGTTCGATCCGCCCACCACTATCGACGACCCAGCCGGCCCGGCCTGGAACTGCCCGGGCGGCGGAGGCGGCACCAATATCACGGGACCGGCGGTAGGTGACCCGGTCAACGGGATCATCTTCACCAGCTCACAGAGCAACTGCTTCCGGTTGCAGATCATGCCGGCGGTCGACTCGCCGCTCGACGAACTCGAGCAGTCGGGCACGACCCACAGCAACTATGCGGCGGTGTCCACCACCGTGCGGGGCAGCATCGAGCAGTTCACCATCGACGGGCTGCCGATCTGGAAGGGACCGGTCGGCCGGATCACGGCGATTGACGTCAACACCGGCGACCACCTCTGGGCCGTTCCTTACGCGGACGCATCCCAGGCGCAGCAGGACCGCATCCGGAATCACCCGCTGGTGCAGGGGCTAGACGGGATCGAGGTCAACCGAGGCCGTGGCGGCAACACGGCCATGGTCGTGACCCCGACGATGCTGGTCGCCGGCGGACTCAGCGCCGATAACACCCCGATGCTCTACGCCTATGACAAGCAGACCGGCGACCGGGTCGGCGGTATCGAGATCCCGGGCGTCACCCGGTATGGCATGTCGAGCTGGGTGCACGACGGGCACCAGTACATCATCGTGCAGCTGGCCAACGGCATCGCCGCGGTGGCGATGCCGAGTGCCGCCCCCGGCGGCGACGGCCACTAGAGGTTTTCGGGCGATCCGTCCGTGTGGACTGCGTTGGCTCGTCGGTCACATGCCACCTGCATGCTCCTTCCTTGCGCCTTGCCACACGAACGGCTTGCCAGAGAACCCCTCTTGTCGTTCTTCAGCATCCTGCCACGTGTAAAACGTGGACGAATGAAGCCGTGGCTCCGGTGACCGGAGTGACGGCTTCGCTCGTCAGACGACCCGAACACCGGACGCCTGCTCACCGGTTGCTGCTAGCGGGCGGGAGCTGAGATCCAGTGAGGTCGTCTGGCAGCGGGTCACCCGCCACCGTCGGCATCCGGAGCGTGCCGATACCGTCGATGCTGGCCTCGATCAGCTCCCCCGCCTGCAGGTAGCCCGATCGGGTACCCTCGGCGAACGCGCCGGACGAAGTACCGCCCGAGGTGCCGCTGTTGAGTACATCACCGGGAAACAGCGTGATGATGGATGAGGCGTACTCCATCAACTCCCAGATGGAGTGGATCATGTCACTGGCCCCAGCCTCCTGCACCGTCACACCATCGATGGTCAGCTGCTGGTGGAGCCGCTCCATCGGATCGCCGTAGAACTCCTTCGGCACGATCCACGGCCCCTGGGGCGCGAACGAGTCGTGTCCCTTCCCGACGAACCAGTCAGAACGCGGCTCGGGCCGCCCACCCCGATCGGAGATGTCGATGGTCACCATGTAGCCGAACACATAGTCCTGGGCCTCATTGGCCGAAATGTAGCTGGCCGGCCGGCCGATGACCGTACCGAATTCTACCTCCCAGTCGATGCGCTCCCGACCGGGCGGAATGATGACCGACTCGCCGGTCCCGATCACGGCGCCTCGGGACGGCTTGAGGAACAGATACGGGATACCCCGATTCGCCCGGTGCTCCCGGTCGCTCTCCGCCTGTTCTTCCGCGCTGCACCCCTCGCACACGTGACTGTAGAAGTTGCCGGCCGCGTTCAGGATCTTGCCTGGATAGAGAATTGGGGCCAGGGTGCGGATGTCATCCACCTCGTGGATGTAGGGGGGCCTCTGCTGACCGCTCAGCCGATTGTGCGTCACGGCATCGGTGACGATCTCGTAGAGCCGATACTTGAGTCCGTAATCATACTGCCCGATGAGCTCCAGCATGTCGGCTGGCATGGAGACCCGCGCGAAGGCGGGGTCGACCTGCAAGGCCTCGTTAGCGCGGTCCAGTTCAATGATGTACCGGTCCTGCAGGACGATGCCGACCTGAGGGCCCGCCTCGATCTGAAAGGTCCCGAGTTTGAAGGGCTCCGACGACACCGCGGTGCCTTGCGCCTGCACGGGACTCGCCGCGAGTAACGTTACAAACCCTACAACGGCTGCAATGACTCTCATGACGTTTCCTCCTCACCTAATCAACCCGGGACCCGCGACCGCGTCGTGCAACGACGTTCCCGCGGGAACGCCTGACGCACGCGCGACATGACAGAAACTCTGGTCCTCACGGTTTTCTCGACGCTGCCACCGCCCGGTCACCGAACGGAGTCCTGCGGAAGCCCCTCCACGTCGGGCGGGAGCTGCACGCCGAGGGTGTTCTGAAACATTGTGAGCTGAGTGTAGTTCCCAACGATCAGCACAAGCTCGACGAGCTGGTCCTGGGTGTACCGCTCACCGAGGGCGCGCCACGTCTCCTCGGAGATAAAGCGGCTCGTGTGCAGCTCATCGGCCGCTCTGAGCAGCACCGCGTCGAAGTCGCTCCAGCCCGCCGCATCCGGTCCGTCGGTGATACGCGCGACCTCCGTTTCGGTCAGCCCGGCGTCCTGCCCCATGAGGTTGTGCCGCCCCCACACATAGTCACCACGAGAGAGCCACGCGGTCCGTAGAATGAGCAGTTCTTTGTCGCGGAGCGGAATCGTGTAGTTCCGCACGAAGTGGATGGTGTAGGCCCAATAATTCCGGCAGGTGTCGGTGCGCTCAGGGCAGAACTCCCTGAGCGGGGCTATTCCTTCAGGACCTGCGGGCACGTCAATTCTCGGGCCAGCCAGTTGGTTGAATGGTTGCACGCGATCGGCTGGACGGGCGGTGGCTGCGCGCGTCTGCGCCATGCCGGCGAGGGAGAACACGCTGCACGCGAGCGTCACACCGATGACCAACTTGAGCCACCTCATAGACACCTCCTAGCAGACAACGACCTTTTCCGTGAGTGGTCCAGTGTATCCTCTGGCGAGCTTGCGGGCGCGGGGCCATCACCGGATCGGGTCCGTGGAGATTCCGAGCCTCACGCGCTACGGGACGTCGAGTTGGACGCACGAGGTTCGGCAGTTCATCATCATCCAGCTGCGAAACGGGTTAGCGGCGATGGCGCTGCCGGTCGAAGGCGGAGGCGCTCGGGATACGCACTAACGCGTCGTTCAAGGAATGGGGGCTCGTCCCGATGGGGCGCCGCCCCCGTTTCCCTCCCCACGCTGGTCACAAACCCAGGAACGTGCTGAGAAACGCGCGGGCGCCCTCGGGGTAGGTCTCGACCAGGGTGAGCACCCGCTGTTGATCTCTTCGTAGACCAGACCGCCGGTACCGACTCGGCCGGTCGTCGTCAGACCCTGCGACAATCGATTCAGGACGCTCCCGACCCGTTCTGGATCGATGCCCCCCATCCGCACGACGACTATCTCATCATCCCCATCCAGCAGGTCCGGCCGCTTGTGCATGAACACGACGTAGGGCCCGTCGTTGTAGCTGAGACCGAATCGACGACATTACTCCCGACCGCGCAGCACGTCCACATTGTCTTCATGGTCCAGGAAACAGATGGCCTAATACACCTCTCCCATGCCGCCTTCGCCGATCTTGGCGGTGACGGTGTACGCCCCGAGGGTGGTATTGGGTTCGAGAGGCACACTGACGCTACTTAGGACACTGACCAGAATAACCTTGCCAACTGGGCCGCCGGGGCAGCGCGCCCACCATCGTTGTTCGTCACTTAGATACTCCCGGTATGCGCGCTCCTCACGCCTTGTCAGACGGCGCCGCGACGCCCCAGTTGGCAAGGTTATTTTGGTCAGTGTCCTTACCGGATTCCGACGGCCCGCAACGCGGCCGTCACCGCGTCCTCGTCGTCCTGCGCCGACGCGCCGCTGGCCCCGATGGCCCCCACCGTGTAGCCGTCTCGCAGAATCGGCACCGCGCCCTGGAAGAACCGGAGTCGCCCACCGGTGCTGTCGTTCAGGTTCTGATACAGCGCATTCTGCCCCTGTCCGGTCGTCGAGGCGCTCGGGCGACCGGTCATGGCCGAGACCATGGCCTTGCCGATGGCGGTATCGGTGGTGGTGGGTCGCGCTCCGGGCAGCCGCGTCACGGCGATAAGGTCGCCGCGGCCGTCGACGACGGCGACACTGAGTTGCAGGTTCTTCGCGGCCGCCGCCGTCTCGGTGGCGTCGATCAGGGCCAGGGCTTCGGCCAGCGTCAGCGCCTCGACCGGTCCCTGGGCGATGCCGACGGTGCCGGTGAGCGCGCCGAGGAGGAGCAAGGCGGACAAGTATCGGAGGCTCTTCATTGCGTCATCTCCTCAAACCAGTCCTCAAAACCGGTCCAGCGCCGCGCTGACCGCATCTTCGTCCTGCTGCGACGACGCTCCGCTACAGCCCATGGCGCCGATCGTCTCACCGTTTCGGGTGATCGGCAGTGCGCCCTGAAATGGATAGAGCGGCGTCTGGGCCGCTTCGTTGAAGTTCTGGAAGGCCGGGCTCGAGGCGAAAGTGCCCAGGTTGCCGCTCGGCTGTCCAAACATGGCCGAGAGCGCGGCTTTCCCACGGGCAACATCAGTGGTGTAGAACCGCGCGCCGTCCATCCTGGCCAGGGCGATGAGGTCGCCACGTGAATCGACGACGGCGCAGCTCAGCTTGACGCCGGCCGTGTCCGCAGCGCCGCGGGCGGCGTCGAGGGCAGAGAGCGCCTGTTCCATCGTGGGGCCGGGCGGTGGCGCCGGCGCGCCGCGTTGTTGAGCCCCGGCGGGCGCGGCCACCAGCGCCGCCACCACAAGACTTGCAAGGGCGCTGAACGCCCGTCGACGATTGAGCATGAGAGGTCTCCTTCCCAGAATGGAACTCAGCGTACGAAGTGGCGCCAAGCGTGTCAACGCGAAAACATTGGTGCGACTGGTGCATTCGGCCACCGTTCGTTTACACTTTGCGGACCGAACCCCCAGCCGGGACCACTCGGTTCGCGACCGGCGCGGTCGCGTGACACCGCCGTAGGTGGGCATGACGATTCCCACAATCGCGACATTCGAGGAGAGTCAACGATGACTGGACGAGGATCACAGACAGGTCTCTCGCAGCGCGCGGCGAGTCGGCGGCAGTTGGTCAAACTGTTGGCGGCGAGCCCCTTGCTGGGTCTGGCGTATCAGGGCCTGCCGGCCGCCTGGCAGGAGGTACTGGCGCACGAGTCGCGGCCCGGTTCTGTGCCCGGCGGGATGCGCTGTCCAGGGTGTGGAGCGGAGATGCCGTTCCCGTCTTCGGCTCAGGGCCGTCCCCAGGCCGTGCAAGATCCCGTGATGCCGCCGCAAAATGCGCTGGAAGACCAACTGACCGGACAACTCATCGAAACGGTCGACGACGCGGTCAACATCTGGGATTTTGAACGCGCGGCCCATGCCAACAATCTGCCTCAGCATTGGGACTACCTGCACATGGGGGTGGAGGACTACGAGACGCGCAAGGCGAACCGAGAGGGGTTCCAGCGTCTGATGCTGCGCCCCCGGCGTCTCGGGGCCGAGCCGGCGACCCGACTCGATACGTCGGTGGAAATGTTTGGGCGACGATGGGATTCGCCGCTGTTTCTGTGTCCCGTCGCGAGCCTCGAGGCGTACCACACACAGGGCGAGAGCGGCGCGGCCCGGGCCGCTCGCGCGCGAGGCGTGCTGCAGATCCAATCGCACCAAAGCTCGCAGTCATATGACGAGATTGCCGAGGCGCGTGGTGAGCCGCACTGGTTTCAGATTTACACGACGCCCGACTGGAATGTGAACAAACGGGTCATCGACCGCGTGGCGGGCGCGGGGTGCCCCGCCCTGGTGTGGACCATCGACCTGCTGGGCGGGAGCAACCGGGAACTACAGCGACGCACGTTGTCCGGCGAGGGCACCGACTCTCAACTCTGCCAGCAATGCCACAACCATCGGCCTGACTATCAGCGGCCGATGCGCGCCGGGCTGGAGGGGCCCGCCGGTCCGCGTCCGCCCTACACTTGGGACTATGTGAAGCGACTCAAAGACGCCAGCGACATGAAGGTCATCCTGAAGGGCATCGTCACGGCCGAAGATGCCGAGATGGCGATCGAGCACGGCGCCGACGGCATCTTCGTCTCGAACCACGGTGGCCGGGCGGTGAACAGTATGTGGTCGTCTATCGACGCCTTGCCGGAGGTGGTGGGTGCGGTCCGCGGTCGAGTGCCCGTCATGATCGACAGTGGCGTGCGCCGCGGCAACGACATCTTCAAGGCGCTGGCGCTGGGCGCCGACGCGGTGGGTATCGGGCGCCCCTACGTCTGGGGACTCGGCGGGTTCGGCGAGGACGGCGTGGACAGAGTCATCCAGCTGATCCTCAACGAATTCCAGATGGCGATGCGTCAGACCCGTACGACGAGCACCGATCAGATCACCTCTCGCTTCGTGATGGAGGGCAAGAATCCGATCATGATGCGTCACAACGAGTTTGGCTTCGGACTGTAGGCGTCTTACTTAGACGGGGCTGAGCCCCGGACCCCACGCGGCCGCTCCGCGGGGACCCCGAGTGCCCCACTCCTCGACCGCGGCCGCGCATTGTCGCGCGCCGGTGGCCGTGCGACGGCCACACTCTCGGAGGACGATGCAAATGTCGGTAGTGAGGATATCGCCTCGAATGGGCATCGGACGATTCGTAATCGTGCTGTTGGCCAGTGTAGCGCTGCTCTACAGCACTCCAGCGATCGCGCAGTCCGACATCGATTTCACCGTGTCGGGGACGTCGACGATACGAGGATGGACCTGTACCGTGACGGGCTCGGCTCAAGTAACGCCCGGCTCCGGCACGGCGGCGCCTGGCTTCGCGAATGGAGTGCAGGCAGCCACGCTCACGGTGCCCGTCAGCGAGTTCGCGTGTCCGAATGAGGAGATGACCGAGCACCTGTTGACCGCGCTGAGGCCGGACGACTTCACCGAAATCACCTTCCAACTCGAGAGCTACGAGACGTCTCGGCAAGGGGCGGAGGCCACGGGCACGCTCACTATCCTCGACGCCAGCCAGCCCGTGACCTTCCCGATCTCCCTGACCCCGTCCGGACAGGGTGTCAAAATCGAGGGTGACGTGCGCCTCGACATGACGACCTACGGCGTCGAACCACCCGTGGTCATGCTCGGCCTCATGCAGGTGCGTCCGCAGATACGCATCCAGTTCACCGGGACCGTCTCACCCTAGGTTTTCCGACGAGGCGCCCGTGTGGCGGCGTTGCTTCGTCGGTCACAGCCCGCCTGGCTGCTCCCTCCTTACGCCTTGGCACACAGAGGCCTCGTCAGAAAATCTCCTCGGACCCTTTCAGCCGCCTGCGGCAAAGACCCCGCTGCATTTGACGCGCACTCACTGGATGTCGATGCGCGTCCACTTCACGGTGCGGCCCAGCAGGCGCACGCCGAGCCAGCCTCGTAATTTGAGAACACCGTCCTCCAGCTCGAGGTCAGCTTTGTAATGCTTGCCGTTCTCCGGGTTGTAGATCCGGCCGTCCTTCCATTTCTTGCCATCGAACACGAAGTTCAGGATGAAATCGGCACCGACGAGGGGGCGGCCTCGAAGGGCGGGGTCGGGGTTCTCCGCGTCGACGCCGCCGGCGGGCGGTTCCTCGTAGAAGTGCATGAACTTGCCGTGATACAGACCGTCACGTTCATACATCTCCACGTGAGCGCCATCGCCGGTATCCCACAAACCGATGATGTCGCCGGGCAACTCATCAGCCATCGTCAACTGGGCCACGCCCAGTCCCACGGCCAGCACGACGAGCGGGATTCGCATGAGTCGGAGATGGGAGAGCCGTCGCCTCTGCTACCTCGAAGCCGCCGCCTCGGCCACGGCTTCCTGCTGGCGAGCCCCGGCGAGGATGTTGTAGAGGCCGTAGTTCCCTTCGTGGCAGGCGTACTCGAACAGCGGGAACTCGCTCTGGACCATCGGAATGCGATAGGTCCAGGGCTGCGCCCACGTGTTTGGATCCTCGACCGTCACCTCGTAGAGCAACGTCCCGTCCGACACACGCGTAAAGCGCTCGATCAGATGCAGGTCCGACGTCGTGACACCGGCCCGAAAGCTCGTCTCGCGCAAAAAATTGGTCGTGTCGACCACCAAGGTGTCGCCCTCCCAGTGACCTCGTGAGTCGCCCATCCACTGCCGGACGCCGTCTGGCAGGTGCGGTCGGCCGTCGAGCGGTATGACCCGCGAACTGTGCACCATCTCGTTGAGGAGGAGAACGTGGTCTTCGGTCTGGGTTACCTGAACGTTTTGGTTGTAGCCGGCCGGAGTCATCGGCGGACCGGAGTTGAAGCCGAGGATGCACCGCACGGCGAACATCCCAGAGCCAAGATCGTCGACGAACCCGCCATAGGTCGGCGAGTGACGATCGACACCTTCTCGGGCCAGCCGCGCCGCCTCTTCCTTGGCCGCGGCGGCCGCAATCAACGACGGCACGCGCCCGTCCGGGGGGTCAACGACCAGCGACGTCTGGTTGGTCTCGCTGACTCTGTTGCCGGGGTCAAACCAGAACTGATTGTAGTTCCCGACGATGTCCGCCGGTTCCTGGTCGTCGCGCACCGCGAACTCGGCCAGCCGATCGGCCTCGAAGGCCGCCGCGTCTTCGTCGGTGAAGAACTCCTGGTCGGCCAGCTCGGCCGGACGCTCGAACGGTGTCAGGGTACGAAAATCCCATACGCCGTTCAGATCCGGCGCACCCCACGCCGTCCGCGGCGGGGGGTCGCCCGCCGGGGCCTGAGCCGTGGCGGGGGTCACCGTCAGGAACAGCGCTACGACGGACGTGCACGTCGACTGGAGCATTCGTCTGTTCATGGGCGCCATCTTACCGCGGGGTGCTAGACAGGCCAAGGGCTTGCGAGGGACGATAGCCTCGACCGACCAGACCGCGAGCACGTGATGGCACTCGAGGGCCGGTCTTCACCTGCAAAGGACTCTGCGATGACACGTGTACTCCGACCGATTGATCCAGTCCGCGCGCTGACGTTGGCACTATGCGTGACTCTGTGCCCAGCGGTCGTGTGGGCCCAGGCAACGCCGGGCGACGGCGCCGCGATGCCCCGAACAGCCTGGGGCGCCCCGGACATCGGAGGGGTCTGGAGCAGCGCCACGGTGACGCCGCTGCAACGGCCGGTGGGTCAGGCGGACAAAGAGTTCCTGTCAGAGGAAGAAGCGGCGGAAGTCGAGCAACGGGTCGCCGCGGGCAACGCCCGCGCCAACGCGCCCAGTGCCGTCCGCACCGAACCGCTCCCGGTTGGCGGGTCGATCGGAGCCTACAACAGCTTTTGGATCGATCGTGGGACAACCGTCGTCCCCACCCGCCGCACCTCGCTGATCGTCGATCCGCCCAATGGTCGGCTGCCGGCGTTGACGGCGGCCGCCGAACGTCGCATCAACTCACCCGAGCGTCGTCACCTCAAAGACGTGCGGGAAGGCCTCGCGCCCGCCGACTCCTACACCCAGTTCGATGTGGGCGATCGGTGTATCTGGTATCGCGGTGTGCCGTCGTTGCCCACCGCCTACAACAACAACTACCTGATCGTGCAGACACCGGATGTCGTCGCCATCGTCCAGGAACACATCCACGATGTGCGCTTCATCCCGCTGGACGGGCGTTCCCACATCGACCCGCGCATCGATCAGTACGCGGGCGACTCACGGGGGCACTGGGAGGGCGACACGCTCGTGATCGAAACCACACACTTCGGCAGTCGCGCCTACCTGTTTCTTTCTGGCCCTGATGGCCCGCAGGGAGGCACGAATTGGCATCTCAGTGGGGCCCAGCGCGTGGTGGAGCGATTTACCCGCGTCGGGCCGGATACGCTCGACTACCAGTTCACGGTCGCGGATGAAAATACGTGGACGACCCCCTGGTCTGGTTCGTCCCCATGGACGACGGGCGACGGTCCGCTCTACGAGTACGCCTGCCACGAAGGCAACTACGGACTCCCGAATATCCTGGCCGGGTCACGCAACGCCGAGCGGTAGCCTGCGGTAGGTGGCGGCTCGTGACGCCGCTACGGGGCCTTCCGGGCCAGGATCTCCACCGGAGCGATGGTGCCGCTCCCGATGTTACCCACCATATTCGCGATCTTGCGCGGCGCGGTCTCGCCCATTAGGATGTGCAAGCCGAGCGGGGCTGGCCCGCCAGCGGCGGCGGTGCGCGCCTTGAGGGTGGCGAAGAACTCTCGGGCGAAGTCGGCCCGGCTACGCTCGGCCGTGACGATGAACCCGGCCGTCCGCAGCGCGCGCCGGTAGCCTTCCGGGGTCTCGACGACGCTGGTCTCGGGGGTGGAGGCCCAGGGCACGGGGTAGGCCAGCTCTCCCTCCCCATTACGCATCAGGTCGTAGATGCCAAAGCAGGCACCGGGTCGAAGCACCCGATGCACCTCTGCGCACAGCCGGTCCTTGTCGGCGATGTTCATGCCCACATGCAGCATGTAGGCGCCGTCGAAGGCCTCCGCGTCGAAAGGCATGGCCAAAGCGCTGCCCTGCCGCAGCGAGACCCGATCGACAAGGCCAACCCAATCGCACAAGACCTTGCCGGTCGCGACAAACTCCTGCGTGAGATCGAGGCCAGTCACGCGACAGCCATACCGGGTGGTCGCGAATCGCGCGCTGCCTCCGAGGCCGCATCCGACATCGAGTACGTGTTGGTCCGGGGTCAAGCCGAGTTGCCCGAGAAAATGCTCCGAGGCCTGTCGCCCCCCGACGTGGAACTCGTCTACCGGGGCCAGATCCTCGCCCGTAACTGTGGCCGGTGTCTTCCCCAGTTTCGCGACGCCGTCGCGGATAGCGGCCAGTAACCCGGCGCTCGTGTAGTGTGCGGCGACGTCCTCATCTGACACGGAGGGTCCCTTCTTGTCTCCTGAGGCAACTTAGGGCTCTGACTAGAATAACTGGCCCCCTTGGGGCGCCGCGGCGCACGGCTTTAGCCGTGCGATCGCAGGCCCGATGGCCTGCGCCACAGGACCGAGGCCGTCGCCTCTAGTCGCGCACCGGGAAATACGCGATCCGTTCCCCACGGTAGGTGCCCAGCCACATCTCGTTGCCGATCTGAATGGCTGTCGTGCTTGCGGCGAATCCGTCTATGAAGGGGTGCTCGAAGATCGGCTGCACGGCCAGCGTCTCTGGATCGATACTGGCCACATTCGACGTTTCTTGAGA
>CAUZAY010000083.1:0-14581 GCA_963577695.1 Vicinamibacteria bacterium | reverse complement strand
CCGGTACATTCTGGCATTCTGGCTCGAACCCGATCAACCCGCCTTCGCTCGCGCGTGGGTCCGCGCGAGCTTCGGCGGGCAGGCCCGGCGTGATCGAAGCGGGTAGCGGGTCACGGTTCGCGCGGGGCTTCGGAGGAGCCACCACGCTACAGACGCTGGAGGAGACATTCGAAGTCGTACCCCACTTCGCACCAAGCCGGAAGGGAGTCCACCTGCTTCATGGCTCGGTGATAGTGAAAATACGGAGTCCAACTCTTGAGTCCACTGTGACGCCGGGCAATATCTCGGTCGATACGCGCGGACAGGTCCTCAAACCCCGCAGCGCTGTCTTCCGCGGCGACGATGGGCTCGCTTGGGCTCGATGTCGTCTCGACCGATGGTGCCGACCGAACAAAGCGCCGCTGCCCCGGGAGGCATCCCAGGGCTCTCAGCCCTCGGGTGATACCGATCATTCGCATGCGGTGGCACCGGAAACCACATTCCTCGAACAGCCGTCGCAAGTGTCGACGGCGGAAGAACGAGAGGTGCCCCTGGTCCAGGACCGGAAGCGGGCGGCCACCGGTCATCCCCGATGCGGCGATCAGAGGGCGCAGATTCGCTTCACCGTTGGGTGTCACCAGGCGCAACCATCCGTCCGGTCGTAGCACCCGTCGGGTTTCTTCGAGATGCGCTCTCGGGTCGGCCACGTGCTCGAGTAGATCCTTCTGAATGACCACGTCGAATGCCGCATCCGGAAACCGGGCTTCCTCGAGGGTCGCGCAGGCCACGTCGATGCCGTACCGCGTGCTGGCGTAGTGCACCGCGAACGCCGACGCGTCCACACCCTCGACGCGCCAGCCGGAACGTTTCAGACCTGTCAGTAGGAAACCGAGCGCGCACCCAACCTCCAGCAGTCGCCCCTCCGACCCGAGACGCCGAAGCCATCGGTTCAAGAAATACGCTTCGCGCTGGCGCCGCTGAAACTCGCGCGCATAGTCCGCGTACCCGACTGGGGACCCGGCATCAAAATAGTCGCTGGGATACAACGCCTTGATCTCGTCGGCGGTCAGCCGCGGACGAATCTGCCGAAAACCACAACTTCGACACCGATGCACGTGGACCCGCCTCTTCCCGATCAGACTCACCTCGAGCACCGGGTACATTTCGGACGAGGCACAAATGTCGCAGGGCTCTAGCATGGTCCTCTGTCGATAGAAGGATGACGTGCACCCCCTGGGTGAAGCCCCGGTGGCCCGACCGAGGGACGCGCCCCGGCCATGATATCGTTTCCCGCCATGGCTGCTTCCACGCGTGGCAACTCGAGCCGCCTGTTTGCCCAGGCCAAACGCATACTTCCCGGTGGAGTCGACAGTCCGGTTCGGGCGTTCTCGGCAGTCGGCGGCACCCCGCCGTTCATCCGTCGGGCGCGTGGCGCCCGTCTCGTCGACGAAGATGGCCGCTCGTATATCGACTTCGTCATGTCGTGGGGCCCGCTGCTTCACGGGCACGCCCCGGCCGGGCTGACCCGCGTGCTCTCAGACGCGGCCGCACGAGGCACCAGCTTCGGCGCTCCGACCGCCCTCGAGGTGGACCTGGGCCAGGCCGTCCGGCGCCTGATGCCGTCGATCGAGCGTGTACGCTTCGTGAACTCCGGGACGGAAGCCACGATGAGCGCGTTACGCCTCGCGCGCGCCGCCACCGGGCGCGAGCGGATGATCAAGTTCGCGGGGTGCTATCACGGCCATGGAGACGCGTTCCTGGTGCAGGCCGGCTCCGGCGCCACCACGTTGGGCGTGCCGACCAGCCCTGGTGTGTCACGTGCCGTCGCCGCCGACACCCTGGTGGCTCGGTATAACGACCTCGCCTCGGTCGACCGCCTGTTCAAGAAACACCGGCATCGCGTGGCCGCGCTGATCGTAGAGCCCCTCGCGGGCAACATGGGAGTCGTCCCCCCGGAGGCCGGCTTTCTGGCAGGACTCCGCGAACTTTCTCAACGGCACGGGGCGATTCTGATCTTCGATGAAGTGATTTCCGGGTTCCGGGCCGGCCCAGGCGGCGCGCAGGAACGGTTCGGCGTTCGCCCGGACCTGACCTGCCTCGGCAAGATCATTGGGGGTGGCTTGCCGGTTGGCGCGTATGGCGGACGCAAGGACTTGATGGAGCAAGTCGCGCCGGTCGGGCCGGTGTATCAAGCCGGCACCCTGTCCGGCAACCCGCTGGCGATGACCGCCGGGCTCTGGGCGTTGTCGCAGTTGACGCCGGAGCTGTACCGCAAACTGGATCGGCTCGGCGAGCGGTTCGCCGCCGGGTTGGCAAACGCCGCCCGCCAAGCCGGCATCGACCTGCACCTCAACGCCCACGGCTCGGTCCTCACACCGTTCTTCACGACCACACCTGTGCGAGACTACGAGTCGGCAACTCGTGCGGACACGGCCGCCTACGCGCGGTTCTTTCGGGGCATGCTCGCCCGCGGCATCTACCCGCCGCCGTCGCAATTCGAAGGCTGGTTTCTGTCGGGTGCGCACTCAAACACCCATGTCGACCTGGCGATCGAAGCGGCGCGTTCGACTTTCCGAGCGATGCGACGCGGCGCCCGGCGGACGGCCCGACACACCTGATTTGCGAGTCTCCGACACCGCCGGAGGACGCGCCGAAGTAGCCGCGCCTCAGTGATATCATGCCAGGTGTTGCCAGCATGGCGGCCATGGGCAGCATGTCCGGTGTGACCGACACGGTCACGTGAGCACCCACCCCCCACGCATGCCTATCACCACACTTCATCGGACTATCGGTGTCCGCGTCGGCGATATTCAGATCGGCGGGGGCGCGCCCGTCGCGGTGCAGTCGATGACGATCACCGACACCGCCGATGCGGAAGCAACGGCCACACAATGCGTGGAACTGGCCGACGCCGGTTCGGAGCTGGTCCGCATCACGGTGAACACCTCGGCCGCGGCCGAGGCGGTCCCGGAGATCAAGCGCCGCATGCGTGACCGGGGGTGCCGGACGCCGTTGATCGGCGACTTTCATTACAACGGGCACTTGCTGCTGTCCCGGTACCCCGGGTGCGCCGCCGCGCTCGACAAGTACCGGATCAACCCCGGGAACGTGGGGACTGGGTCACGGCGAGACGCACAGTTCACGACCATCTGCCAGATCGCGAGGGACCACGGCACCCCCGTGCGTATCGGTGTCAACGGCGGGTCGCTGAACCAGGACCTGGTCATGACCAAGATGCAGGAGAACACGGATCAGCACCTTGGCCGAAGCTCTGAAGAGGTCATCAACGATTGCATGGTGCGGTCGGCACTCGAGTCGACCGCGCTGGCCATCGAGGCGGGGCTTCGACCTGACCAAATCGTCATCTCCTGCAAGGTCTCGTCACCTCGCGACCTGATCGCCATCTATCGTGAGCTGGCGTCGCAGACGAACCAGCCCCTGCACCTCGGACTGACCGAGGCGGGCATGGGTCTCAAGGGTCAGGTGTGGTCGGCGGCGGCCATGGGGGTCTTGCTCGAACAGGGCATCGGCGACACGATCCGCGTGTCGCTGACACCGAGCCCTGGCGGTGATCGGCGGAACGAGGTCTACGCCGCGTGTGAGCTGCTGCAAGCGCTCGGCCTGCGGGCATTCGCACCAAGTATCACCGCCTGTCCCGGCTGCGGTCGCACGACCAGCACGACCTTTCAATCGTTGGCCGAACTGATCCAGCGCCACGTGCGAGAGATGATGCCGGTGTGGAAGACCCGGTACGACGGGGTCGAAGAGATGCGTGTCGCGGTGATGGGGTGTGTCGTCAACGGTCCTGGCGAGTCGAAAGCGGCCAATATCGGCATCAGTCTACCTGGCACCGGGGAAGAACCGACCTGCCCCGTCTACATCGACGGGGAGCACACCACCACTCTACGCGGGTCATACGACGAACTGGCTGACGCGTTCGTCCGGCTGGTCGACGACTACATCGAGACCCGATACGACAAGAAGGGCGTCCCGGTGTGATCACGAATGCGCCGTCTTCCGTGTCTCTGGCTTCACGCACACCGGCTAACCCGATTCGACTCCTCGCGATCGACATCGACGGCACGCTGCTCGACTCCGCCGGTCAGATACCGGAGGCCAACCTACGCGCCATCCAGGCCGCCTCGGAGCGCGGCGTCGAGGTCATCCTGGCGACAGGCCGCACCTTTCACCACGCGCAGCCGGTTGCTCGCCAACTCGAGACAGAAGTCGTGCTGATGGTCAGCAACGGCGCCCTGGTGAAGACGCCCGACGGTGAAACACTGGCGACGCGCCTCGTCCCGCGTGAACTCGCCAGGGACCTGATCGTGGCCACGCGACCAGTGCGACGAGGCGCCGCGCTCATTTTCGACCGCAGCGACGCCGGACAGTACGTGTGGGAGCGGATCGACTGGTCGCATCCCCAGCGGGCGTGGTATTACGAGCGCAACCGCATCTACATGACGGAACTGGCTGCGCTCGACGAGGCGCTGGATGACGAAGACGACCGCACACTTCCCCTCACGTTCGACGCCGCGCCGGTCCAGGTCGCGTTCACGGGTGGGGTGGCGGAGATGCGGCGGCTCGCCGACCATGTCCGCGCCCTGCCGTACGCCGCGCGCGTCACCCTGACGCTCACGGAGTACGAAGAGCGGGACTTCTCTCTCTTCGACGTCACGGCGGAGGGGTGCTCGAAGGGCGCAACGTTGGCCGACTGGGCCGCAACGCGGCGCATCAATCCATCAGAGGTCATGGCCGTCGGTGACAACTTGAACGACCAGGACATGCTCGCGTTCGCCGGCCACCCGGTCGTGATGGGCAATGCGGTCCCGGAATTGAGGCAGGCTGGCTGGCCAACCACTACGTCCCACGACATGGCCGGGTTGGCCCTGGCGATCACCGCACTGGTGTTGACCGACCGGTAGTGGAGGTATTCCGTGGCAGTCTGACGCCCCACGGCTACGGACGCTCGCGTGCGTCTGGCGGCCACTCGGCCGTGCGTCGAAACCAGATAAACACCAACACGGTCCCCACCACCACCAGACCGATACACAGGCCGACCCAGAGCCCGAGCACGCCCCACCCCTGCTCGAAACACAGCAGATAGCCCATCGGCAGCCCGAGCGCCCAGTGGCCCGCCAGATTCCACAGCATCGGGGTCCGGGTATCACCGAGGCCGCGGAGCACCCCGGTCGCCACTCCCTGCAATCCATCGAATAGCTGGAACAGCGCGGCCACGAACAAGAGCGGCACACCGATGCTGACGACCGTGGGCTCGGCCGTGAACAGGCGGAGTATCGGCTGCGGGGCAAGGACGAACACCAGACCGGAGCAGGCCATGAATCCGGTGCCAAGCACCAGCGCCGCCCACCCAGCGTCGGTGGCACCGGATGGGTCGCGCCGCCCGACGGCGTGGCCCACACGCACCGCGCCGGCGGCGCCGACACCGAGCGGCACCATGAAGGTGACGCCGGCAACGCTCAGCACGATCTGGTGCGCGGCCAGCGTGGCCGGCGCGAGACGACCGGCCAGGGCGGTCGCCACCGCGAAGACTCCGACTTCCAGGGTCACCTGCACGGCGGCCGGTAACCCGAGCACCGTCAGTCGGCGCAAACGGTCGAGGTCCAGACGCCGCGGCGCCTGCCACAGGCCGGTCCGCTGATGCCGATCGTGCCGCAGGATCGCGAAGAGGAGAAAGAGCGCCAAATAGACGCGGGACACGCAGGTGGCCCAGGCGGCGCCGTCAACGCCCAGACGCGGAGCTCCGAGATTACCGAACACCAGCAGCCAGTTGGCCGCGATGTTGATGAGGTTGGCGCTGACCAGCGCGAGCATGACCGGCGACCCCGACCCCATCGCCTGCAGATACCGCCGAAACGCGGTATAGAGCAGCAGCGGCAGAATGCTCCACAGGATAATGGACAAGTAGGGCGCGGCCAATTGCTCCACCGCCGGGTCGAGGCCCCAGCGATCGAGCGTGCCAATGACGACGGCAGTCACCCCCGTCAGTGGCACCGCGAGCAGCACGCTCAACCAGCCTCCGTGAAACAGCCAGCGGTGACACTCCTCGAGACGCCTCGCACCGTAGGCCTGAGACACGAGCGTGTCCAGCCCGAGTAGAACGCCGACACCGAACACGGCGACCGCAAAGAACAGGACACTGCCGACGCCGACGGCCCCGATCGCCTCCGGCCCCAGCCGACCGACCATGGCAATATCCACGACGCCCATGGCGATCCAGCCCAGCTCGGCGACCACGACCGGCGTGGCCAGCTTGGCCATCGGCGGAAGTTCGGCGCGGAGACCGGCCAGGGTCGAGTTCATGGCGTGGTCCTAGCCAGCCGCCCACCCGGAACCAGTCGGCTCCGCACGGACGAACGACACAGTAAATTCCGGGAAGGCAGACCAGCAAACAGGAGCGGGGACGAAAGAGATCGGAAGGCGTCGGTAACCTAGTCCCCTGTAAGGGGACTAGCGCCAGACCATGAAGCGTTCGATCCACTCGACACGGGTCAAATCGTTGTAGATCACGGTCACCATCAGCGTCATCAGCAGCGCGAAACCAACCAGCAACATCTTCTCCTTCAGCTGGACGCTGAAGTCGCGCCGCGACACACCCTCCATGGCAATGATCGCGATATGACCGCCATCGAGAATCGGGATCGGTAACAGATTCAGAATACCCAGGTTCAGACTAATAAAGGCCATAAGGCCAAACAGGCTGATCCAACCAAACTCCGCCGCGTCACCGGACGCCTGAGCGATGCCGACCGGCCCCACGAGCTGCGAGACGGGGGTGTCTCGGGTGATCAGGCCGGCCAGGGTCTCAAAGATCGTCGCGGATAACTCGTAGTTCTGCTCGAGACTCATGGTAAACGCCTCGAACGGCCCCGGCTCGATGGTGCGCATCTCGGCAGCGAGAAACACGCCGATGAGACCGACGCCGTCGACGAGGTTGGGCGTCACCACGATGTCGTGTTGGACACCGTCGCGTCTGATTTGCAGCGTCAGCGGTATGTTCGGGTTCTCGTTGATGATCTCGATCAACGAGTTCTGGTTGACGGCGCGACCCTCGACGCCTTCGATGACGTCACCGACCAGGATCCCGGCGTCTCGAGCGGCCGAGTTCGACGACTGCATCGAGGCCACCTGTGGGGAGATGCTCGGCAGCACACCCAGATCACCCAGGTTGTATTTGGTCTGCCCGACCGGCGTAACGGTGATCGACCGCACATCGCCGTCACGGCGAAGGACGACCTCGATCTCCCGGTCAGCGCGCGGGTACACGGCGTTGTACAGTTCCTCCCAGGTGTCCACATCCCGACCCGCAACGCTCAGGATGCGGTCGCCAGGACGCACATCGGCCGTCGCAGCCGGCGAGTCGTCAGTCACAGATCCGACGACCGGTGGCTCGTCCTGAAAGACCGGCACCTGCGCGCCCTGGTACAGGACGACAGTCAGAACCACGACGGCCAGGATGAGGTTCATGGCCGGTCCCGCGATCAGGATCTGGAACCGCTGCCACTTGCTCTTCGACAAGAATTCGTCGTCCTTGCCCTCACGCTCATCCTCCGCGCTCTCCCCGGCCATCTTGACGTAGCCGCCAAGCGGGATCGCGCTGACGCAGTAGACGGTATCGCCTCGCTTGGTCTGGATCAGCTTCGGACCAAACCCGAGCGAGAACGTCAGACAGCGAACGCCGTGAAACCGCGCCACGAGGAAATGCCCCAGCTCGTGCACGAACACCAGCACCCCGAGGACGAACAGAAACGCAAGCAGGCTCGTCATTGCTTCGATTGTACCCCGCCCGCGTGGGTCCGAGACAACTCACGAGCGGCGGCGTCCACCGCCCGCACGTCGTCGAGCGTGGCAGGGGCGGCCACCCCACGAGCCTCGACATCGTCGAGCGCGGCCGCGATGATTATCGGAATGCTGGTGAACGGAATCGCCCCGTCGAGAAACGCCTCAACCGCGACCTCGTTCGCCGCATTGAGTGCAACCGGCAAGGCCGGGCCGCCTCGAAGAGCCCGATACGCCAACGCCAGGCACGGGAAACGCGCCGTGTCCGGCCGACTGAACTCGAGCGGCACACACTCGGCCAGGTCGAGCGACGGCAGTCCCGTCTCCCACCGTTCCGGATACGAAAACGCATACTGGATCGGCAGACGCATGTCGGTAACGCCAAGCTGCGCAATCTGCGACCCATCGACCAGTTCCACCAACGAATGCACCACCGACTGTGGGTGCACGACCACATCGATCTGGTCGGCGGTTACGTCGAACAACCAGCGGGCCTCGATCACTTCCAATCCCTTGTTCATCAGAGTGGCCGAATCAACGGTGATCTTGCGACCCATACGCCAAGTTGGGTGCGCCAGGGCGTCAGCCGGGGTCACCCCCAGCAACCGCTCCGCGTCCCACTCGCGAAACGGTCCGCCCGACGCCGTCAGAATCAGCCGCTTGACTTCTCGATCCGGACGACCGTGCAGGCATTGATGGATTGCGTGGTGTTCGCTATCGACCGGGAGCACGGGCACCCCTCTTCGCCGCGCCGCTTCCATCACCAGGCCGCCGGCCATGACGAGTACTTCCTTGTTGGCCAGAGCGATGGTCTTGCCGGCATCGATCGCCGCGAATACGGCGTCAAGCGCGGTCGTACCGGTGGTCGCACAGAGCACGATGTCGACATCGGGATGGGTCGCCACGGCGCGCAGTCCGTCTTCCCCGGCCACGGCGCCGGCGAGTCCGCCCGTCGCCGTGTCGGACAACCGGGACCGCACTGCGGCGACGCCGTCCTCATCTGCCATCGCGATGACGCGCGGTCGATGGCGCTCCACCTGCTCGACAAAGCGGACGACATTGCGCCCCGCGGCCAGACCAATCACTTCAATGCGATCGGGGTGGGCACAAGCGACCGACAGCGCGCTGCCGCCGATGGAACCGGTCGACCCGAGGATGGCGATACGTTTCACGTTGTCAGGCCGAGCGGTGAAGACGGCCGGCAGGCCGCGAGGACTACCTCTACCCTGCCAACCGGCCGAGTTGCAAAAACACGTAATATCCCGGCGCGGCGAACAGCAGGCTGTCGATCCGATCGAGCATCCCGCCGTGCCCCGGGATGAGACTCGACGCGTCCTTGAGGCCGGCGCCCCGCTTGAGCTGCGACTCGAAGAGGTCGCCGGCGATCCCCAATCCAACAATCAGGGAGCCAAGCAGCACGTGCCGCGCGATCGACGTCTGACCAAGCGCCGGGCCGGCGAGCGCCACGGTGAGCGCGACGCCGGCGACGACGCCGCACACCGCGCCCTCGACTGTCTTCTTGGGACTGATGGCTGGAGCCAGCGGCGTGCGGCCGAAGGTGCGTCCACCATAGTACTGCGCCGTATCGCTGAACATGATGACCGCAAGCAACAACACCACCGCCTCGCGCCCCGCGGTGAACTGCACCGCGAGCAGCGCGCCCATCGGCAACCCGAGATACAGCAACGGGAACAACGACGAGGCGATGTCCAGCAACGCCTGCCCGTCCCTGCGCGCAGTCGCCAGACTGACGACGCTGACGACCAAAGCCGACGCCACCAACACCACCTCCGTGACGTCATAGGGGACGCCAGCGGCGATTGCGGCCACGCCCACGACGACGAGACCGCTGGGTACCCGTGCCCCGAGCGCGGTGGCGAGACCGACGTACTCGAAGAACGCGATCACCAGCACCACCTCCGCCAGCACCAACGTGGCGACCGGCGGAAGAAACCAGATGGTCCCGAAGACCAGCGGGAGGAGTACGACGGCGCTGAGGACTCGGGCCATGCCGGACGGTCAGTGTCCGACGACGGCCGGTTGCGCGATCCCACCATAACGCCGCTCACGTTTCTGATAGTCCAGAATCGCTTCAAGCAGGTGGCAAGCTCGGAAGTCCGGCCAGAAGGTTTCTGTCACCCAGATCTCGGCATAGGCGATCTGCCACAGGAGGAAGTTGCTCACCCGCATTTCGCCACTGGTACGAATGAGCAGATCCGGGTCCGGCTGCCCAGACGTATACAGCCCTTGGCCGAACGTCTCCTCATCGAGATCGGACGGTCGCACCCCCGACTCCATCGCGCGGCGCGCCGCCTCGACGATCTCCGCTCGTCCGCCATAATTGAGCGCGATGTTGAACAGCATGCCGCCATTCCCGCTCGTCCGTTCCTGCCCGACGTCGAGTTCACGCCGCACGTCGTCCGGCAGTTCGTTCTGAGCCCCGATCACGTTGAACCGGATGTTGTTGGCCTGGAACGTCTCGAGTTCGAGACGCAAGTAGCGCTTGAGAAGCCCCATCAGTACCGACACTTCGGTCGGCGGTCGTTTCCAGTTCTCAACCGAAAACGCGTACAAGGTCAGCACTTCCAGGCCGAGCCGCGCAGACGTCTCCACCACGTCTCGGACGGAAGCGATACCGGCGCGGTGGCCCTCGACTCGAGGCAGATGCCGGTGGGCGGCCCACCGACCGTTGCCGTCCATGATCACCGCGACGTGCGCCGGCAGCCGGTCGAAGTCAACCTTACGGGCCAGCGACTCCTCCTGAGAACCGGCGGGCACCCACGTCAGCAGTTGGTCGAGACTCATGAGCGTGTCAGGCGTCGTGGCTGGGAAACACCAGGTAAACCATGATAATACAAGCTGTTAGCGTGTGTTTCAAGGGTTCGAGGCGGTCCCCGATCGCCGTGTGTCGGACGCGGGACCGTGGTATTCGACCTCCATGAGGAAAAGTCCGCGGGGTGGCGCGGTCTGGCCGGCCGCATCCCGGGTTGCCACACGGAGCGCGCGTGCGACCGACTCTCGGCCACGTGTCCCCTGCCCGACCTCTACCAGGGTGCCAACCAGGATCCGCACCATGTGTCTGAGAAACCCGCTGCCCCGTACCTCGAGCGTGGTGACGGTCTCGGCGGCCCCGCTCACGCTCGACCACAGACCGGAGGCGGACGGACTCACGGTCACGTGCAGGAGGGTGCGTATGGTGGTCCGTACCGAACTCCCGGCCGCCTGAAACGCAGCAAAGTCATGCTCGCCGACCAACAGCCGGCCCGCGTCGGCCATCGCCTCATGGTCGAGCGGACCGGGAATGTGCCACCCGTAGCGCCCCTCGAACGGACTGGTCACCAGCCCCCCCAACAGACGATACCGATACGTCTTGGCAGTCGCCGAGAAACGTGCATGAAAATCATGGGCGACGGCCTCGACCGCCACAACGCGGATATCCGCCGGCAATGCGGCGTTGGCGGCACGGAGGAGTCCGACCGGCGCGATCGGGTGCGCGAGCCGCACGCTGGCGACCTGACCGAGCGCGTGCACGCCGGCATCCGTGCGTCCCGCGCCCACGACCGTCACCGGCCCCGCCTCGAAGGGGCCGAGGGCCGATTCGAGGCAGGCCTGCACGGAGCGCCCATTCGCTTGCCGCTGCCACCCGACGTAGGCCGCACCGTCATACGCGAGCGTGAGTTTCAGAGTGCGCATACCTCGGACCGGGTGACGCCCCGACCCCCTCGCGGCTTCATTCAGACGGGGGCTACGCCCCCGAGCCCGCACGGCGCTGGTTTTCGGCGCACGCGCCACGAGCTGACCAGGCGCGTCCAGTCTGAGGGAGCAGCCAGGCAGGCTGTGACCGAGCAAGCAGCGCCGCCAGCCGGGATGCCCGGCCCGAAAACGGTTACCCGGGGCGGGATCCGGGCTTGGCCACCGGCCGGCCGGCGGCGCACATGGGACAGGCGGCCGGGTCGTATGTCGGGAGTGGGATCCTCGCCAGCGCGTCGAACGGGACGTCGAACGCCATGGGCTCCGCCCCCCGGTCGATGATCGCCGCCGCCGCCACGACGATTGCGCCCGCGGCGGTCGCTACCTCGATCGTCTCGCGGGTCGAGCCGCCGGTCGTGACGACGTCCTCGACCACCAGCACCCGCTCGGCCGGCGCGAATTCGAATCTGCGGCGCAGCGTCAGCCGGCCGTCGCGGCGTTCGGCGAATACCGCCCGCGTACCCAGCGCCCGAGCAACCTCGTGCCCGATGACCACGCCACCCAGGGCGGGCGACAGCACGACGGCCGGCTCGAGCCGAGCCACCGCCTGGGCCACAGCCGCCCCTAGTGTCGCCGCGTGCTCAGGATGCTGCAACACGCGGGCGCACTGCAGATACCCGCCGCTGTGCAGCCCGGACGAGAGCTGAAAATGCCCCTCGAGGAGCCCCTCGCAGCGCCGGAACAAATCGAGGACCGTCGTCGAATCCATCGTCACCCTCGCACCTACCGAGTGCCCTGTAGCGGTGCTTCGCAACCTACGTCGCGAGCGGGGCATCGCCGCACTTCCGACCTGGGCAGCGAATCCCGATTGCCGGACACTCGCCGCCGACGAGCACAGCCGCAAGTCTAGCAGAGCGTTGAACGGTGACGCGCGGGCGTCCACGGCCCCCTCTCCCCTTGACAATCGACAAGAGTCGCACCATGCTCGTCTTGTCGAACATCTACAGGTCTATACGAGTCTTGCACACGATACCGGCCGAACATGGAGAGACACGGGCACGACGCGTCAGACACGGGGGATACAATCGAACCGCGAAGAACTCCGCACGCCGCCGTGACGTCTAATCGTTCCAGGGCACGACAGGGTCGCCTCGCCTGTGCGCCGTCCCACTCAGGAGATCTCAGATGCACAGTGGACAGATCCTCGTTTCCGTAGCAGTCCTGCCGGTCCTGCTTGTTACCTGGCCCCTGTCAAGCCAAGCGCAGAACATACCGGAGTCTGCCGAACCGCCGTCGGCCGTCGTCGCCACAGTCGCCGGCGGCGGGATCATCCTTCCGGCCGGACTACAGCCGTCGACCGGTCCGATGCGACGGTTGTCGGTCGATGAGGCGGTCACCTTGGCGCTCGAACAGAACATGGACCTGCGGGTTGAACGCATCAACCCGCGAATCCAGGATACGGGCGTCGCCGAGGCGCGGTCGATCTACACGCCCCTGCTCTCAACCACGTTCACCGGCAACAACAGGAACACCCCCAACAACGGTTTTCTGTCGGGCGCCGCGGACGACGCCACCGACAGCGTGACCGACCGTGTGCTGAGGGACGGGGTGGACCTGGTGCAGGAGATCCCCTGGGCGGGCGGCCGCTACTCCGCCACCTGGATCGGCTCGCATCGGACGACATCGAGCATCTTTACCTCGTTCGACCCAGTCCTCGACTCAAGCGTGACGCTCGACTACACCCAGCCACTGCTGCGCAATCTTGGTATCGACACGCCCCGGTGGCAGATTGCGATCGCCCGCGCCAACCGGGAGATCTCGGACATTCAGTTGCGGAACACGGTCGTCTTCACACAGCGAAACGTACGAAACGCGTACTGGGGTCTCGTATTCGCGCGGTCGTTCCTCGCTGTCCAGCGTCAGTCGCTTGACCTGGCCCAGGAGTCACTCCGGAACAATCGGACTCGCGTGGAGGTCGGCACCATGGCGCCGATCGACATCGTTCAGGCCGAGTCGGAGGTCGCTCGAAACCAAGAAAGTGTCATTGTCGCCGAGGCGGGAGTCGAGCGCGCGGAAGACATACTTCGCACGCTCATCTTCGACCCGGACTCGCTCGATTTTTGGTCCATCCAGATCGAACCGACCGACGCGCCGGTGCTTGCGCCGCGCGAGATCGACGTCGATGCCGCGGTCCGGAACGCACTCGACAACAGAACCGACCTGGACGCGCTGGACCGCAACATCGAAACCAGCGGCACCGATATTCGCTACTACCGCAACCAGCAATTGCCAGACGTCGACCTGCGGGTCAACTACCGCGCGACCGGGGTCGGCGGCACGTTTCTCGAACGGGACGGGTTCTTCGGAGAGGTCGTCGACACACGGGACACGTCGTTTAGGAGCGTCCTCAACAACATCTTCACGAACGACTTCCCGGACTGGACCGTCGGCATCACGGTGTCGTACCCGTTCGGCACCAGTGCCGCCGAAGCCAACCTCGAACGAGCCAGACTGGTGCGCAGCCAGGAGGTCGTGAGTCGTCGGAGTCTCGAGATGCGCATCGCCGCAGAGGTCCGCGACGCCGCACGGAGTGTCCGCACCAATCTCGAGCGGGTCGAGGCTACGCGGGCCTCGCGGATATTGGGGGAGCGGCGCCTGGCGGCTGAGCAGCGGCGATTCGAGGTCGGTCTCTCGAACACCTTTTTTATCGCTCAGGCCCAACGCGACCTGGCGTTCGACCGCAACCGCGAGCAGAGTGCCATTCTCGACTACACGCGGTCGCTCGTCGACTTCGACACCGTGCAGCAGATCCCACTCGGCGGTAGGTTTTAGTACGTAGACCCGCCGTCGGCCGGCGGGAGCGGGCATCTCGGTCCCACCGCCCGCCCCGGGCGACCGCCAAGCTCACCGCCAAACCCACACCTCTCGCAGAACACCGATTTCCTGGCCAGGCGAGGGCGCCCGACAATGCGCGCCCGGCGGCCGCGGAGTGGGGCACTCGGGGTCCCCAAGGAGCGGCCGCCTGGGGTTCGGGGCGCAACCCCGTTTAAGGGAGACGAAGCAACGCCGCCAGGCGGACGCCTCGTCAGGAAACCGGGGTGGTACACTCGCGGCC
>CAUZAY010000082.1:0-14636 GCA_963577695.1 Vicinamibacteria bacterium | reverse complement strand
GCGCACCTTCTGAGTCTTGTGAGCCGACAGATTGTCGACGATGACGTGGATCGCCCGGCGGCGGGGCTGGGTGTCGACGACGGCCCGCAAGAACGCGTCTCAAGGGCTGTGCGTTGCTCGGTCGTAAGCATGAGTCCTGTCGATGGCATGTGCCATCGTACGCTTTACAAGTCGTTAGTACAAGCCACTAGTAGGACGCCCGACGCCACGGATGCTCCGCAATCGCCGGTCGGGGGCGCTGAGTGGCGCGAGACGGCGTCGACCGTCGTGCGCGACTCGACCACTACCCCCACACCTGACCCCATCGAGCGGATTGGCGGCGACATTGATCTTGGACCGGGCCGGTCAGCCTCGTATAATGCAGTGGGGGTTCCCTATGCCAGTTCTGTCCGGACGTCCCCGGCGGCCCGGTCGGTCTATTGGGTGTTCGCTCGGGTGTGCCCTGGCGCTAGCCGGGATGTTCGTCGCTGGTCTGCCCGCACCCAACCTCAGAGCCCAGCAGTCGGTGCAACGCGCGCTGTATGTCAGCGTGCTGGCCAGCGACGGGGTGCCGATTCAGGGGCTCCGCGATACAGATTTTCTTGTCCGGGAAGACGGCGAAGATCGGGAGGTGCTGCGTGCCAGCCGCCCGACCGCCCCGCTGCAGGTGGCGATTCTGGTCGACACGAGCGAGGCGGCCAGGCGGATCATCGGCGACCTGCGGCGCGGGGTCGAGAGCTTCGCCGATGCGTTGCCCGAAGGCACCGAGATCGCCCTGATCACGTTCGGCGGCGCACGCAACGTGCTGGTCGAGTCCACGACCCGGAGCGAGCGAGTGCAATCGGGTATCTCGAAGCTGTTCTCGCGGCCGGACACCGCCACGTATCTTGTGAACGCGTTGCGCGATACGGCGGACGACTTCGAGAAACGTGATGCGACGCGCCCGGTCGTTGTCGTGCTCACCACCACCGGGGTCGACTTCAGCGATCAGGAACCGCAGCCGGTCGTGACCCAGCTCCGAGCCGTCGGCGCCGCCATGCACGCCGTGGTGATGCGCACGTCCAATATACAGATGAGATTTACGGACACGTTCGGGCTGGCGGAGTTCCCGTCGTGGGCGAATCGCGCACGGGACCTCATGCTGGACATCGGGCCCGGGCAGACCGGGGGCCACCGGACCGACATCGCCACGGTCAACGGGTTGATGGAGATTCTGGTCCGGCTCGCGTTCGAGCTCTCGAATCAGTATCTGGTGGTCTACGCCAGCCCCGTCAGTCTCGTGCCCTCCCAGGCGGTCCAGATCGGTGTCAGCCGCAACGAAGAGACCATCGTACGAGCCGTCCCGGCGCGTTTGGGCCCCTCCCTGACCGGAACCGGCCCTCTCCGCTGACAGCCGCCACAACCTCCCGTCACGCGATCTCTCGAAACGCCCCGCCGCTTCCGATATAGACTGGTCTTCGACACTCGATACTTCGGAGCGATAGCATGTCTCAATTCATACTCACGCGTCTGTCGTGTGTGCGCGTCGTCGCGTTGACAGCAGCGCTCGCCGTCCCGCTAGCGACCTCTGCCCAGACCAGCGCCAGAATCTACGGCGTGGTCACCGATTCGGAAGGCCAACCGGTCGGCGATGCCACCGTCACGATCGAGTTCAGCGGCGGGCTGGCCCGACAATACGAGGTGACGACGAGTGCCGAGGGCGAGTTCATCCAGATCGGCTTGATGCGCGGACCGTATGCCGTCTCGGCGGTCAAGGAGGAGGTGGGCGCCCTCACCGGCACCGTCACGCTCCGGGCCGGTCAGGTCTTCGAGATGAACATGGAACTGCTGACGCCGGGGGACGTCATCAGGGAGAGCCTGTCAGAGGAGGACCTGGCGAAGCTCGAGGCCGCCGAGGCCACCACCGATGCGTTCAATCGAGGTCTTGCCGCGGCCCGTGCCGGAGACCTCGACGAGGCGGTCACGCTGTTCACCACCGCGATCGAAGCGGCGCCCGACTGTGCGGAGTGCCAGCGCAACCTCGGCATCGTCTACACCCAGCAGGAAGACTACGCCCAGGCGGAGACCGCCTTCAAAGCCGCGCTTGCCGCAAACCCGGACAACGCGGCGTCATATGACGGACTGGCGGAGATCTACAACGCGCAGCGGCGATTCGATGATGCGGCCGCGGCGAGCGCGGAGGCGGCCAGACTCTCTGGCGCCACCGACGGCGGAGATAGCGCAACCGCGGTGTTCGACCAGGGTCTGATCTTCTGGAACGCTGGCCGTCTCGACGAGGCGCGGCAACAGTTCGATCGCACCCTCGAACTGGACCCAGAGCACGGCGAGGTGCACTACTGGCTGGCCATGGCGAACTTGAACGGGGGGCAACTGCCTGAGGCAGCGGCCGAGTTCAAGATCTATCTCGACCGCGAGCCGAACGGACGGTTCGCCGAGCAGGCGACAGGCATCCTCTCATCGATTCAGCCCTAGGTTTCCGACGAGGCGCCCGTCTGGCGGTGTTGCTTCGTCGGTCACATCCCGCCTGGCTGCTCCCTCCTCGCGCCTGGCCAGTCAGACGCCTCGTCAGAAAACCCCCTCCGGCGTTTTTGAGCACCCTGCTAGGTTTTCCGGACGTACAAACGACGGGCCGGACGCTAAACGCGCCCGGCCCGTGGTCTATTCTGACGATCGGCTCTCCTTAGAAGCCGTATCTGATGCCGAACTGTCCCTGCCGCGGGAACCCGCTACCTCCTCGAAGCGAGGTCGTGTTCAGGAAGTTGCCGCTTCGTCGGTCACCGGTGGGGTTGTTGAAGTTCGTGCGGCCGGTAATGTTGAAGATGTCAAAGAAAATATCCAGCGTATTTGTCGTGTTCGGTCGTACGCGATACCCGAACCGCATATCCACCTGCAGGAAGTCCGGTCCCCGTGCCCCACCGTAACCACCGTCGTTCTGCACGGTGATGCCGTTCTGGGGGTCGTCGCCACTGTAGGTTCCAGCCGCGATCGGATCCGGGTTCTTGCCATTCCGGTCGGGATCGAAGTTGGTGTCGTGAATGGTTAACGGCGATCCGGTCATGTACCGCAACACGGTGCTGGCAGTAACGCCGCCCGGAAGCTCCGTCCGTCCACTGACAGTCAGGATGTGTCGGCGGTCGGTCGCGGCGTCCTGATAAAACTCGTCCAGCCTGAGGTCGGGCCCCACCTGCGTGGCGATGGTCTGCCACAGGTTGAAGGTGTTGCCACGGGAGTGTCCGAGCGCATACGCCAGCCGGGCTCCCCAGCGGTCCGAGTACCGCTTCTCCACCTGCAGGTTCAACGCGTCGTAGTTCGTTTGCCCGACGCTCTGCATGACGATGACGTTGTTCCCCTGGTAGAACCCCGCGAAGTCGGGGTCGGCGCTCAGCACGCCGAACGTGTCACCGTACAGGCTGCCGGTACTGAGCCCGAACCGGAGCGGGTCGGTCCGACCGATGCCCGCGCGGGTCGGGATGTTGTAGTCGACCCGCCCCAGCATGTCGCGGCCCATCGTCCGGATAAAGTCCGCCGAGACCGACAGCGTCGGCGCCAGCTCGCGTTCGTACCCGAACGTGAACTGGTGCATCCACGGCTGCTGCCGGGTGGGCGAGTCGAAGTAGACGTCACCAAGGTTCGGGTTCAACGTCCCCGGTGGGAACAGAGCGTTGATGGCCGCGAAGTCGACCTCCGGGCAGGGCACGTTCGCCAGCTGGGCCGGGCAGGCATTGGTGGTCCCGTAGTTCAGCAGAAGGGGGTCGGTGGGGAGCATTCCATTCCCCGGTCCGGGATCGGCGCTGTTCTGCGGGAAGTTCTGGACGAATGAACCGGCGAACTTGGGGAACTGCAACGGGTTGTCCCACGCGTCGATGGTCGTCTTGTCGTAGAACGCGCCGTAGCCAGCACGGATGACGGACCGGCCGTCGCCCGTGAGATCGTACGCGAGGGAGAGACGGGGAGAGATGTTGTTCGTGTCGTTATAGGGACCATCCGGCAAGAGCGGATTCTGCGTGACGCCCCCTCCGGACAAGCCACCCCCGTCGTGACGCTCGAGGTCGTACCGAATCCCCAGACCCGCCGTCAACCGGTTGTTGATCTGCCACTTGTCCTGCGCGAACACCTCGTAGGTGGCGAGGGTGAAGTCGAACGTCTGCCCCAGGGGGTTGCCGACCCGCACCGCGAGCCGCTCGGGATAGGTCGCCGGGTTCAGCGGATCGAACCGCAGATCGCCGTCGAACGTGAAGCGACCGCCCAAATCGTTCTCGATGGTGGGGGTGATCCGGGTGTTGTGATAGGTCATCCCGAACTTGAGGTCGTGGTCGCCTCCCTTGTTGGGCACGAACCAGGAGAACGTGTTGTTGTACTGCGAGTTCTCGTTGTCGCGACCGCTGGCATCCGAACGCTGGTTGGTGTCGAAGCTGCGCTGACTCCACCTGGGCGGGCAGAGCCGCTGGGCGCCGGTGCCGGGGCCGGTCTGGTCGCGCCAGCACGGGTTGCCGCGCCAGAACGACTCGCTGGTGGCCGAGACGCGGACCGTGTTGACCTTGTTGGACCCGATGACGCTCGTGTAGGTGCCGACCCAGATCTGATCGTTGTCGGTCTCGTCCTGAATGTAGGTGTCGGTGGCGCGGGCGTTGCCGCCGATCAGGTTGAACTGCGGCGCGTCCTCACGCAGCCACCGGAACGCCCACGAATTGCTGGCGTTGATCTGGTGGTCGATGCGCAGCAACGTGTTCAGCGCCTTCCAGTTTTCCGCAAGCGTGTAGTTCAGGTCTGGGCGGGTCGCGAACTCCCGCGAGCGGCTGGGCGCCACCAACTGCCGCTCGACACTGGCGAAGAAGTGCATCTTGTCCCGGACGATCGGCCCGCCGATCACCCCGCCGAACTCCTTCTTGGAAGTCTCCGGCTTGGTCAGCGTGGCGCTGTTGGCGACGAAGAAGTCCTCCGCCGTCAGCGCTTCGCTGGTGAAGTAGTTGAACAACGCGCCGGTGAACTGGTTGGTCCCCTGCTTGGTGATCGAGTTGACGATCGCCCCACGCACCCGGCCGAACTCGGCGTCGAACTGGTTCGTCAGCACCTGGAACTCGGCGACCGACTCAATCGGCACGCGCACCTGCCCCCCGGCCCCGGTGCCACTGGAGTCGTCGTTGTTGGTCGCGCCGTCGAAGCCGACCGAGTTCCCGCCGGTCGTTTGCCCGTTGGCAATCATGTTGTCATTGCCGAGACTGGATGAGGGGTTGAACTGGATCCCTGGCAAGAGGGCCACCGCGGCGAAGTAGCTGCGGTTCCCGGTCGGCAGGTCGGTCAGCTCGCCGGCGGTCACCGTGCCGCCCACCTCGGCGGACGTGAGGTCGACCAGCGGCGCCTGACCCGAGACGGTGATGGTTTCCTCGACCGCGCCGACACCCAGCACGATGTCGAGGTCGAGCGTCCGGCCCACGCCGAGGGCAAAGTCAGTCCGCTCGAAGCCCCTGAACCCGGGCAACTGAGCGGTAATGGTAAAGGTCCCCGGAATGAGCTGGGCGGCAAAATAGCTACCGTCCGCGCCGGTCACGATCTCGCGGAACGTGCCCGCATCCTGGTTGGTGATGACGACCGTCACGCCCGGAAGCGCGCCCCCGGAGTCGTCAGTCACCGCTCCGCGCAACTCGGCGCGACCCACCTGGGCCGTTGCCGAGGTCGCGCCGACAAGCGCGCACACTGCCACGAACGACACGAATGTTCTCACGGTCTCCTCCTTGTGAACGACAGGTCCTATGCACCCGTCTCCGTTCTTGCACCGCACGTTCTTGCGCGACAACTCCGAGAACCCGATGACCAAAATAAGCGTTGTCGTTATGATCGCAAATACCGTTCCCTTTTGCAATGCTATTCCGTCTACTCACCAGACGGGCCCGGGCAGTGGCAAGACTGGTTTGTGTCAGCATCCGCACCCCATCCAGGCGGCACTTGGCGCACGGCGGACCGGGTCGCTTGGACCTCAAAGGTCCGACGCCAACCCCGTGCGGTGACTGGAATGCTATCGACCGCCGACCTGAAGCTGGCTGACCACGCGCTCGACCTCGAACGGCTGCCGGGCGATCTGCTCGAGCACGCGTTTCTCGACGTCGCTTCGCACGCTGCCGACCAAAGTCACAACACCCTGATCCACGAGAATGCGGAATGGCGGGTCTGGAAGGATGGAATACTGGGAGAACGTCGGATGGCGTCGCACCCGCTGGTCGATGATGAGTCTCAGGTCCCGGTCACGTCGAGACGACGACTGCTGTGTGATCTCGAGGTTGATATCCTGCACGCCTCTGATCTTGGCGATGCGTTCGAACAGCTCGCCCGGTTTGTCACGGTCCGGCGTGACGCTTCCCGTGAGCGTCACCACGCCGTCGACGACCGAGCCTCCGACGTAGTCCCAGATCGTATTGTGCTGATACCGCTGAAGCGCCGAGCCGACCGCCTCTGCGAGGTCGCCATCCTCCTCGACTTCGGAAATGCTCAGCTCGCTGACGACAGTCTCGACGCCATCAATCGCAAGAACCGCATCTATGGCCTGGATCTTGACCCACAAGGTCGGTACTCGCCCACGCAGTGTGACCTCGGCACCTGCCAGGTCGGCGTTGACCGTGTCGAGGTCCAGGTCGTCCTCGAGCACGGCCTCGATGGCGTCTGCGATCGTGCCAGGTTCCTGAGCGGCCCCCAAAGAGACCAGGGACACCGCAGCCATGAGCAACCACACGCACACGCAGCCCCGCCGGAATGCGGCGACCGTCGTACGCCGTGGGACCCGCGCCACGGACTGATCGATCACGCTCACCTCTGGGGCGGCTGGACGGAGGCTCGACTGAAGGTATAGGAAGTCCGCGACTGCACCGCGACGCCCTCGCGGTTTACCTGCACCGCGAGCTGACGCGTCCGATTGGTCGGGTCTGGATTGTCCGTGTAGAAACCGAGCACGTAGTAGTCGCTGGTCTCTGCGTCGATCTTGCGAAGCATCTCTTCGAGGTTATTGGTGTTGACGATCGCGGTGCCGCCCGTCAGCTCCGCCAACGAACGCAGGCTGCTGCGGGCCGTGCGCATATATTCGCCCCACTCGTCGATCGGCACGTCATAGCCGATGTCCGGCTCCGAGATGAGCCCGCGCGGGTCCATCGTATAGAAGGTGGTGTTGGCCCGATTGGCGGCATCGGTCAGCTCCGTCAGTTCTGCGATCAGCTCTCCATCGGCGAACACCGCGCCCTGACGCTCGATCTCTCCGAAGAAGTCGTCGACTTCCGGGTCGAAGCCGGCGCCCGCGGCCAGGTCGAGCGGTCTGTCCCGCAGCTCCCGGGACGGTGCGTTGTCCCGATTCAGACGCTGCAGCGCGAACGGGTTCAGGTCATACCCGGTACTCACATAGATGAGGACCTTCCGACGATCCTCGATCGTCTCGAGATTCTTGATGACCTCGTTGACCGTCCAGAACGCGCGATGCGCGCGCCAGCGCAGCTCCGCCGGCCCCCGTGTCCCCTCCTGCATTGCGGTGATCAGGTCGCGCGGCCCGTATCCGGTCCCGATGATATGGTCCACGGCCGACGTCAGCTGGCCCCGGTCATAAGTCAGGTCGACCGCCGTCCCGGCCGCGCCGTTCGACACCAGACCGACCATGTCCCCCTCATGGACCAGCGTGTCGGCGACCTCCTTGATGAAGTGACGCATCTTCGGTGTGTTTTCCGCCTGGAGATGGAGTGCGTCGACGAAGAAAATGATGATACGCCCGGCGATGTTGTCGGCGACCCGGCTGGTCGGAAGAATGATCCCCGCCTGGACTGGTGCGGCCGGCAACAGCTGGTTGTAGACCCGCCCGCCAAGCACCATCACGAGCGACGCCACCTCCTGCTGCACACCGTCCGCTTCGACGGTGAAGTCGCCCGGTTGCAAGTCGGACACGAACACGCCGTCTGCATCGCGCACGATGACGTCGGTGCGCACAAGGGTCACGCCGGCCCGGAAGGTCGCCGATGGATCGGCGGTGCCACGGTCGGATGGTGGCGGCTGGGCTGATGCGCTCTGGGGTAACGAGGTGGCGAGCAGACACACGCCAAGCACACGACAACAGATCCATAATCGGGATCGCAGACTTAACGCGAGACACGCATGACGCTGACGCATGACATCTACTCCTCCCCGAGTAACTGAGTTCTATGGTAACGCGTCCCTGAGGGAGGTCAAGTGACGGCGTCACATCGCCGCGACCGCTTGGCGCTATACTTTTCGCAGCCTGCCGGGAGGAAGTGACCATTCCATGTCGATTCGCACCGCAATCTCCCGTCCCGCGGCCACGGTGGCCATGGTGCTTGGGGGCGTCGCGGCTGGACTGCTCCTCACGACAGGCTCCGCCGCCAGTCAGCCGGACCGCCAGGTCCAGTCGTTCCTACGGACATACGGCCAAGTCGAAGAGTCCAAGCGGGAGTTTGCTGAAGCGCTGCTCGGCTTCGTGACCGATCTCGAGGGCTCGTTCGGTAACGAAGGCTACCGGCTGCGCGCCGCTATCGAGACCATGCAGGGTTCGCTCTCCGCATGGAACACCGCCGTCGACACCCTGGCGAACCTCACCGATGCCCTCGACACGGCGGGGGCACGACTCGCGCTAGCGCGCGTGTACCTGGACCAGCATCGTCTCGACGACGCGCGCCGCGAGGGCCAGCGAGCCGTAGAGCTGGATGCCACCCGTGCGGACGGATACGCACTGCTCGGAACGATCGCGCTGGTTGGTTCGGATCCAGCGGTGGCGGCAGAGGCCTTGCGCCAGGCGACGCTCTCCGGTCCGGACGACGCCCTCGCCTTCTATCAGCTGGCGTCGACTTACGACCTGCTGGGGCAGCCATCGGAGGCAGCAGAGGCGCGCCATGGGTTCGCCGCGGCGGCCGAACAGCGACTCGGCGCGCTCTGGCGTTCACCGGCCCAGCGGTTGAGCGACACGGAACCGGTGCTCGGTGAGCCGAGCAGTTTCGTCGTCAGGCGCGCGCCGATCGATCTGGTCGCCAACGCCGGCGGCGCGTTCGTCGGATTCATGCCGTCTGCCTACGAGAATGCCGCCACGCAGCTGACCAGCGGGAACTACGCGCAGGCCGTGAGCGTGCTGCGTGACACGCTCGTTGACGACGTGCTGACGAGAGACGTC
The DNA here is from genome assembly GCA_963577695.1 of Vicinamibacteria bacterium. Lineage (GTDB taxonomy): Bacteria > Acidobacteriota > Vicinamibacteria > Vicinamibacterales > UBA8438 > UBA8438. The sequence goes on along the minus strand of CAUZAY010000082.1, from coordinate 5,509 downwards.
CCCGAACCGGGCCACGACCTGGACCAGCGACTCCAGGCGGCGCGGAGCGCGGCGTCCAGCCCAAACGCCGGTCCGGCGGCGCACGACGCCGTCGGCCGGCTGCTCATGGCGCTCGACCAGCCGGATGCCGCGCGTCAAGCGTTCACCCACGCGCTCGAGTTGGACCCGACGCTCGAGTCGCCACGACTCCGGCTGGCCGCTCACGCGCTCGAGCAGATGGACGGCGGTGACGCGATCACCCATCTCGAGACGGCGGTGACACAGCATCCTCGGTCCAGCGAGGCGCGCCGGCTGCTTGGCCAGGCGTTCTGGGCGACGGAGGACATCGCGGCGGCGGTCCAGCACTACAGCGCCGCGCTGGCGCTGGCGCCGACCGACGAGCGGCTGCGCACCGCGCGGCAGGGCGCCCTGCTGCGGGCCACAGCGAACGACCCGATCGCGGCCGAGATTGCGGCGACCGCCGCGTCGCATCCTCGCTCCGGGATCGCTCGGCGGAACCTGGGACGGTTCCTGCAGGACGTCGGACGCAACGCCGACGCGCTCGCCGCCTATGGCGACGCCGTCCAGCGGTCTCCCCTGGTGGCGGTGGCCCGTCTCCATCTGCGAATCGGTGAAATGTACTCACAGCAACTCCAGATCGACGAGGCCATCGACTCGTTTCGAGCCGCGCTGGCCATCGATCACAACAATCTAGTCCCGCGCCAATGGATCGCCCGCCTGCTCATGGAGGATGGTCGGCTGGACGAGTCGTACGCCGAATATCTGGTGATGCTGTTACTGGACCCGTTGAACGCTGAGGTGCACGCGCGGTTGGCGCAGATCGAGCTGCAACGCGGAGCATTCGTGAAAGCGGTGGCGCTGGCCCGCCGGGCGGTGATCCAGGACCCCGACCACATGCAAGCGCGATACGCGCTCGGACAGGCTTTGCTCCGGAGCGGTGCGACCGACGAAGGTCGGAGTGAGATCGCCGAATACGCGCGCCGGCAATCCGAGCAGGAAGACAGCGAACGCCAACAGCGTGACCTGGGCGCGCTCAACGAACGGGCGCTTGCCCTGGCCGGGGCGGGACAGATGGACGACGCCATCGACCTGCTGCGCCAGGCCATCGACCTGGACCCAAGCGGGATGGCCCACACCAACCTCGGTCTCGCGCTGATGGAGGCGGGTCGTGTCGCCGAAGCGATCGACAGTTTCGAAACAGCGGCCCGGGTGGTGGAGGACGCCGAAGCGGTCTACCTCTATCTGGCCGATGCCTACACAGCGGTCGGGCGGTCGCAGGACGGCGCCCGCGTGCGAGCGCTCCACGAACAGCTGCGAGCCGAACGGCTCGGCCGGAATCGGCGAAATCAGTGACTCTCGGAGCACCCGCGCGACCGGGACACACCGCCGCGGTCTGGATGTCGGCGGCCTTGTCGCTGACACCACTGGTCTGGCTGGCCGCCTCGTCGCGCGCGGCCGATCCCGTGATCAGGCTGGTTGACGTCGCCGAACAGGCGGGTATCACACTCCTCAACGTCTCCGGCGGCAGCGCGAAGGACTACATCGTCGAACTGAACGGGAACGGTGCCGCGTTCCTCGACTACGACAACGACGACGATCTGGACCTGCTTGTCGTCAACGGATCGACCCTGGACGCGTTCAGGCGAGGGGGCGACCCGATGGTCGCGCTCTACGAGAACGACGGACAGGGCGCGTTCGAAGATGTCACCAGCCGTCGCGGTCTCGGCACCCGAGGGTGGGGTATGGGTGTCTGTGCGGCCGACTACGACAACGACGGTGTCCAGGACCTGTATATCACCGCGTTCGGTCCCAACGTGTTGTATCGCGGACAGGGCGGCGGTGGTTTCGTCGATGTCACCGACGTGGCCGGCGTCGGCGACCCGGACTGGGGTTCGAACTGCGCGTTCGGCGACTACGACCGGGACGGGTTCGTAGACCTCTACGTCGCCAACTACCTCAGGTTCGATGAAGACCAGGTGCCGCCGCGCGGCGAGGGGGCAGGCTGCCGGTATCTGGGACTCGATGTCGCCTGCGGACCGATCGGCCTGCCGGCCGCACCAGACCGGCTCTACCGAAACAACGGTGATGGGACGTTCGCGAACGTGAGCGACACTGCCGGTGTGAGTGGCCCCGAGTACTTTGGCTTCGGTGTCCTGTTCACCGACCTCGACGACGACGGGTGGCCGGACATCTATGTCGCCAATGATTCGGACCCCAACCTCCTGTTCCACAACAACGGTGACGGGTCGTTCACAGAAGACGGGTTGGTCGCGGGCGCGTCGATCAGCGCAACCGGGCGTGAACAGGCCGGCATGGGCGTCGATGCCGGTGACTACGATGGCGACGGGCGTCTGGACCTGATCGTCAGCCATTTCTCCGAGGACTACCACACACTGTACGAGAACAGTGCCGCGGGGTTCTTCACCGATGTCAGCGGCGCCGCCGGCATCGCGCGTCCGTCGCTCCCGCATCTGGGCTGGGGTGTCGGGTTCATCGACGTCGACAACGACGGCTGGCTCGACATTTTCGTGGCCAACGGCCATGTGGTCCCCGAAGTCGATCAACTGGGCCTCGCCACCACCTACCGGCAGCGCAGCCAACTGTTTCGCAATCAGGGCAACAAGCGGTTCACGGACGTGACCGCGGAAGTCGGCGGCGGGTTGCTGGTCGAGCGCTCCACCCGTGGAGCGGCCTTCGGTGACTACGACAACGATGGCGACATCGACGTGCTGATGGTCAACCTGGATGACCGCCCGACCCTGCTCCGCAACGACACCGCCGCCGATCATCACTGGGTCACGCTACGCCTGGCGGGTCGAGAGAGCAACCGGGACAGCATCGGCGCCAAGGTCACCATCGAGTCCGGCGGGCGCACGCAGGTCGCAGAAGTACGCAGCGGCGGGAGCTACCTGTCCCACAACGACATGCGGGTCCATTTCGGGCTCGGCGACGCCGACGGAGTGGACACGGTCACCATTCGGTGGCCGAGCGGTCTGACCGAAACCGCGGAAGCGCTGGACGCCGACCGCTTCTACCTGGCGCGCGAGGGACAGGGCATCGGACCATTGGACTAGTTCATCAGACGGGGCTGCGCCCCGAACCCCACGAGCTGCTAGCGTCCGTCTGGCGTCACGATGGATCTGGCCCCGAGACGGGTGACCGTGATTCGCACCGGTCCCGGTGCCTCACCTTCGGGACGGTCGAAGCGTACGAGATGCTGACGCGCGAGTTCCCGACCGCGTGCGCGGATCCGGTCCGCGATGTCGGTGAGCTGCTGGTCCAGGCTGGCCCCGAGGAACAGCGACACATAAGCCCCGTGGGTCAGCGTGCTCAGATCTCGACCAATCGCCTCGGGTACCGACACGCGCCGCTCGAGCGAACCGGGCGCCGGACTCAACATCACCAGGGTGTGCACGGTGATGCCGTCACGTCGCAACCGCTGGCTCAGCACCCCGAATCGCTCGGTCGCGTCCGGGAGTAGATATGCCTTGTCGGCGCTCACAAGGACCGCGACGGGGCGCGCGTGCCCGGATGCGGCGGCGAGCCACCGTGCCGCCTCCTCCACCCCTTCGAGCACGCGCGGCGGAGCCTCGTCGGTCGACACGAGCCCGTCGATCGCCTGTCGCATCGTTTCCGCGTTGCGTACATCCCGGGCGATCCACCGCGGCTCCGGCGCCAGCGCCAACAACGACATCGACTGATTCGCCGGTAACCGGTCGATGAAGTCGCGGAGCCCCGCCTGGACGCGGCTGAACGCGCGTGCCGACGTCGGCCCGTTGTCCACCAGAAGTGCCAGCGAGACGGGCAGATTCGCGAGCCGGACGTCCAGCACGGGCCGCGGCACGCCGCCCTCCCGGACGATGACTTCGGACGCCCGCAAGTCGTTCACGACCGACCCAGTCCGCTGGTCGACGACCTGAACATACACGCGAGGCTGGGCGGCCACCGAGGACGGTGCGACGCCCCACAGCGCCGTAGCCACGTCCAGACCGATCCACACCGCCGCCGTCCGCCGAGACCTCGATATTTGGGCCATTGGCCTGTCTTCCATCTGAGCGCGGAGAGAACGGCTTCGCCCGAAGATTGACCGTTTTCAGTCTGATCCCGTCGACCCCGTTACCAAACTCAGTCGTCCGATTCAGGATGTCCCACGCGAGCTGAACCTCGACCGCCCGGCCGCGTGGAGTCCGCGCGTTAAGCCACTACGCGAGGTTGAACTTGTAACGGAAGAAGGCGTTCTCCACCCGAGTCCTGTTCATGATACCCGGACGCCCTCTGACACCGGCCGATCGTCTTGACCTCGGTGTTGGTGCGATACCGACGCGCTCAACCGTGGCCTCCGTCGAGAACACACGGGCCGCGCGCGGCGGCCGCGCTTACATCTACATGCCCGAAGCGTAGTATGCGGGATCGATCATGTCGATCCCTATAGCGAGGGACGAGAGGAAACATCAGACCAGCCCAGTTAACGAAAGGGCGGTGAGACGCGCCTCCTGAACGACCGCCGTCGGTCGGTTTCGAGACAGCAAACTGCGCTAATTCCATCAAGTTGGCTGTAGTACATGACCCCGAGGTTGTACTGCGCTTCGGCGTTGCCCTGGTCCGCCGCCAGCCGATACCACCGCACCGCCTCCGCGGAGTCCTGCGGGACGCCCTGGCCCCTGGAGTAGCTCTGCCCGATGATGAACTGCGCGCAGGAGTCTCCCTGGTCCGCCGCCAGTCGGTACCAGTGCACTGCCTCCGCGTCGTCCTGCGGGACGCCTTCGCCGGTGCGGTAGATGAGCCCGAGGTTGTACTGCGCCTCGGCGTCACCCTGCTCCGCACGCACCCGCAGGGCATCGATCTCCGGCGTCTGCGCCTGCACCGGCGCACCGACGAGCGCGACCAAGACAGCGACGACGGCAACGAACCGGACGGCGTGCGTCATGCGGGTCTCCCGGCTCAAGACGATGTGATGTCGGATCCCATCCTACCGCTGGCTGGGGGGGGGGCAATGCGGCTCACGCGGGTCCGCGGCGAGCCACGCGCCGGCGAAATGCTGGGCTAGCTCGTGCCGAGCCACAATGAACGCCAGTGAATCCTTGCCAGCGGTCTCCGGCTCCTGCTCTTCCGCCGGACGTGGCCGCTTTACCCGAGCCCGTGCTTCTGGACCAGCGAGCCGAACTCCTCGTCGCCGATGACCGGTTCAACCTCATAGCTCATGATGTCGGTCCAATGCAGGAGCCAGTCGGCGATGATTTTCGGATCGTCGGTTTCCACCACCGCCCATCCCGTGTGCCCATTCGCCGCGTGCCACCGCCCCAAGTCCTTCGCGCCCTGCGGCGCCTGCATGGCACTGCCCTCCGTGAAGCGTTTGATGGCCTCGTTTCGGTTCGCCCCCGAGAGTTGATACGTCACCATGTAGCAGGCCATCGGCACCCCTCCTTGCTCCGTTCGTCCAGGTTGTGACTGCGTCTGATCAAAAAAGCGAAGTCTATACCCCCCCCCCCGCTCTTACAGCAAATCAAAC
>CAUZAY010000081.1:0-14732 GCA_963577695.1 Vicinamibacteria bacterium | reverse complement strand
GAGGCCATGCCCACGCCGATCGGGTTTCTGGAAGGGACACCCAAAAACCCACTCCCGGAACTGTCAAACCCTGGGTGCCGCCCCGGCAAAGCCGGGGGATCTCCCACGCCCATTAGCGACGAGCAGCGTCCCATCCGACGCCATGGAAGGCGCGGCGACGCCTATCCACAGCAGCACCACCCACAGACATGTCCGCGCGGTGCTCTGTTCGGAACTCATCGTGAGGTCACTCCGGACAATCCCTGGCCCTGTCCCCTCGATTAGTCAATGGCAAAGCAGTAGAACAGGCCGGCCCCTCCGGTCGCCACCAGATTGTCCTGTGAGCAACTCCGTGACGGGTGGGCGGTATTCCAGGACGAGCCCGGTGTCGTGAAGGAGTAGCGGTCGGCGTGGCCGAGCATAGCGCTTCCTTCGTCGTTGCTGGTCCAGTTGCCACACGTGCGGTCCTCACCCGCCGGAAACGCCGTGCCGTCGATCTGCGAGCCGGTCAGCACGTCGTGCTCCGAGAAGTCAGGGTCTCCGTCGATGCGTGAGGCGAACTGATTGCCGTTCTCGTCCACCGTGTGGGTCCAATTGAAGTTGGAGTTATCGTAGTGCAAGTTCTCGACGCTGGCGGCCATGACCAGGCCTTCCGCGTTCGCCCACGGACCTTCCCCAATCCGATCACGTGCGTTGCCGGCTCCGGGCCCCTGCGTGCTCAAGTACGCACGCCAGGTGCGGTTGCCCGCGCCGGCCGCGGCGGCCAGCGTCTGGCAATGGGCGTCCGCGCCGTCCAGCCCACCCAAGTTGGCGCCGTCACCGAGGCCGACGCTGGTGATGAAGAAGCCCATCGGCGGCGGCTCCTCATCCTGTTGCTGGGCCACGGCCGAAAGCGCGGACAGTGCCAACGCACCGATAACCGCAGTAGCTGCCAGGAGGACCCGTTTGTTCGTCAGCATGGTTTTTTCTCCTATTCCGGAAGGGCCGAAGATGAACAGGTTGTTGTTGCGCCCGGGCGCAGCTCCGGGTCCGAAGTGAGAGGCTGATGCCGTGAGGAAGCCGCTTTCGGGATCGAACCTGGCGGTGAGGAAAGCGCTTCAGGAGCCGCCTGAAGGCCAGGGTGAGGCACAGGCAACCGGCGAGGTCGGTCGGCACGCCCGGCGTGATGAGCACGGCCGCCGCGACGGACGCGGTGCCGGTAATCTAGCTTCTCCACTCCACTCTGAACGACCACCAGTGGTCGGGGCGAGGGGTGCCGGGCGGGGGCGCCGGATTGGCCGGCGCCTCCAGGGAGTTGAGCTTGGTGACGCGCGCCAGCCAGGCCCGGTCGAGCTCGTCGGGGTCCATCGCCCGCGTCAGCTGCACCGGATAGACGGTGCCGTCGAGCCGGAGCCGGGCCCAGCCGTTGTTTGCGGCGCGCACCGACCAGTACTTGCCGTCGCACTGCGAGCAGCTCAGGTAGAGCTGTCCGCTTGGGGTCGCCATGCAGTTCAGGTTGATGGCGTGGGGACGGATCCCCGCCCGGATCTGGATCTGACACAGCGTCACCTCGTTGGCGAAGGTCCAGTCCGCGTTCGGCCCCTCGGCCGAGGGGCCGAACAGGTAGGCCCCCGGGGTCCGCTCGCACGGACAGGTCGCCGACCAGCCGAGAAACGCCACCGCCAGCACGCCGACGACCGCCACTGGCACGATAAGCTTCATCCGTCGCGTCGATGCTCCAGCCACGCCTACCCTCCTTCGAGTCCAGGCCTCACCGTCGAGAAGGTCATTCTACGATGCGACGAAAGGGATTTGGGGAAGCGTTGCGGAGATACCGACCGTCGGAACCGACGTTGTCTCCCTTCACGGGTTGAGCTGGGCGTCGGTGGCCGTGCCAGACCTGCCCCATGCCGCCCTCGCCAATGACGCCAATGAGGGCGGAGCCGTTGAAGTGGGCCGATCGAGCGACCCGGTGCCAGGGCCATTGGTGTGTCTGACTAGTGGCTCGGCAGATAGCGGTCTAACCACTCGATCATCGCGCCGATGTAGTCTGGCGGATTCGTGGCTCCCGGAAATGTCGGCCCGTGACCCGCGCCGGGAACCCGAAGCAGGTCCACGGGCACACCGGCCTGCTCCAGAGCGGTCTTCATGACCTCTGAGTTCTTGAACGGCACCGTTTCGTCTGCATCACCGTGAATCAGTAGGAACGGCGCGTCGTCCGACGTCACGTAGGTGACAGGCGACGCCTCGACGAAGCGCTGGTACTCGACCGAGTCCTCGCGGTCCCCGCGCCGAAACCCGAAGAGGGCATGGTTGGACCCGGCCGGTGAGAGCGTCAGATCGGTCGGCGCGGCGCGTGCCACGACCACCTGCACCTTCGCGCTTTCGCGATTCACGGCGCTGGCTTCCGTGGCGGCTCCATCCCCACCGAGCACGCCCAACATGCTCACGAGGTGCCCGCCGGACGAGCCCCCCACCGCCCCGATACGGTCTGGGTCGATGCCGTACTCGTCGGCATGGTGGCGCACGAATCGGACCGCGCGCTGCGCATCCTCCAAGTGCGCCGGATGACGGAAGCGTGGCGAAGCACGGTGGTTGATCCCGAACACGGTGTACCCGGCCGCGGCCAAGGGCACCGCGTAGATGTCCTCCTGCCCGCTCTCCTTCAGTGGAGTCGCGTCCAAACTGAGTTGTCTCGTCCATCCACTGCCAGAGATGAACACGATGCCGTGCCCGTTCGGGGTCTCCGGGTAGTACACGTCCATCAGAAGCGCGAGCCCCGAGTACATGCCGAAAACCACGTTTCGCTCGACGCGTTCCTCGGCGTGGGCTGGTCCGAACACTGCACCGACCAGAAACAGCACGAGGCCGCCGACCAAGATTCGATGCCTCATCGACACACCTCCTCGCGGCCTCGGAGAGCCGCCCATCATCGATCCGTGCCCGGCGCCGACGGAGGCCGGGCGGGGCCCGTATCGGATATCGGGTGATTGCTGGCTGATTATGCCACCGGCCGGGGCGTACACGTCGCCGAGATGGAGATGCGCATGGGCGAAGTTCGGGTCGATTCCCAGCACTGCACGGATTTGATCGATTGCTTGTTCGTATCGGTGGGCAGCGTTATGCATCAACGCGGCGCCCGACCGCATATTCAGGGGTATCCGCGTGGGAAATCTTCCCCTCAAGCTCTTTTGCCGGCATTGTCAAGTTGACGTTGAACAGGCAGGCTCCGCCCCCGATGGGGCGATGACCCATTCTACGGCGGGTCCGTACCCGGCTCCAGTCGCTCAAGGGGCCGCGAGCGTTGCGTTGGGTGAGCCGAAGGGGTTCAGGGCCGGCCGTCGTAGGTGAACTGAATAATCGCCCCTGGGTGTTCCAACGCCTGGGTCATCGCGTCGCCGGGCCCCGTCGTGCGACCGGCGTTGTCGGTAGCGACGTAGATCGTTCGCCCGCTCGGGTGCAAGGCGATGTCGCGATAGCGATTGGCGGTTCGGAACAGCTCAACCGGTTCGCCGGCGGCAGCCGTGCCATCGGTCGACAGCGGTTGTCGATACATCCGGCCTTTGATCAGCCCGGGCACCAGCAGTGAATCGGCCCAACCGGGAATGCCATCCTCGCGGGTCGTGTAGATCGCCAGACTCGACGGCGCGATCGTGGCCCCGCCCTGGGTGCGGAAGTCGTAGTCGGTTGGCACAGTGAACAGGGTCTGAAGAGGCGGCTGAAAGTCCGGATGGCTCCAGGCGGTCTCCGTCTCCTGCGGCACCGACACCGGGCGGTCACTCTGGCTGAACCTCAACGATCCACAGGACTCAGGACGAGCGGCTGACCAGTTGGCGTAGACATACGACTGGTCGTCTTGATAGCCGGCGACCTGTGGCCAGCCATAGTTCCCGCCGGCGTGAATGAGATTCAGCTCATCGTCGGTGCTCGGACCGTGCTCCGAGGCGTACAGCCGACCGTCACCTCCGAACGCGAGTCCCTGAGGGTTGCGGTGGCCGTAGGACAGGATGTGGCTGCGAACCCCGCCAATCATCGGATTGTCGCGCGGTATCGAACCATCGAGATTCAGCCGCAGGATCTTGCCCTCGTAAGTCGTCCAGTCGCGGGCCCGTACGTCGGCCGCGGCAGGCAGGTCCTGCGCCACGTTGGGATTGCAGTAGTTCTGGAGCCAGTTGCCGCCCTGGTCACCGATGGTCAGATACAACTTTTCATCTGGTCCGATCGCCAACCGCCCACCGAGATGGTCGTCGTGGGCAGGGAGGCTCGTGATGACGTCGACGGGACGCTCGAGCACGCCGGTGGCGGGGTGGTACGAGTAGCGCCGGATCTTGAGCCGAACGCGGGACCCGTCCTGGTAGGTGAACGCCACGTAGACGTACCCTTCACCCGCCCCCTGCATCAGCCTCGGGTGCAACGCCAGACCCAGCAGTCCGTCTTGCGCGACGCTTTGGAACACGTCGGGGATCGTGACGGCCACATGGTGGGTGCCCCCGTTCGGATTCACCCGGGTGACACGCTTGGCCGTTCGCTCAGTCACCCACAGATAATCGTCAGGACCCCAAGTGATCTCCCAGGGATGCTCGAGCCCGGTTGTCAGCACGCTGAGCGTGAACTCCTCCTGAGCCCGGCTCTGGGTCGACGACAGCATCAGGAGACCGAGCACCGTGAGCAGTCGCGCCGTCGACCGGTATCGTGGCATCTATTCCCTTGACCGTGCCCTTCTGGCGACCGGAAGAAGTGGCCCCAAGTGGTTAGGGCCGACGCGTTTCTCCCTTCAGTCTCTGCAGTTCCTCCCTCGTCCGAAACTCGAGTTTCGCCACCTTTCCGGCACCGAGGTAGCCCATCCCGATCTCAGTACGACCATTCACCGTCACCGCTTGTAGCCCGTGTGTCTTGGTCCCGATGGTTGGCAGGAAGTAACTCGTCCACTGTTCAGTGGTTGGATCGAACTTCGCGATCGAGTCGCCGTGCGTAAAGGGCATCCACACCATGCCGTCCTTATCCACCGATGTTTCGTAGCAATTCCCGTCCTCGTGCTCGGGTGGGAAGGGATACACCGTTGCAAGGTGCGAGCGAGTGTCGAGCTTCACCATGCCGCCACCGTACCACGAGCATCCCCAGAAAGCCGTGCTCCGCGGATCAGCGCCTGGCTTGCGAATCGCCACGGCACCCGGCCTCCCGTAGCCATAGAACGTCAGGCGAGTTGCGAAGACCGACATCTCCTCCGCAGTGAACAAGTCGGCCCTATCGTTCACAGCCTCAGGTACCGGCACGAACGAAGCCTGCCCGGTTTCGAGGTCCGCCTTCATCAACCCATCCCGAGGGTTGGCGGTTGACCACCAGCCATTGCCATCGCCATCGCCAATCATCCCGTAGTTCGAGGCATTCGGGATCGGGTTCTCAAACAGAGTCCATTCCCGCGTCCTCGTGTCGTAGCGCATCGCCTTCACATCGTTCGCCGCCCCCGCGGTCCAGATACCACCCAGTCCGTCCTCGCCAATCCATGGACCCACTCGGGACCCCTCGGGAGGCCGAATGATGCTTGATGTTCCCGTGCGCGGGTCGATTCGTCCAAGCGCGCCCATGGAACTCATGTCGAACCACACCACGCCATCGTCGTCCACGATAATGTCGTGTGAATTTGCGGGGGGGCCGCCTGGCATCTCCGGTATCACGAAGTTCGTCGCTTGCCCCGTCCGCCAGTCATATTTGGCGACGGTGCGGGTGATGTTGAACATGTCGGCCATCCACACGTTCCCATCGTGATCCACCGTCGCGTTCATCGCGTGGTGCTTGGACTCGTCCATGAAATCGACAGGGCCGAGAGACCAATCGGTGCTGCCATCATTAAAGAACGGCAATCCGAATCCGGGCTCGGGGGCATCGTATTCGCGGGCGATCATCAGCGTCGAGTCTCCCGTGGGACGTCGGGGCGTAAACGTCATAGGCGACGGGCCTGGACCGCGCACCTTCGCCAGCCACGCCGCCAACTCGTCCTCGAAGTGAATCATAATCGGGTTCGGCTCGCGATTGGCCGCTTGGGCCGGACTCCCGTACCGATACGGATGCATCCGACTCATCACGGTGATGATGTTCCTCCAGCCTGCCTCATCGAATCTACTGATCAGCGTGAAGTTCTGAGGGTGACATCCCATGCAGGCCGCCCGAAAGACTTCCTTCATTCGGCGGTCCTCACGTGTACCATCTGGCAGCGCCGCATACCACTGGCTTCCCGTGAGCTGATTGTGGAAGTCCGCGTCGGGGGCGAGCGTGAAATCCCGTCGAGCCCCTGCCTGGCTCAGCGCGACGTCTGCGCGGCCCGCCTCGAAGGCCTGGGCCTGCGCCCAGACCTTATATGGCCGTCCAGCCTCGAGTGGCGGGAAATAGTACTCTCCGTCGCTGTCGGTGAACACGCTCGTGGTGACGTTCCTTCCCAGGGAACGGGCAGACACCGTGACGCCCTCGAGTGTCTCGCCGGAAGTCGATGTGATTGTGCCCCACAGGGTCTGGGCGATTTGACCGAAGGACACTGCCTCGGCCACGTTCGGCGACGATACTTCCACCAGCCGGTCTACCACCGGCGGGCGGAGAGTCTCGACTCTCTTGAGGTAGCCAATGATCGAGTCAATCTGCTCAGGCCGGAGGGCGTATTTGAACGCGGGCATCGTGGCCGAGCCTTCGGAGATAAGCAGTCGCACCGCGCGTTCGCGGCCCTCCCCTTCGACATTCCTCTTGGAGAGCGACGGCCCATAGGATGCTTCGCTGACGAGGCCCGCCCGCGCGCCCCTGGTCGTCGACATCGTCGAATAGTGACAGGTGTTGCAGCGCTGCTTGAACAGAAACGCGCCCTGCCGTTCGCTCGCGCTCAAAGACGACAGAAAGTGCGTGTCGGTGACGCCAAGCACCTGCGGCTCCATGCCCCATGCGGTGCGCATCCACTCTTCAACGTCGGCGGGCACGTCCGGCGTTTCCGCTGACGTGGCCGGCTGGGCCAGAACGCCGGACGAGGGGAACATGAGCACACCGAGCACCGCCAACACAGACTTCATGGCCATGTAGGTTCGCCTCCTGAATCGAGTGCCGTCGTCGTCGATCGCACCCATTGTAGCGCCGCTCGTTGAGCCAGGATAGATCCCACCAACCAGTCGACGAGGACGCGGGCTTCGCGGCTAGATCAGTGACTATCGATGACGCTGCCAGGTGGCGCGGCTCTCGATTCCGTCGTCTCCCATCAGCGACAGCACGAGCGTGTCGCCATCGTCGGTGAGCTCGTACGAGTGGCTCAGCATCCTGTCCCGCACATCCGGCCGAGACCCGCCGTCCACCGCATGCTCGACGACTCTCCGACTGACGTTCACGTCATATCGGCCGTAGTATGCGAGGTAGCTCTCACGGTTCGTCAAGTGGACCGACACCCGCCCACTCGCGTCGTAAGACAGCATCCCGTCGGTGAACGGCGGACCGTCCCCGGCCGCCTCACTGACACGCTCGAACGACGACAGGCCGAACGAACCGACGAACCGGGCCATCTGCTCGGTGGCCCGTGCGCCGGACAACAGCAGCGACATGCTGCGGTTGCCCTCGTGACAGGCGTACTCGTAGATCGGCTCCCGGGTGTTGGTTAGCGGGTAGGCCGCCGACCACGGTTCCGTGAACGACTCCGGATCGTAGACGGTGTACTCGTGGTGCATCCTGTCCTGATCGATCCGTGTCAGACGCTGCACGAGACGGAGACCGGCCCCGGATCCCTGAAAGGTCCAGCGCGGATCGAAGTTCGTCGATTCGATCACCAGGGTGTCTCCGTCCCAGGACCCTCGCGAGGTCCCCGTCCACTGACGAATGGCGGTGGGCCCCGGCGGACGGTCGTCCAGCGGGACGATGATCGTGGCGTTCACGAACTCATAGTGGATGACGAGATGCTCCGGGGTTTGGAAGATCCGGGCCGGGAACGCACTCCCCCGGAGCGGCAGCGTCCCGCCCATCATGCACCGTTCGTCCAGGGCCCGGTCCTCGGGGCCTTCGGGGATGCCTCGCATCCGCCGGGACGGGATCCCGGCCCGGTCCTCGCCGACCGGGGTGCGAGGGATCCGTCCGGTCGAAGGTGAGACCACCAGCGACGTGCGCCCGTCCAGCAGCGGGGCGTCGTAGATCGACTCGGTGACACCGCCATCGCCCAGCTCGAAGTCCGCGCTCAGGGCCGCAGCCAGCGCCAGGCGAATGCGGCTCCGACGCGTTGTGAGAAACTCCTCCGCTTCCGCGCCGGTGAGACGTGGCCTGTCCTCGTACCCGGCTGGACGCTCCAGCGGCGTCATGGTTGGGAGAGCCCAGGTCCCCTGGAGGTCCGGCACGCCCCAGGGCGTTCGGGGCGGCCCCGCCTCATCGCCCGGCTGCGCCAGCGCCAAGCACGGGAGCCCCAGGAGGGCGCCGACCAGAACGAAAGACCGCAGGACGTGTTGAGCTATTCTCATGATCTGGGTCCGACGATACCAGACGCACCGGTCCGGCCGGCACCCCACACGGTCCGGTGTGCTCAGCGAGACGGCTCCTCGAAGACGACGGGGGCACTGGGCTGGGGTATCCTCCTGGGACGATCGGAGGCGATCTGATGAGCACTGTTCGAACGACTGTCGTTGTAGGGTTCATGCTGTCGGTGGCCGGCTGCGCCGCACCGGTCGAGGAGTCCATGCCAACATCTGGTCCGGGGGACGCCGCAAACCCGTTCTTGGCTGACAACTCGCTGCCGTACGACCTTCCGCCGTTCGACCGTATCGACGACACGCACTACCTGCCGGCGTTCGAGCGCGGGATGGCGGAGCAGCTCGCGGAGGTGGAGGCTATCGCCACCGACGCTGACGCGCCGACGGTCGAGAATACGCTCGTTGCGCTCGAACGCTCGGGCCGCCTGCTCGATAGGGTGGCGACCACCTTCTTTCCGCTGAACCGTTCGGATACGAACGATGCGATGGACGCGACCCGCACCGAGATCGCGCCGCGGCTCGCAGCCCACAGTGACCAGATTTACTTGAACCCAGCACTGTTCGCGAGGGTCAGGACCCTACATGAGGGGCGCAACAGCCTCGACCTCGACCCCGAGGCGTATCGACTCGTCGAGAAGTACGACACCGACTTCGTGCGGGCCGGGGCAGAGCTGTCCGCCGCCGAGCAGGACCGGATGCGGACCATCAACGCCGAGCTGGCCACCCTGGAGACCACGTTCGCGCAAAACGTGCTGGGTGAGGTCAATGCGTCGGCCGTGGTCGTCGCAACGCGGGAAGAGCTCGCGGGCCTGCCTGACGACCAGGTGGCCGCGGCGGCCGAGGCGGCGAGCGCTCGCGATCTCGAGGGGCAGTATGTGCTCGCGCTGCTCAACACGAGCGGACAGCCGAGCCTGGCCGCGCTCCAGAATCGTGACTTGCGCGAGCGGATCACTCGCGCGTCACTCGCTCGCGGTACCCAGGGAGGCGAGTTCGACAACAGACAGGTCGTCACAGACATCGCCCGGCTCAGAGCAGAGCGGGCCGCCCTGCTCGGCTATCCCACCCACGCGGCGTTCGTCCTCGAGACGCAGACGGCACGTACCGTCCAGGCGGTCACCGATCGGCTGGCCAGCTTGGTGCCCCCCGCGGTGGCCAACGCTCGGCGCGAGACGGACGACCTCCGGACGGAGGCCGCCACTGGCGGTACCCAACTGGAGGTCGCCGCGTGGGACTGGTCTTTCTACACAGAGAAGGTGCGAGCGGCTCGTTTCGATTTCGATGCCGCCGAGCTACGTCCCTACTTCGAGATGGACACCGTCCTGGCGGACGGGGTGTTCTTCGCCGCGAGCCAACTCTTCGGGCTCCGGTTCGAGGAGCGACCGGACCTGCCCGTGTATCACCCCGACGTCCGCATCTGGGAGATCTTCGATGCGGATGGCACCGCGCTGGGACTGTTTCTCGCGGACTACTACGCCCGGCCATCGAAGCGCGGCGGAGCCTGGATGGACGCCTATGTGTCCCAGTCGGGTCTGCTGGGCACCCATCCTGTCATCGTGAACAATCTCAACGTGACGAAGCCGACCGCGGGGGAGCCCACCTTGTTGACCTTCGATGAGGTCACCACCATGTTTCATGAGTTCGGCCACACCTTGCATGGGCTGTTCTCCGACGTCCAGTACCCGTACTTCGCCGGCACATCCGTGCCCCGTGACTTCGTCGAGTACCCGTCGCAGGTGAACGAGATGTGGGCGACCTGGCCGGACGTGCTGCGGCACTACGCTGTGCACCACGAGACCGGCGAGCCGATGCCGGCCGAGTTGCTCGACAAGGTGCTGGCGACCGAGACGTTCAACCAGGGATTCGCGACGACGGAATATCTGGCCGCGTCCCTGCTCGACCTGGCGTGGCACCAGCTTCGACCCGACGAGGTGCCGACGGCAGACGGCGTTGTGGCGTTCGAAGCGACGGCGCTCGATAGGGCTGGGGTCGCGCTGGACGCAGTGCCGCCCCGATATCGCACCGCCTACTTCTCGCACATCTGGAGCACCGGTTACTCAGCCGGGTACTACTCGTATATCTGGAGCGAGGTGCTCGACGCCGATTCGGTCGAGTGGTTCAAGGAGCACGGCGGGCTGACGCGCGCCAACGGCGACCACTTCCGGCAGACGCTGCTGTCGAGGGGAGGGAGCCGCGAGGCGATGGAGCTCTACCGTGAGTTCCGGGGAGCTGACCCCGACGTGCGGCCGCTGCTGGAGCGGCGTGGACTGAACTGACTCGCGGGCAGAGACCTCCATTCGACTCGCTACCAGCGCGACTTTCGCGGTTGCGCCGGGTGCCCGTGGCCCGCCAAACCTGTCCCATACCGCCCTCACCGATGAGGGCGGTGACGTCGTAGTGCCCGAGGCGAGTGTCGACCTTGAGGGCCATAACCTGCTGCGAATCCCAGCGCGGTCACGGCTGGGTCGGTGCCTAGCCACGCTGACGGCCTGACCGTCGACGCTTGAGCCGTCAGCGTGGCAGCAGTCCAGGCGGCGTCCGCGCCAAGCGGAGGTTGAGCACCTGTTGCTCGCCCTCGTCGAGACGGAACGGTGTGGCCTGCGGCCACAGGCGTTCCAACAGCTCGGGGCCGGGCGCCATGAGCCGCCGGGGGAGACGGACGCCCCGCGCGGGCGACGGAAGCGGCTCGACCGCAATACCAGATGGTCGACCGGCGGCAACCCGTCTAGGCGGTATCCCCCGTGCCGATCGGCTCGAGCGCGTGCGACGAACCTGGCGTCGCATATCTCCTTATCGTAGAACGGGCGACATGCCGCGATGACGAATTGGCACGGGGTCCAATTTCGAGCATCGTCTGCCGATCGGGGCCCGGGGTCCGTGCGGACGGCGTCGCCCTTTACGGGGATCGCCAATGTCGAGACCCCGGCTTGCTGCGGCCGGTACAAATATCGATCACACAGCGACTTACAACACCTTCGCTGGGTGACTTTCTCAGCACGATCGCGCCCAACCGGCTCAATAGCTCCATAGGCGGCCCGAATTGCCGCTAAAAAGGCCGGCATTACCGCTGGAATACCCCTCGACTACCCCCGTAATCGGTGCCGATCTGGCGCTATTTCGGCGAAATACGCACTTGCGGAGCTCCTTCGGGTGGGGTTCATGCGTGCACGAACCGTGCTGGAAAGTCCGTAAGTTGCTTTGTTCCAGCAAGTTAAGTAGCCCATCGCAATGAAGGGTCCGCACTTCTCCGATCTCGTCGCGAGGGGTGGTTCTGCTCTCCCGCGTTGACCACCACCACGATGCCCGCCGCGACGAGTGTTGCCGCGACGACGGAATGTCGCTTCGTCATGCGATGTCTCCCGGAAGACGATTCAGGACGAGCGCCAGGAGTTTCGCCCCGGTCTTGGTCAGCATGATGTTGCCCGGCTTCAGATCCCGATGGACGATCCCCTGCAGGTGCGCCTTGTCCAGGGCGTCCGCGATCTCAACGGCGACCTTGAGTGCCTGATCGAACGGCAGCGCGCCCTTCTCGGTGCTCGAAGCCGCTGTCGGATTGAGACTTGTACCGGCCGCAACAAGCCGGGGTCGCGACATTGGCGATCGTCGTGGAAGAGCCTCTGTTCGGGACACCCCTTCTGTCTACCAATAGGGATGCAGTATTCCTGGCTATGGATGCACCGTCCAACGATTTCCTGCAAGTCAGTGGGTCGGTCGTCGCCCTTGTTCACGTGGATGATGCCGAACACGGAGACGTTCCCGCCTCAGCCGATCGTGGCAGACCGGGTCGTACGGCACTGGACGGTGAACGGATTACATTCCGTAGGGGCGCTGCGGGTCGGCACCGATTCACGCACCAACACCGCAGTGGGGTGGTTCTGGCGAGCTTACAGCAGCGTGTCGAGCTCCAGCTTGCCGCGGCTGTTCCCGAGCTGCTCGATCGGAACATCCATCTTGTCTGCGATCGAGAGCAACAGGTTCGCGGCAGGATCGCCCTTGAACATCAGGTGACGGCCGCCGGGGACGAGGTCCTTTCCACCCGCCAGCATCAGTGGAAGGTTCGTGTGATCGTGCGTGTTGCCTTCGCTCATACCGGCGCCATACAGCATCACGGTGTGGTCGAAGAGCGAGCCGTCGCCGTCGGGCGTGGAGCGCAGCTTTTCCAGATACGACGCAAACAGGCTCATGTGATACGTGTTGAGCTTCGTGATCTTCTCAATCTGGTTCGGGATGTTCTGGTGGTGCGAGAGCGGATGGTGCGCTTCGTAGATGTCGATCTCGGGGTACGTCCGAGCGCTGAATTCGCGGCCCAGCATGAAGGTCGTCACGCGTGTCAGATCGCTCTGAAACGCCAGCGCCTGCAGGTCGAACATGAGCCCGGCATGCTCGTCGAACCTCTGCGGGATGCCATCGGGCTGCGAGACGACCGGCAGCTCGCGCGCGCTTTGCTCTGTGGCGCGCTGAATCCGGCGCTCGACGTCTCGAACCGAGTCCAGGTATTCGACGATCCGCTGGCGGTCGCCCTCGCCAAGGCCGCGCTGCAAGTCCGCAGCGGTGGCCGTGACCGAATCGAGGATACTGCGATCGAACTGGAGCCGTTCCCGGCGCACCGCGGGATCGGTCGTTCCACTGTCACCAAACAGTCGTTCGAAGACGACGCGGGGATCGTTTTCCATCGGGAGCAGCACCGTCGATGACCGCCACGAGATGGTGTTGCTCAGCGCGCAGCTATGCCCGTCGCAGGTACCGGTGTTATCGCGCGGATCGATCGAAACTTCGAGCGACGCCAGCTGCGTCTCCTTCCCGGCCTCCGCCGCGATGAGCTGATCGATCGACGGCCCGGCAGCCGAATCGCCGGTGCCCACCTTAATGCCGGTCAGGAACTCCGTAGAGGCGCCGGTATGCCCGAAACCACCGGCGCCATTGAGGCCCGACACGAGTAGCATTCGTTCCTGAAATGGCGCCATCGGCTTCAAGATGGGCGGTAGCTCGAATGCGGCCCCGGTCGCTTTCGGCGTCCATGCTGCCATCGTCAGGCCGTTCGGGACGTACACGACACCGAAACGCTTCACCGGTTTCGCGGCGGTCTTCACCGTCGCAGTCAGCGCCGGAACCATCGCGTCCAGTAGAGGGAGCGCCATCGCGGTGCCGACGCCCCGCAGGAACGTACGTCGCGGCATCGAAAGCTTCGAGATATACATG
The DNA here is from genome assembly GCA_963577695.1 of Vicinamibacteria bacterium. GTDB lineage: Bacteria > Acidobacteriota > Vicinamibacteria > Vicinamibacterales > UBA8438 > UBA8438. The sequence continues at coordinate 1,101 of CAUZAY010000081.1, read as the reverse complement.
ACCGTGTTTCTCCTACCGAGTTGCTCCTACCGAACAGCGCCGCCGGCCGAGGGCGTCGCTGCCGCCACTCTTGCCTCTTCGGTGGCCCGTACCGTCCGCATGACGAATGGCGTGCTCGTCACGATGCCCGTGATGATGGACGACCACCGGTAGTCGGCGGACGCCGCCTGTTGCTGGATCTTCCTGACCGTCGGCAAATCAAAGACTTCGAGCTCGCGCCCCAGCGCGTACGCCAAGAGCTTTTCAATGAACGTCTCCGCGAACGCTTCGCGGTGGCCGAGAATGAATGCCCGCAGTCCGCCTAGTCCTTCGAACTCCCCGCCGGTCGGAAATGAGCCGCTCGCATCCACCGGGGCGCCGGCCTCGGTCACGCTCCGGAACGCGCCGATGCCGTCGAAGTGTTCGAGCGCGAACCCGAGGGGATCCATCTGCGAGTGACACGTTGCGCACACCGGGTTCTCCCGGTGCCGTTCGAGCCGCTCGCGCACAGACGCCGGCTGGCCTCCTTCACCCCTGTCTGGCAGACCGGGGACGTCAGGCGGCGGGGGCGGGGGCGGACTCCCCAGGATGTTCTCGAGCAGCCACTTGCCGCGCACGACCGGCGACGTGCGCGTCGGATAGGATGTGAGCGTCAGAATGCTGCCCTGCCCGAGCAACCCGCCACGGTCCGTGTCTTCGGAAAACGTGACACGCCGGAACTGTTCGCCGTAGACGTGTGGGATCCCGTAGTGTCGTGCCAGCCGCCCGTTGATGAACGAATAGTTCGCCGTCAGCAGCTCGACCAGGCTCCGGTCCTCCCGCATGTTGGATTCGACGAACAGCTCGGTCTCTCGCCGGAACGAGCGGCGGAGCAACTCGTCGAACTCCGGGAACGCTCGGGTACTCGGTGCGACGTTGGCGATGTTGCGCAGCTGCAGCCACTGGCCGGCGAAGTTCTCCACGAGCGCGCTCGCCCGGGGGTCGGCCACCATGCGCTGCACTTGCTGCGCGAGCGTGGCCGGTTCGTGCAACCGTTCGCGCGCGGCCAGATCAAGGAGCTCGTCGTCAGGAATGCTGCTCCAGAGGAAGAACGAGAGCCTCGACGCGAGCTCGATATCGCTC
>CAUZAY010000080.1:0-14822 GCA_963577695.1 Vicinamibacteria bacterium | reverse complement strand
AGGTCGAGCGACGGGGGACGTTCGGCTCGAGTCGCGCCGCCGACAACCGGCGTCTCGACCGGTCCCGCCAGGGGCTTCCGGACGACAGACGACGCGCCGAGAAAACGTAGCAGCCGCGCCAGCGTGGACGTGAGCTCGCGTCGGTCGACGACCATGTCGACCATACCGTGCTCAAGCAGAGACTCGCTCCGTTGAAAGCCGCGGGGAGGGTGCCCGCCAATGCGCTCGATCACCCGTGGTCCGACAAATCCGATCCGCGCGCCCGGTTCCGCGATGGTGACGTCGGCCAGCATCGCCAGGCTCGCCGCGACCGCGCCGGTGGTCGGGTCGGTGAGCACCGTCAGATACGGCACCCGGGCGCGGTCGAGGCGCCCTAGCGCCTCACTCACTTTCGCCATCTGCACGAGTGCAAGCGTGCCCTCCATCATTCGGGCGCCCGAGGACGCGCAGATGACGAGCAAGGGGCGATGATGCTGGAGTGCCCGTTCTGCCGCGCGGGTGATCTTCTCGGCCCCGACGACACCCAAACTGCCGCCGATGAAGCCGAATTCCATCGCGGCCGCTTCCACGATCAGTCCGTCGATGGCGCCCGTCGCGGTGATGACCGCGTCGCGCAATCCGGTGGCCGCCTTGGCGGCCGCCAGCCGGGCTGGATAGGGCGTCCGATCCGTGAACTTGAGAGGGTCGGTCGATGTCAGGCCGGCGTCGTGTTCCGTCCACCGACCGTCGTCGAGGAGCGTCCGCAATCGCGCGGCGCCGTCCAGTCGCAGGTGGTGCCCACAGGAAGGGCAGACACGCAGGTTCGTCAGGTCTCGGTCGCGCAGGATCCGAGAGCACCCTGGGCAGGTCGCCCACAGGCTCGACGCCCCGGCCCCGCTGTGATCAGTGCTCACCGCTTTCTTGAACCAGGCCATCAGCGCGGCACATAGTAGCGGGTGCCCTGACCAATGAGGCGCACCTGTTGCAATAGGTCGTCGATGGCGGGGTCGCCCCACTCGAGGTCGACGTGCGACGTTTCGACCACCAGCAACGGCGTCGAGCTGTAGTGAAAAAAGAAGTGGGTGTAGGCCTCATTCAACTCGCGAATATAGTCCGGCTCGGGCGGGACATCGCCGTTTTCGCGGTACTCGCGATCACGCGCGCCGACTCGCCGCTGGAGGACGTCGGTCGGGACCTGCAGATAGACCACCAAGTCGGGCGCCACGACGTCGGCGGCGAGGAGATCGAAAAGACGCTGATAGATGAACAGCTCGTTGTCGTCCAGGTTGAGATAAGCGTAGATCTTGTCCTTGTCGAAGAGATAGTCGGAGACGACCTGTTGGGCGAAGAGGCTGGATTGCCGCAATTCGACTTGCTGTCGATGGCGTCGCAGCAGCGAGAACAGTTGAGCCTGGAACGCCGCGCCGGGCCTCCCGGCCGCGAAATCAGCCAGGAACGGGTTGTCCGTCTCGTCACGAATCACGGTGGCCTCGAGGCGGGCCCCCACCTTCCGGCACAGCGTGGTTTTCCCGGCCCCGATCGGGCCCTCGATCGCGACATGGCGGAACTCCAATCTGGCGCGAGTATACCAGTCCGCAAGGCTCGTCATCGTCGTCTGAGGTCGCCGGTCGGTGGTGGACCGCATGCTATCATGCGCCGACGTCAACCGACGTTCCAGCCGATCTTCATGACTTCAGTTCGGTCCACCGGCGCGGTGCTCGTCCTGCTCGTAGGACTGACTGTGGTGGGATGCTCGGCCACCCCGCCGCCTGTGGTCCCGGCCGCGCCGTTCCTGGTGTCCTACGAGCAAAAGCTGGCGTGGATTCTACAGCTCGAAGATCAGCGTCTGCTTCGGGATCCGGCGCTGCCGGCGGCTGAACCTCCGCAGGCGTCTCCGGCCGGTCTCGTGGCGCCCGAGCCCGGGTCCACCTTGGCTCAAGAGCCGCCCGGTGGGACCCGTACTCCGCCCATCCCGATGGCGCCGTCTGATGTGCCGGACCTGGTTCGTTTGGCCAGGGACGAGAGCGCGGCGGTCCGACGGCGGGCGGTGGTGGCCATCGGTCGAGTCGGACTGGCCGGCGGAGTCGAGACGCTGGTCGGCGCATTGTCTGACGAGCAGATGGAAGTGCGGGAAATGGCCGCGTTTGGGCTGGGCCTTATCGGCGAGCCGACGGCGTCCGAGCCGTTGGTGAGCGCGCTGCTCGACGTCGCTCCCGTTGTGCAGGGCCGCGCCGCGGAGGCGCTGGCTCGGCTCGGTGCGACGCACGCCGTGGATGCGATCCAGATGATGGTCGCAAGACATGTCACCGAGGCCTACGATGTCGATCCGGAGGAGCTCGGCTATCCGCTGACTCCCCGCGTCGAAGCATTCCGGTCCGGTCTGTACGCACTCGCTTCGCTCGGGGCGTACGAGGCGCTGGCCGCCACCGTGCTGACGGATGAAGAGGAACCGATCCTCTGGTGGTGGCCGGTCGCACACGCGCTCGGGCAGGCGGGGGACCCGCGCGCGGTGGGTCCGCTGAGCACCCTGGCCGGTATTCAAGGCAGTATCGGGGTCGCTATCGCGGCGCGCGGCCTGGGCGCCCTGCGCGAAACCGCTGCCCTGCCCGCACTCTTCGAGTTGCTCGATCCGCGCCGGCGCGACGCCCGGGTGCTCATCAGCGCCGTCCGCGCGTTGGCCGAACTGGGCGACGTTAAGGCGGCTCCCGCGCTTCGTCGGATGTTGCGAGCGCCCGACCTCGATCAGACGCTGCTCCTCGAACTGGTCGAGGCGCTGGCCGCGATCGGGGCGACCGAGTCGACGGACGTGATGATCGAGTTGTTGACCCACCCGTCGCCTCAGGTGCGGGGAGCCGCCCTGCGGGGCCTGGCCCGATTGGATCCCGACCTGTTTCTCCTCGCGTTGTCCGGTTTGCCGCCCGATCCGCGATGGGAAGTGCGGGCCGACCTGGCCACGGCGTTCGCTCATGTTGAACCGGTGGTGGCGGCATTCCGGCTCACAATGTCGCTACAAGATGAGGACCGGCGGGTGGTCCCGGCGGTCTTGCGCTCGCTGGTCGAAGTGCGGGCCCCCAACGCGCAGGAGGTTCTGTTGGCCCACCTCTCGGACCCGGATGTGGTGGTTCGCAAGACGGCGGCGTTGTTACTGGGAGATCTCGCGGCAAGCCAGGCGGTCGAGCCGCTCACCGTCGCGTATCGAGAGGGGGCCACGGATGCGTCCTATCTCGCACGGGCCGCGGCCATCGACAGTCTGGCCCAGATTGGCGGACCCGCCGCCGTCGAGGTGATTCGCGCGGCGCTCGATGACGTGGACTGGGCCGTCCGGGTGCGAGCGGTGGAGCATCTCGGGGCGCTCGACGCGTTGGCCGATGCCGAGATGGCCATCCGTCCGGCGCCATCGCGATTTCCGCTTGAGGCCTATCGCACGCCGGAACTGATTACGCCGTCCGTTTCTCCGCACGTGTTCATCGACACCGACCGTGGCACCATCCAGTTCGAGCTGGCCGTCAACGAGGCTCCGCTCACGGCCGACAACTTTATGCGGCTGGCCCGTTCGGGGTTCTACAACGGCTTGTTGGTCCACCGGGTCGTTCCGAACTACGTCGTCCAGGCGGGCGATCCGCGTAGCGACAGCGAGGGCGGACCCGGCTATACCATTCGCGACGAACTGAGTCCGATGCCATATCTGCGCGGCACGGTGGGGATGGCGCTCGACTGGGCGGATACCGGCGGCAGCCAGTTCTTCATCACGACGACGCCGCAGCCGCAACTGGATGGCCGCTATCCGGCGTTCGGGCGTGTCATCGGTGGGATGGACATCGTCGACCAACTCCAGCCGGGCGATGTCATCAGGCAAATTCGGGTCTGGGACGGCACGACACCGCCGGAATAGCGGTGACGCAGTACAAGAAAAAAGGGGGCGACCCGGGGTCGCCCCATTTTTCTTGCAATCGAGAATTACTTAGCGCTTCTTTGCGCCCTTTTTCGCTGCGGCTTTCTTGACGGTCTTCTTCACCGCTTTCTTGGCTGCGGCTTTCTTCACGGCCGGTTTCTTCGCGGCCGGTTTCTTCGCGGCGGCTTTCTTGACCACCTTCTTAGCCGCCTTCTTCGCTGCTGCCTTCTTCGCCATTCGTCCTCCTTGGCACGCGGTGCTCAGCGATATTACCTGCGTCCGACATCACAACAGGTGGGCTGAGCGGTCCACCCTCATACCAGATGATGTAGATTATGGGCGATAACACAAACCTGTCAAGCACAAACTTACGAAAATGTCAAAATGCGTGCCTGACTTTCGCCACTGACCTGGACTATCGGTCGGATGGGCTCGCTTCAGTAGGGTCTCTCGTCACGCTGGTACGGGTTTCCTGTTTGTCGGCATGACGCTCGAGAGCCAGCGCGATGAGCCGGTTCAACATTTCTCCGTAGGCCACGCCGCTGGCCGACCACATCTTGGCGAACATACTGATGGTAGTGAAGCCAGGATGCGTGTTGATCTCGTTCAGAAACAGCCGTCCGTCATCGCGCCCGAGGAGGAAGTCCACTCGCGCCATGCCGGCGCCGTCAATTGCCTGGAACGCGGCGACGGCCATTCGCCGAATCCTGTCGGTTTGGTCGGGGTCCAACGACGCCGGGATCGTCGTGACCGACCGGTCGTCGAGATACTTTGCCTCGTAGTCGTAGAATGCACGCGACGTGACGATTTCTCCCGGAACCGAGGCTTCTGGGGCATCGTTGCCGAGCACGCCGCACTCGATCTCGCGGCAGGGCGCGACCCCCTCCTCCACCACGATCTTTCGGTCGAACTGAGTCGCGAGGTCGAGTGCGTCCGCCAACCCACCGGGCTCGGCGACCCGCGAGATACCCACACTCGACCCGAGGTTGGCGGGCTTGACGAACATCGGGAAGCGCAGTTGTTGCCCGAGGCGATCCGCGGTGTCTGAGCGGTCGGCGCGCCACGTCTGCCGCAAGATCACCTGGTGCTTGACGACCGGGAGCCCGCGGGCCGCGAACAGTTCTTTCATCACGGCCTTGTCCATACCGACCGCCGCCGCGAGGACACCGGCTCCGACATACGGGATGTTGGCCAACTCCATCAACCCCTGCAGAGTTCCGTCCTCGCCGTAGGGGCCGTGCACGATCGGGAACATTACATCCAAGCCAAGCCCGTTGACGATGGCGTCACCGGTATGATCGGCCCCGGCGTGGCCTGGTTCTCCGCGTTCGATCGTCAGCAGGGTCTCGTCGCCTGGATGAGCGATCAGGTGGACCTCTCGAATCGAGCGGTTGCGGCGAGCCTGGTCGAGCCGGGCCTGCAGGATTGTGTCGGCGGCCGATGCGATTGTCGGTGGGCGCTCCGCCAGGGTCCAGCGGCCGTCTTGCCCGATTTTGACCGCGACTGGCTCGTATCGTTCGCGGTCGAGGTGGGCGAAGACCGCGGCCGCCGAGGCCAGAGACACCTCATGCTCGCTTGAGCGACCACCGTACACGACTCCGACACGCAGACGCTTCACTGGACGTGAGCCACCATGATTGATCGTAGAGGGAACGCGGCTGACCGGCCGTGTCCCGACGCTGTGTAGTATACGGCAGTGTCCGAACGCTGCATTTTCCAGGTTACGCATCGCGACGGAGCCGCGCGAGCAGGGGAGTTGCAGACCCCCCACGGCCGTGTGCAGACCCCCGCGTTCGCCCCGGTTGGCACGCGCGGCGCGGTCAAAGCGGTGACCCACCGGGATCTCCTTGGTCTCGGGGCCGAGATCATTCTGGCCAATACCTACCACCTGCACTTACGTCCCGGTGCGCCGCTCGTCGGGCGGGCCGGCGGGCTGCATCGGTTCATCGGCTGGGACCGGCCGATGCTGACCGACAGCGGCGGCTATCAGGTGTTCAGCCTTGGGGATCGCCGCCGGATCGACGAAGACGGGGTGTCGTTTCGGTCGCACCTGGATGGCAGCCTGCAGCGTCTGACCCCCGAAAGCGCCTCTGACATTCAGGCCCAGCTTGGCTCAGACATCGCCATGGCGTTCGACGAATGCGCCAGTTACCCAGTCTCGGAGGCGGACGCCCGGGACTCGATGGAGCGGACGCTGCGATGGGCTCGTCGCGGACGCCGACGGTTCCTCGACACCGGCGAGCATCCGTCGAGTTTGGAGGGGGAGGTCACGAACGCTGGTCAGGCGCAGTTCGGCATCGTGCAGGGGGGGGTATACAAGGCGCTGCGCGACGAGAGCGCCCGTGAGACGGTCTCGATCGGGTTTGACGGCTTCGCGATCGGTGGTTTGAGCGTTGGTGAACCGCCCGAAGTCATGTATGACATCGTCGAGCATACGACCCCGATGCTCCCGGACAACCATGTTCGGTATTTGATGGGCACCGGGATGCCGGATGACCTGGTCGAGTGCGTGGCTCGAGGCATCGACCTGTTCGACTGCGTACTACCCACCCGCAACGCGAGGAATGGGCAGCTCCTGACGCAACATGGGCCGATATCAATCAAGCGAGCGCAGTTCGCCGAAGACCATCGCCCGCCGGATCCGGAGTGCGCGTGCTATACGTGCCGCCGATTCTCGCGGGCGTACCTTCGGTATCTGTTCGTGGCTGGGGAAATGACCGCAAGCACCCTTAACACACTGCATAACATACACTTCTACCTTGACACGATGCGACGAATAAGAGAGGCTATCGTGTTGGGTTCGTTCGATACGTTCAGGCAACGATTTCACGAGACGTTCTCTCGCCGACCTTGAGCGTAGGTCGGAATATTCAGGATTGCGATGGCTTTTGGTTTGCCTTCAGTGTTCGCCATGTCTCCCCCTGCTCAGGGTGCGAGCGGTCCGGTGTGGGTGCAGTTCCTCCCGTTTGCGCTGATACTCGCTATCTTCTATTTCATCATTCTGATGCCGATGAGAAAGCGGCAGAAGAAGGTGACGGAGTTTCGGGATGCGCTGAAGGTTGGCGACAAGGTCATTACCACGAGCGGCATCTACGGCAGCATTACCAAGCTGAACGACCGCTCGGTGCAATTGCAGATCGCCGACAAGGTGCGGGTTGAAATGTCCCGCGCGTCGGTGGGGGGCTATCAGGGCGAGGAACCCGTCGTGCAAGACTCCGGTTCGATGTAGCGACGCCGACCCGGTGATTCAGGTATAGCGAGCAATGGCCAAGAACTTACGCTGGAAGCTGGTGACGATCGCCGCGGTGGTCGTGGCCGCCGTGTTCGCCGTGTATCCACCCGAGGATCAAATCCGGCTGGGGCTCGATTTGCGCGGCGGCGTGCATATGGTCCTGCAGGTGCAGACGGACGATGCGCTGATGGTCGAGTCGGAGACCAGCGCGGAACAACTGAACGAGGAGACCGGACTGAGTGGGATTACCCTCGCGTCATCCGCCGCGGTGTCCCCCACGGAAATCCGCGTCGAGGGAGTGCCGGCCGACCGTGACCAGGAGTTTCGGACCATCGCCGAGGGAGTGTTGGGGGTCCTGTACACCCGCGAATCAGAAGCCAATGGCGCCTACACCTTCCGCATGCAGACGGGGGTCGAACGTGCTCGTCGCGACGAATCGGTCCGGCAGGCGTTGCAGACCATCGCCCGCCGTGTCGACGAGTTGGGAGTTTCGGAGCCGGTAGTCACCCCGTACGGCGGCGCGGGCGGAGAGCAGATCCTCGTGCAGTTACCCGGGGTGGAGGATGTCGACGGCGCCAAGGAGATCATTCGGTCGACCGGGCTCCTGGAGCTGAAATTGGTGGAAGAGGGTCCCGCGCCCACCCGGGAGTTCCTGCTACAGACCCGCAACGGTGTCGTGCCGGCGGACATGGAGGTGCTCACCGGTCTGGATGAGTCTCTCGGAGGCGTCGGCGGGTCACAGGTCTTTTACCTGGTTCGCCGTGTGGCGCCCGTGACCGGGCGCGATTTGCGCAACGCCCGTCCCACGATCGACGAATTCAATCAGCCGGCCATCAGCTTTTCGTTCAATCGGGAGGGTGCCCGCAAGTTCGGAAACTTCACCGGTGCGAGCATTGGGCGGAATCTGGCCATCATCATGGACGGCGAGGTGTACTCGGCACCCACGATCCAGTCACGAATCTCCGACGAGGGGCGGATCACCGGCAACTTCACCACCGACGAGGCGGCTGACCTGGCGCTGATTCTGCGCTCCGGTGCGCTGCCCGCCTCGCTCACGTATCTCGAAGAGCGCACCATCGGTCCGCAACTGGGCGCCGATTCGATCCGCGCAGGTGTGACAGCGTCGGTGGCGGGGTTGATTTCGGTGGCGCTCTTCATGCTGGCGTACTACCGGCTGTCAGGGATCAATGCCGTCCTGGCTGTGGCGCTCAACCTGTTGATTCTGCTGGCGTGCATGTCGTACGTCGGGGCGGTGCTGACTCTGCCAGGTATCGCCGGCTTCATCCTGACGATCGGTATGGGGGTCGATTCGAACGTGCTGATCTTCGAGCGGATCAAGGAAGAACTGGTGTCCGCTCGTGGGGTGCGTGCGGCCGTGTCGGCCGGGTTCGACCGGGTCTTCCTGACCATTGTCGACACCCACATCGCGTCGTTGATCGCGGCGGCCTTCCTGTTTCAATTCGGTTCCGGGCCGATCCAGGGATTTGCGACCACCCTGTTCTTCGGGCTCGTGTCCAACGTGTTCACCGCCGTGTTTGTGTCGCGGACATTGTTCGAGGCCGTGCTGACACGTCGTCGAGAAGCGACGCTGAGCATCTAATCCAGTTCTGTGCCTTTCGTGTTGACGCCCCGTAATCACTAGGACGCAAGACGCCTGCATGGCCATTTTCAAGAACCCCAATTTCGACTTCCTCAAGTGGCGCTGGCCGGCGGTGGGCCTGTCCCTGTTCATCATCGCGGCCGGAGCGATCTTGATGACGATTCGGGGAGGACCGGCGCTCGGTATCGATTTCTCCGGTGGCACGATCCTCCTCGTCGAGTTCGACGTTCCGGTGACCGAGGATGCCGTGCGCGGCGCGATACGCGACGTCGTGGATGAGAGCGTGGTTCAGCTCGCTGGAGAGGCGAGCGACAACACGGTCATGATCCGCTTGCCTCAAGGGGGGACCGAAGAGGGCACGAGTCTGGAGGACGGGGCGACCGCCGTCGAGGCCGCGCTCCGCCAGAGTGGCATCGGCGAACCGACGGTGCTACAGCGCGATCTGGTCGGCCCCGTCATCGGCGAGGAGTTGAAGCAGCGCGGGGTCTCCGCCTTCGGCTTTGCGTTGCTGGGTATCCTGATCTACATCGGCTTGCGGTTCCGGTTCAGTTTCGCGGCCGGCGCGATCATCGCAGTCGCGCACGACATTCTCATTACTTTGGCGATGCTCACGTTCTTCGGGTACGACCTCTCGCTCAACGTCGTGGCGGCGATGCTCACGATTACGGGGTACTCGGTGAACGACTCCATCGTGGTGTTCGACCGGGTGCGCGAGAACCTCCGCAAGATGCGCCGCGACTCCTTCGACACGTTGGTCAACACCAGTATCAATCAGACGCTGAGCCGCACCATCATCACCTCCGGCACGACGGCGTTCACCGCTTTGGCCTTGTTTGTGGCCGGCGGCGAGGTGCTGCGTGGCTTTGCGTTCACGATAGTCGTCGGCGTGGTCAGCGGGACCTATTCGACCATCTTTATCGCCGCCGCCGCCGCCATTGTCATCAGCGAGCGCCGGACGGCACGACGGTCGAAGCACGTGTCGGGCGGAGACCAGGCGCCGTCGAAGCCGAAGCGTCGGGCCAAGAAGGCCCAGGCTCGAGTCCGCGCGTAGTCCGTGCCCGGCGCGCGGTGTCGTCGGCGACTGGCCGGGGCCAGGAGCCTCCGCGAGTACCCATTCGATGAGTGCCAAGAAACTGACGCGTGTGGCTGAGAGTCAGGTGGTTGTTCGGCCCCAGTCGGTGTCGCGCGCGGCAGACCTCGTGTGACCCTTCTTCAGGCCGCGGTGCTCGGGGTCGTCCAGGGACTGACCGAGTTTCTCCCCGTCTCCAGTTCCGCCCATCTGATTGTGGTCCGCGACCTGCTCGGGTGGGATGCGGGTGCGGCCGAGATTCCATTCGATGTCGTGTGTCATCTCGGCACGTTGCTCGCCGTGCTCGTGTATTTCCGAGACGATGTCGCGGCTCTTGTCGCGGCCGCTCCCCAGATGATCATGGGCCACCCAGGTGAGACACCGCGCCTGGGACGCCTGATCGTCATCGCGACCGTTCCGCTGGTGCTGGCCGGATGGCTCTTTGCCGATGTCATCGAACGGCTGCGGACCCCGGCGGTCGCCGCGGCCGCACTCTCGGTTGGTGCGGTGGCGATGTTTCTGGCGGAGCGCATGGGGTCGCAACGCCGCGCCAGCGCGTCGTTGTCCGTGGTCGAGGCAGTGGGGCTGGGGCTGGCGCAGGCGACCGCGCTCGTGCCCGGAGTGTCACGGTCCGGGGCGGTCATGACGGTCGGGTTGTGGACTGGGCTTCGGCGCGAGGAGGGGGCGCGTTTTGCCTTTCTCATCGGTATCCCGGCGATTCTTGGCGCCGGCGCCAGAGCCGCATGGACGCTCGGGTCCACTGGGTTGGCCGAGTACACGATGGTGTTGCTGGTGGGGTTTGCCGCTTCGGGTGTGGTCGGCTACTTCGCGGTGGCCGGATTACTACGATATCTGGCCAGTCACAGCCTCGCCCCGTTCGCATTTTACCGTCTTGCTGTCGCCGCGTCGCTGGGGATTTGGCTTGTTGTTTAGGGGACTAGCGGTCCGTGACTCGCGGCATGGCGCCGTAGCGCCTCGGCCGCCACGGGCGCGACAGGGCGAGCGCATCCGGTGCGCGTGACCGCAGGCCACGCCCCGAGACCGGACACTGGCAGTCGGCATCGAAACGCCTCGTTTGCACTGACCGCGACGATTTATCCGGCTGACAAAGCGGGTCGAGGGAGAATACGGCAGTAAGTCGACCGAGCCGTCACGCCGTGAACCGGGAGAAAACGCCTGGCGCAGCGGGGCCAACACGGGCTGCGAGCCCGACCAGGATGCTTCATGCAGTGGATCCGACGCAGCTTTATCGCGGGGTGCTTTGTCATGGTGCCGCTCATCATCAGTGTGGCGGCGCTCGTGTGGGCGTTCCGGCTGATCGACGGCGTCATGGCACCGCTGTACACCCGGCTCCTGGGGCAGGAGGTGCCTGGGTTGGGGTTGGCCACGACACTGCTGATCGTGTTTGTGGTCGGGGCGCTGGCGACGAATGTGTTCGGCAAGCGGATGCTGCAGCGCGGCGAGTCGTATCTACTCAAACTGCCGGTGTTTCGGGCCGTATACGCACCGGTGAAGCAGCTGGTGGCGGCGTTTTCGCCGGAGAACGAGCTCGCGTTCAAGCGGGTGGTCCTGGTAGATGACCCGGCGACGGGGTTTGTGCTCGGGTTCTTGACGAAAGAATTCACGATCGACCGGGGTCGCGGGGCCGAGCCGGTGCTGGCCGTCTATGTGCCGACAAATCATCTCTACCTGGGCGACGTCCGGATTTTTCCCAAGAGTCGGGTGACCTATCCGGCGCTGACCGTTCAGGAAGGGGTCCGCGTTTTCTTGACGGGCGGAATGGCGGTGCGCCAGGCGCTCAAAGTGGTGCGGACTGACACTGAGAGCCCGTCAGAGCCCGCGGCCGCGACGCAGGATGCCGCCGGCGCGCGCGGCTTGACAGTGGCGGACCGCGACTGTTAGCTTGTCGGGTTTCTGATCGTCGCGTTCGGTGTGCCGGTGATGCATCCGGACCGGCGAAACGCGCGTTGGCGGGGGCATGACGGCATAGAGCCGACACGCCGATGTAGGACTCAAATCAGGGAGACACAAGGGGCGGAATGGACAATCCACTGTATTTGGCCTTTGGGCTGGGCGCACCGGTTGCGGCTGCAATCTTCGCGATCGTGCTGGCCAAGGGAATCAATCGTCGCGACGCAGGCACCGAGCGCATGCAGCAGATTGCCGCGCTCATCAGAAGCGGGGCGATGGCGTTCTTGAAGACGGAGTACACCGTGCTGGCGGGGTTCGTTGGCGTCATGTTCGTGGTCCTCGTGGCGTTTCTTCCTGGCGATTCACTGCTGGTCGGCGTCAGCTTCCTGGTGGGCGCACTGCTCTCTGGTACGGCCGGTTGGATCGGCATGCGCACGGCAACCACCGCGGCGGTGCGAACCACCGCCGCGGCGCGGACGAGCCTGGCTGGCGCGCTACAGGTGGCGTTCTCGAGTGGCGCCGTTATGGGCCTCACCGTCGTCGCCCTTGGCACGCTCGGAATCGCGCTGCTCTACTTCCTGTATGGAGGGTTGAGCGGTGACGGCCCGGCGGCGATCGATGCTCTCTTCGGGCTGACGTTCGGCGCGTCGTCGATCGCGCTGTTTGCGCGCGTCGGCGGCGGCATCTTTACGAAGGCGGCCGACGTGGCAGGCGACCTCTCCGGCAAGGTCGAGGCCGGGATCCCTGAGGACGATCCGCGAAATCCAGCCACCATCGCCGACAGTGTCGGCGACAACGTGGGTGACGTCGCAGGGATGGGGGCGGACCTCTTCGAGTCGTACGTCGGCAGCATCATCGCGTCGATTGCGCTCGCGTGGGCGTTGACGGCCGCGACCGCCGACAGCCTCTGGGGGGTCGATAGCGCCTCGTTCGCCGCACTGCAGGCAGACCTGGCCGTGTTCCCCGTGTTGCTGGCCGGGCTCGGTATCTTCGCGTCGATTCTCGGAACGTTCACGGTCCGGACCGACGACGAGAGTCAGGTACAGAGCGCGCTGTTGCGAGGACTCATGGTGGCGTCGGCCATCGTCATGGTCGGGGCGGCCGGTCTCATCCAGGTGACGGCGGTGCCGTGGCCGGTCCTGGGATGCGTCGTGGTGGGCGTCCTTTCAGGTGTGATCATCGGGAAGATCACCGAGTACTTCACCGGCAAGGACAAGCCACCGGCCGCCCACATCGCTGAGCAGTCGAAGACCGGACCGGCCACAAACATCATCGCCGGGTTGGGTGTCGGCATGATGTCGTGCGGCTATCCCGTGCTGGTCATTTGTGCGGCCATCTTCTTCAGTTACGAGTTGGGCGAACTCTACGGCATTGCGATCGCCGCGGTCGGCATGTTGTCGACGCTGGGCATCAGCCTTGGTGTCGACGCCTACGGCCCAGTGGCGGACAACGCCGGCGGTATCGCTGAGATGAGCAAGTGTGAGCCCTTCGTGCGTGAGCGGACCGACGCACTCGACGCGGTGGGCAATACCACGGCGGCTATGGGGAAGGGCTTCGCGATCGGCTCGGCCGCGTTGACTGCTCTGGCACTATTTTCGACGTTCCAGGCGGAAGCCGCCGCCGCGGTGGAGGCGGCAGGCGGCCAGACCAGTTTCGACCCACGACTGTTGTCGCTGGAATTGACCAACCCGAACGTGCTGATCGGGATGTTCATTGGCGGGATGCTGCCATTCATCTTCTCGGCCATGACCATGAACGCCGTCGGGCGCTCCGCGAACGAGATGATCGAGGAGGTGCGCCGTCAGTTCAAGTCGATTCCCGGTTTGCTCGAGGGCACCGCCGAGCCGGACTCGGCGCGATGCGTCGAAATTTCGACCCGCTCGGCCATTAGGGAGATGATCCTGCCGGGGCTGCTGGCGGTGCTCGCACCGGTGGCCACCGGCTTCCTGCTCGGGGTCTCCGGGTTGGGCGGCCTGCTGGCCGGGGCGCTGGTCACCGGAGTGCTGATGGCGCTGATGATGGCAAACGCGGGCGGCGTCTGGGACAACGCGAAGAAACTGATCGAAGAAGGGCACCACGGTGGCAAGGGGTCAGAGCCCCACAAAGCCGCCGTCATCGGCGACACAGTCGGAGATCCCTTCAAGGACACTTCGGGTCCCAGCCTCAATATTCTGATCAAGCTGATGACGATTGTCTCGGTTATTTTTGTGCCGCTGATCGTTGTGTGGATGCAGTAATCGCGAAACCGGTGTCTAACCATACACGAGCGAGAAGCTGTCCAAAAAACGCGAGGTCTCGAGAGAGGTTTTTCAGCCCTCGCCGGTACTCGCTGGTGCGACGCGCAGATGCGTTGACAGCGCTTGGGGCTCTGCATATAATCGACGTTCTTATTGAGGCGCCGGCAGCCCTGTAGCGGGGTTGAGGAGGTACAAGTGGCAGGTCAGATGTTTGGTGAAATATCGAACCCGACGATCAAGATCGGCGCTCAAAAGTGGTACACGGTACCCGTCTCCATCATCGCGCACGTCGCGGCAATCGGAGCGGTCGTCATCGTACCGTTGCTGGCCGCCGACGCGCTGCCCAACGTGCCATCGATGATGGCGTTCATGGCCGCGCCACCACCGCCACCCCCCCCGCCACCCCCGCCGCCGCCGCCGGCCGCGGCGGTAGCCGCGCCGGTGGTGGAGGTGAATCCGAATGCGGCCCCGATTGAGGCGCCGGCCGAGATCGCGCCGGAGACCGGTTTCGACCTCAGCAACGTGCAGGGTGTCGAAGGTGGGATCTCCGGCGGTGTCGTCGGCGGTGTCATTGGAGGGCTGCTTGCGGCTCCTCCCCCTCCGCCCCCGCCACCACCACCCCCGACCGAGCCTGTGCGAGTGGGTGGGAACGTCAGTCCGCCGACGAAAACCAAGAACGTGGATCCGATCTATCCGGCGGTCGCGCAGTCGGCGCGAGTGTCTGGTGTCGTCATTCTCGAAGCTATAATCGGCGTCGACGGCCGTGTGACGGACGTCAAGGTCCTGCGGGAGGTTGCGTTGCTTAGCGACGCGGCGATCGCGGCGGTCAGACAGTGGGAATATACGCCGACGATGCTGAATGGGTCGCCCGTGCCCGTCATTATGACGGTGACCGTGAACTT
>CAUZAY010000079.1:0-14942 GCA_963577695.1 Vicinamibacteria bacterium | reverse complement strand
CATGTCCGTTTCATAGAGCGGCACCCACTGCGCCACGACCCCGCCGGGTCGCAGCCGCGCCTTCACCAGTTCGTGATACTCGACGGAGTACAGGCTCGCCGCGCCCCGCACCCACGGATGAATCGGATCGGAGGTAATGACATCGAACTGCTCGTCGGTCGTCGCCAGGAAGTGACGCGCATCGTCGTAGATGACCTCGGTCCGTGGATCTGACAGCACCGACTGGTTCTCGTCCGAGAACCGTGCTGACGCCTCGAGCACGGCGGGTTCGATCTCACAGATCACGATGCGCTCTACCTCCGCATACTGGACGAACGACCCCGCGGTCACGCCGGTCCCCATGCCGACGATCAGTACGCTCCGTGGAGCGCCGTGCACCAGGGCCGGCACATGCCCCAACATCCGCTGAACCCGCATGTCGAGGTCCATCGTCGACGCCACCACCTTGCCGCTGATGTGCAGTTGCCGGTAGCCCGCGTTGCTGTCGGTCACCGCGACCGACGCGTTCACTCCTTCATCAACAAAGTGATACCGCGCGATGCTGTCCCAGCCGGCGATGTCGCGACCGAAGGCGATGAGTCCCCTCGGCGTATCTGGCACTCCGCTCACCGCCAGGCCGGCAATCAGCAGCAGCGTCGTCCCGCCGGCGGCGCGCCAGACCCGACGGCGACCCCCCTGGCGGGTTCCGGCGTCGGCACGCCACGCCGCCGGCAGCAACACCAGACCGGCGGCCACGGCCGCCACGACCACGAGCCACTGCTGTGCGCGTTGCGTCCCCACCGAGGGGATGATCCAGAGACTGACCAGGACGGTCCCGACCAACGCTCCGACGGTATTGACGACAGACACCCGGGCGACCAGACGCCCCGCGTCACCCTCGCCGGTGTTCGCGGCCGCCAGGGCCAAGGGGAAGCTGGCGCCCCAAAGCAACGCGGCCGGACCGATGGCCGCGCCGCACCGGGCAATATCCAGGAGAAAGCGGGCGGCCGGGAACTCGTAGACAGACGGCAGGAACGGCGGGCCGGTGTCCCAGGCCGGAATCACGTAGCCAATCATGTAGGCGCCCCAGGGCAGTGCCGCCAGAAGCACCAACTGGCACCACCCCAACGCCAGGTCGGCCCGCGCGGTTCGCCTCGCGGCCCAGGCGCCGGCTAGACTCCCTCCGCCGATCCCGGTCAGAAACACCGCGAGGATGAGCGAGAAGTTGTAGACGGTCGCGCCGAACAGCAGGGACAGCTGCCGGGTCCAGACCACTTCCGCTCCAAGGGACGCAAAGCCGGACAACCCGGCCACGACAAGCACGACCGGGCGCACACCGCCCGTCGCCACCACGGACGAGGTCGACGGTGTCGGCGGCGCGTCCAACACGGCATAGGGATGCCGGGCCGCGAGACAGAGCGCTAACAGCGCCACCGTGACGTTCAGGCCCACCGCCACCAGCGTGGCGGTCACGGTGTCAAACAGGCGCAAGAGATAGAAGCTGGCGAGCAGGACACCGGCCACCGCGCCGATGGTGTTGGCAGCGTAGAACAGCCCGGCCCGAGCTATCCCGACCCGCGTCGTCCCCGCCCAACGCGCCACCGCCGGCAGCGTGGCGCCCATCAACATGGTCGGTGGAATCAAGCAGATCACACACACCAACGCCCTGAGCAGCACGCCGCCGAACCCATACCCGACGGCGGTGACATACACCGCCTGGGCCGACGGTAAGGCCACCAGCAAGACAAGTCCGATGGCCCCGATCGCGAGCTCGATGCCGGCATAGACCCGCAGCGGATGCCAGGCCCCGGGCACCAGCCGGGGGAACATGAGGCTTCCCAGCCCCATCCCCCCCATGAAACTCACGAGCAGGGCAGCAATGGAGATTGATGAGGAGCCGATGACCAGTCTGAGAACATGGAACCAGACCAGCTCGTAGATCAGCGCGGCACAACCGCTCCCCAAAAAGAGTAGGAGGAGGGCGGGCGTCGACCACCGGGCCCGGCGTCGTCTCATCGTGTCGGAACGTGTCAAGTCTGCCATCAGGGACACCCGCCACCGCGTCGACGCTTACGCGACCGCAGACAGGAGGTAGTTGACGGGGAAGGTCCGAGTCTGCATGCTGATGTGCTGGCGCAGTACTAAGGAGGCCACCGTGACCCCCGTCTCAACCGACGCCCTGCCCCCCATCGACCCCACCGTCGCAGAGCCATACCCGCCGACCGAGTCTCGTCGAGCCGCCTGGACGAACCTCCCTTTTCTCGGGGTGCATCTCGCGTGTCTGTTGATACTGTGGACCGGAATCAGCCCAGTCGCGGCCGGAATAGGACTCGCCACACTGCTCGTTCGAATGTTCGGGCTCACCGGTGGCTACCACCGATATTTCTGTCATCACTCCTTTAAGACGTCTCGGGTGTTTCAGTTCATGCTTGCCTGGGCTGGCGCCGCCGCGGCGCAGAAGGGCCCACTCTGGTGGGCTGGTCACCACCGCAGCCACCATCGATACTCGGACACGGAAGCCGACGTGCATCCGCCGGGGGTGAAGGGGTTCTACTGGGCGCATATCGGGTGGGTGATGGCCCAAGCGAACATCAGAACCAAGACCGAGTGGGTGCCGGATCTCATGAAATTTCGAGAGCTGTCCTGGCTGGACCGCAATCACTATCTGGCGCCGATCAGTCTCGCGGTCGGGCTGTTCGGGCTTGGCGCCTGGCTGGAAGCCACGCAGCCCCAGCTGGGCACGTCGGGCCTGCAGTTGCTCACCGTGGCTTTCTTCCTCAGCACGACCGTGCTGTATCACGTGACGTTCGCGGTCAACTCGGTTGGACACACGCTGGGCCACCGCCGCTATGACACGAGGGACGCGAGCCGCAACGGACTGCTGCTCGCGCTGGTGACCGCCGGTGAAGGGTGGCACAACAACCACCACCGGTATCCGACCTCGGAGCGACAGGGTTTTTACTGGTGGGAGATCGACGCGACCCACTATGTGGTCACCGTGCTCGGGTGGCTCCACGTCGTCTGGGACGTCCGCGGCCCGTCGGCCGAGGTTCTGGCCGAAGGTCGTCAGTAGCGGTTGCGCCGGCCAGCCGGCGGCCAACACCGCGTTCACCGTGCCCCCCCGGACGGCGCCCCGTCATCGATCCACGCCTCCAGACGCCGAGCCGCAACCCACACCGCCGGCGGCACCTGTTGCGGCGCGATGTCTCCAGACCCGGCATAGGTCTCGAGTCGACGTAGCTCCGCGACCAGCCGGGCGCCAAAGGCGTCACCATGACGATCTCGGCGCGCCTCCGCCGAACCGGCGGGGGGGCAGCCCCGCGCCACCACCTCGGGGTATTGCCGTGCGAAGGTGGCGAGACAGCGCCGCATGACGAACGGTTTCGCCACGAGGAGCGCGGACCGGGGACGCTGGCCCGCCGCGCGCAATTCCGCCATCCCGAAGCGGACGTTCTCCAGGGTATTTCCGGCCTCCACCTCTGTGATGATGGCGCGGTCCGGCACTCCCCGGCGAACCAGCTCGTCCTTGAATACCAGCGCCTCCGACTGCTCGAAGACCCCGACCGTCATTGGTCCAAATCGTCCCGTCACGAGGACCGACGGGGCGTGTCCAGCGTGAAACAGTTCAGCCGCCTGTCGCGGCACCGCCAGATCCTGACTCCCGAATACGAAGATGACGTCGCTGGGTACCGGCGAGTCTGCGCGCGTTAGAAACGCCCAGATCGGGAGGACCAATCGCTGAAACGCCGCCTCGTCGCGGGTGTCCATCGGTTCAGGCATGGGCGAGACGCGGGCACCGAGAGTCAGCCCGAGCGTACGCTATCATGCTCTTGATGGCCATTCTTTCGGCCAACACCTGTCAGGTGTCCAAGACCCTCTCTCCAATCCGCGGCATGACCGGCCGGCTTCTTGTCGCCTGCTGCCTCGTCTGGCTCGCCGCCGGTTCGGCGCGTGGCCAAACCCCTGACGACCCGCTCACACTCGTGACGCCGCAGGACAGGCGGCCGTTGCCGACCGTGCGGTTTGACGGGCGGCGCCTGGTCGCGATCAGTGAGCTGGCTACCCCGTTCGGCCTCACCATCGCCGACGTACGCCAACCGGGGCGACTGACCATCACGCGTGACGACCGGATCATCGTCCTGACGGCCAACGAGGGTCTTGTCTCGGTGTCCGGTCAGCTGGTGGCGCTTGCGTCGCCTCCACTCGAACGTGACGGCGACTGGTATGTCCCGATCGATTTCATCGGGCGCGCCCTGGCCCTCGTGCAGGACGAGCCACTGGAGCTGAGGCCCCGCTCCGGACTGGTCTTGTTGGGCGACGTTCGGGTACCGCAGGTCGTCGCCCGATACCAACGCGCCGGCCGACAGTCGCGTCTGCGGCTCATGATTACCCCGCAAACCGAACACGTCGTCGAGCAAAGCGACAACCGGTTGCTGGTCACCCTCGACGCCGACGCCCTCGATCTGGTGCTACGCGACATGCGGCCAGACGCCCTCGTCGCGGACATCCGGGCCGTGGACGGGCAACCGGCGCTCGTCGTTGAGCTGCGTGACGGATTCGGCAGTTTTTCGGCCACGACCGAACCGGCGCTCGGGGGCGCCGTCGAACTGGTCATCGACCTGCAGCCGCGGCCCGTCTCCACGACCCGGGCCGCACCACCGCCGACACCGCCCCCAGGACCACGGAGGGGGGCCGGGGCGGGGCCACCGGCAGGACCTGGAACAGGACCGACCGCGCTGATTCCCGGGGAGACGGTCGGCGACGCCATGCTGCCTCTCCTGGCCGAACTGGCGCCACCACGTCGGATCCGGGCAATCGCCATCGACGCCGGTCACGGGGGTAACGACGTCGGCACCCGAGGGCCGGATGGCGCGCTGGAGAAAGATGTCACGCTCGCCGTCGCACAGCGGCTCCGTAACCGGATCGAAAGCGAGCTCGGGCTGCGGGTCGTGCTGACGCGGACGAGCGACACCGAGGTGTCGCTGGACGAGCGCGCGGCCATCGCCAACAACGACCGAGCGGATCTGTTCATCAGCTTGC
This sequence comes from Vicinamibacteria bacterium, assembly GCA_963577695.1. Classification (GTDB taxonomy): domain Bacteria; phylum Acidobacteriota; class Vicinamibacteria; order Vicinamibacterales; family UBA8438; genus UBA8438. Next base: position 9,923 of record CAUZAY010000079.1, on the reverse strand, counting down.
ACACCAACGCATCGGTGCGCGAGACCGCCATCGGCGCGGAGGTGTTCTACCTCCGTCTCGCCGAGTACGGAGAAGAGGCCCGCGAGGCGGGGTTCACGGGCCAACTGGTCCCCACTGTTGGCGGCGGCTCGCGCGTGCTCGACATCGTGCCGTGGGAGATGGCACAGCTCAGGCACGTGGACCATTCGGCCCGTTGGGCCCAGACCGTCGCCGACGAGCTCAGCCAGCGTGTGCCGATGAGCCCGCGTGGACTCCAGGAAGCACCATTCCGCGTGCTCGTGGGCGCCAACATGCCGGCCGTGGTGGTGGAGATGGGGTTCATCTCGAACCCTGACCAGGAGGCCCAGTTGACCTCGACCACCTTCCAGAGCGCCATCGTCAGCGGCCTCCTGCGCGGCATCATCCGCTATCGGGACGAGGTGGAGAGCGAGACACTGCCGCTCGGCCCGGTCGACGCCGGGGCGCCCGACGCGTCAGGGCGCCTCCCATGAAACGCGACTATTGGATTTACGGGGGGATGGGGGTCGTGGCCCTCGTCGGCATCTGGGTGCTGTTCGTCGGACTCCCTCGGTGGTATCCCTCGGAGGGGATGCCCACGGAGACGAGCGAGGCGTCAGGAAGGGCGACCGACGACGAGCTCGTCGCGGCGACACTCTTCTATATCTCGGACGACGGCATGCGTCTGGTCGGATTCGAGCGACGGCTCGTACAACACGCTGACCCGGCGGTCCAAGGACGCATCATCCTGGAGGAGCAGCTCGCGGAACCACCCGCCCCGCTGCTGTCGCCCATTCCGCCCGGCACGGAATTGCGTGCCTTCTACCTCTCGGATCAAGACGCCTTCGTCGACTTGAGTGCCGAGGTCGCCCTCGGTCATTCCGGCGGGTCACTCGAAGAACTGTTCACGGTCTACGCCATCGTGAACGCCGTCACCGCCAACATTCCGGCCATCAATGCCGTCCAGATCCTCGTGGACGGCAAGGAGGTCGACACGCTCGTCGGCCACGTCGACCTCCAGCATCCACTCGAACTGAATATGCAATGGGTCGCCGACCCGGACGCCGACGCGACGCAGACCAGCCCGGTTGACCAGACTGACCAACTATGACCACACCATCTCGTTTGCATTCGCGCCCGGTTGACCAACTCCGCCCGACCGTCCTGACCCCGCACTACCTCGAACACGCGGAAGGATCGGTACTGGTCGAAGCGGGGCGGACCCGTGTTATCTGCACCGCCAGCGTCGAGGACAAGGTGCCGCCGTTCCTACGCGGCACTGGCAAGGGTTGGGTCACCGCGGAGTACGGCATGCTGCCCCGGGCCACGTCGACGCGAAACTCACGGGAGGCCAGCCGGGGCAAGCAGAGTGGACGCACCCAGGAGATTCAGCGCCTCATCGGCCGGTCGTTGCGGGCCGTCACACGGCTGGAGGCATTGGGTGAACGGACCGTCTGGATCGACTGCGACGTCATCCAGGCGGACGGCGGCACCCGCACCGCCTCCATCAGCGGCGGCTTCGTGGCCCTCGTGCTGGCGCTCCAGCACCTCAAAGAGCGCGGGCCGCTGAAGCAGATACCCATTACGGACTACGTCGCCGCCACGAGCGTCGGCATTGTGAACGGAACGCCCCTGCTCGACCTGGCCTACGAGGAAGACTCGACTGCAGACGTGGACATGAACGTCGTCATGACCGGAGACGGCCGGTTTATCGAAGTGCAGGGCACGGCCGAAGGCGCACCGTTCACCCGCGAGTCCCACGATACGCTCCTCGCACTGGCTGAGGCGGGCATCGGTCAACTCGTCGCGCTGCAGCGTGAGCTGGTGGGCGAGTTCCTATAGCGGACGGTATCCCCGTCAGGCATGGATGAGCTTCTCACGACCGGAGCGCCTGCTCGTCGCCACCACCAACGGTGGCAAACTGCGCGAGATTCGGGCCATTCTCGGCGATCTTCCGCTGACCCTCGGCACCCTGGCCGACCATCCGGCCCTTCGGGAACCTGAAGAGACCGGTGTGACGTTCGCGGAAAACGCACGAATCAAGGCGCTGGCGTACGCAGGTGCGACCGGCGAGTTGACGGTGGCGGAAGACTCGGGTCTGGAGATCGACGCGCTGGACGGTGAGCCAGGCGTGCGCTCGGCGCGGTTCAACGGCGAGTCCTACCCTGAAAAATTCGCAACGATCGCACGCATGCTGGCGGCACGCGGCGCCGACTCGAGCACCGCCCGGTTCGTCTGTGCGCTGGCGCTGACCAGCCCGGATGGTCTGGAGTGGGAGACGACCGGGACCGTCGAAGGCCGCCTCCAGTTGCCGGCCCGCGGACACGGCGGGTTCGGCTACGACCCGATCTTCTACTATCCGGCGTATGGCCGCACCCTGGCCGACGTGACCGCCGACGAAAAGGCGTCGGTCAGCCACCGAGGGCAAGCGTTCCGACGCCTTCGGAGCTACTTGACCTCTTGAGACGGGGCTACGCCCCGAACCCCCCGCGGCCGCGGGGCGCACATTGTCGCGCGCCGCGTTGGTGGTCCGGGGCCGCCTAGTGTGGCAATTTCCCCAGTGGCAACCGCCGCTGGAACAGTTGATAGATGTGGTGCGCTTCGTGGTGGACCATGTATTCCACCTGAAAGTGGACGTCGAACCGGGGATACTCCGGATGTCGACCAGACCGGTGCCATTCAGCCGGCGACAACGCCGCGAGCCGAGCCGCAAAGCGCTCTCGGTCCGCGAGGAACGCGTCCCGCGTCTCTGTCGCGTCGTGGGCCACCAGCTTGTCGAAGTCACTGTCACCGGCCGGCGAATAGGGGAGCAGCACCGGGTGATCTGTCGTCAGCATCGCCTGGATGCGCTCGTCGAACAGCCGCTGCACGCGCCACAGATGACACACCAGTTCCTTCACCGACCACTTGTCTGGCACCGTGCGCTCCGAGAGGGACGCGTCGTCGAGGCCCCGGGTCAAACGCTCGATCTCCGCGCCCTGTCCACGGAGCCCTTCGACGAGCCGTTGATGCGCCGCGTGCTTGTCGTGTGTACCAGCGTGGGCGTGATCCGACATGGAATCCAGTATAGCCCCCGACGGCTGACCATCCCACGCCCCGTCAGCGTCGTCCACTGCGAACCACTACTCCCGCTGCGGCAGATCAATGGTGAAGACGGTGCCGCCGCCGTCCCGACTGGCGGCGTGCACCGTGCCCCCGTGGAGCCCGATGAGATGTTTGACGATAGACAGACCTAGGCCAGTGCCACCCACCTCGCGTGACCGGGCGACTTCGACCCGGTAGAACCGCTCGAACACACGCACGAGCTCGGCATCGGGGATCCCTGGCCCACGATCGGCGACCGACAGGCGGACGACACCGCCGTCCGCGGTAGCGCTCAGCTCGACCACGCTGCGCTCGGGCGCGTAACTGACCGCATTCTCCACGAGGTTACGAACGGCATCGTGGAGCTTGACCGGATCGGCCAAGACCGAAGCCGCATCATCAGACACCGAGATCTCGACCCTTTGCATCTTGGCGTCGAGCATCGGCTCCAGTTCGTCGGCGACGGCACCGAACAGAGACACCACCGAGCACCGCGTGAGGTCGAGTGCTTCCTGCCCCGCATCCAGCCGGGCCAAGCGCAGAAGGTCGCTCACCAGTCGCTCCATCCGGGCACTATTCCGCGCGATGATGGACAGGAAGCGGGGATCTCCCGCCGGGAGACCATCTTCGAGCAACGCCTCGACGCTGCCTCGAATGGCCGTCAACGGTGTCCGTAGCTCGTGCGACACGTTGGCAACGAAGTCCTGCCGCACCTGATCCGCGCGTCGGTATTCCGTGACGTCGTGAAGAACCAGGGCGACACCTCGCTCGCGGTCGGCGGTGAACGGCCGGGCGCTCGCGAACAACACTTTGGGCAGATCGGTAATGAGCGTCACGTCGCGCGGAGCCACCCGCTCACCTGCCAGCGACGCACCAATCATGCGCGCGACCTGCGGGTGCCGGATCAACTTGAGGTAGTGGCGGCCGGTGGGCTCGTCGTCGATATCAAGCATCGCCGTGACCGAGTGATTGGCGGTCTGCACGCGACCCGATTCATCGATCACCATTACACCCTCCACCATCCCCTGCAGAATGGCGGCGGTCCTGGTCTGTTGTCCTGATAGCTCTTCCACGCGTTGGCTGAGTACGTCCGCGACATGATCAACCGCCTGCGCGACCATCCCGACCTCGTCGTCGGCCAGGTCACGTCTCATGTCCCGTCCAACGTCGGACTGGGACCGGTCCCCGGCCGCCTGGCGTCGCGCCCTGTCGGCAATGGTGTGGAGACGTCGTGTGAGGGCTCGAAACGTGACCCGGGTGAGGACGAACCCGCCGGCCAGCGCCGCCAGAAGCCCGGCCGCGATCGCGGCGGTCACCGCGCCCCACGACACACCGTCAGCGAACAACGGGACAGCGGACACCAACAGCCCCCACGACGCCGCGAGGCTCAGCAGGGCGAGGGCAACCGCGGTCAGAAAGAAACGGGTTTGTAGCTTCACGTGGCGAAGACGGCCGGACTGGCGGTCACGGCGTCTCGACGAACTTGTATCCGAACTGCTTGACGGTCACGATGTGGGCCACCGTGGCGGGCAGCTTCTCGCGTAGTCGCCGAATGTGCACGTCGACCGTCCGCGTACCACCGGTATATTGATACCCCCAGACGTCCGACAGCAGAAGGTCGCGCGACAGGACCCGGCCGCGGTGCTCGATAAGGTATTGCAATAGCAGAAACTCTTTGGCGGTCAAGTGCACCCGGCGCCCATCCTCGGTCACCTCGTGTTCGTCCAGGTTGACCACCAGCGGACCAAATCGCAGCACCTCGTCGGGACCGTGTGGCTGCGTACGTCGCAACACGGCTCGTACCCGCGCGACCAGCTCCTTCGGGCTGAAGGGCTTCGTGACGTAATCGTCCGCACCGAGTTCGAGCCCCGCCACACGGTCCTCCTCGTGCGCGCGCGCCGTCAACATGATGACCGGGGTCGCCGCGATGCCCGGGTCGGCTCTCATCAGTCGGCAAATCTCCAGACCACCGAGACCGGGCAACATCAGGTCGAGGATGACCAGGTCCGGGGTGTCTCGCCGGACATGGTCGAGGACGTCAATACCCGTCGTCAAGATGTCCGCGCGGAGGCCGGCGCGAGAAAGGTGGTGGGCGACCAGATCCGCGATGTCCCGATCGTCTTCCACCACGAGGATGCGACTAGACATCTCGTTTACCCGCGGACCCTAGACGGTGGGTGCGCCGCCTTCGCGTGCGTGATGTCGCACGTCGAGTCCGGATGAAGATGGCCTCCTCGGCGATGTTGGTGGCGTGGTCGCCGACCCGTTCCACGTGACGGGAGATCAGCGGGAGATCCAGGGCCGGCTGGGCTCCACCTGGTCCGTACACATGAACCCGATCAACTCGCGAAATGCCTGCCACGGCGGCAAGAGCAGGAATCGTCGCGTCGGTAGAATCCGCTGTCATTGGATCGGCTCGGCCGCCCCTCTCGGACACCGATGGATGTGTCACCGCTATGGGCCAGTATCCTCAGTGCTGATACCGATCACGGAGCCACGCCGCCATGTCGTTGATGACCAGCAGCAACGCCAGCGGCACAATGATACCGGCTGCCCCGGTTTACGCACTGGCTACGACCCTGCTAAATCTGCGTTACGGTTTGAAACCGTCGTTCATCAGGCCCCCGCACTCCGGCATCGCGACGCGAGCCGCGCGATATAGTTGCGTGGATTCCCGGCTGACCAGACAACCCCGACATGACCGACCGACGCGACTTCCGACAAACCAAGATCATTTGCACGCTTGGACCCTCGAGCGATTCGGCCGACAGCATCGAGCAGCTCGCGAGAGCCGGGATGAACGTCGCTCGGCTCAACATGTCGCACGGGGACCATGACAGCCACCTGCGGACAATTCGGCACATACAGGACCTCAGCCGCACCCTGAACCATCCGATTGCGGTGCTGCTCGATCTGCAGGGACCCGCCATTCGCACCGGTGAACGGCGCGGGAATCTCGAGCTCGCGGTGGGCGAAGAGTTCTCGGTGAGCGTGACCCCGACGGAGAACCCCGAGGAAAAGAGCATCCATGTCGACTACGAAGACATGGTGCATCAGCTGGCTGTGGGCGACCGGATCACTGTCGACAACGGGCTCATCAACCTCGAAGTGCTGGAAGTGCGGTCGCGGGACCTCCGCTGCCAAGTGCTCGATGGCGGTACGCTCGGCTCTCGCAAGCACATCAACCTGCCTGGCGTCCGGGTCAACCTCCCGTCGATCTCAGAACAGGACAAGTCAGACATTCGCTTCGGTCTCGAGCACGACGTCGATTTTCTGGCGGTGTCGTTTGTGCGAAGCGCCGAAGCCCTGCGAGAGGCCCGGCGGGTCATCCTGGAAGCCGGCGGCCACCATGCCAGGCTGATCGCGAAGATCGAAAACCAGGAGGGCATCGACCACCTCGACGAGATCATCGCGGAGTCCGATGGCGTCATGGTCGCCCGTGGCGATCTCGGGGTCGAAGTCCCGTTCGCCGAACTGCCGGCCGCACAACGCACGATGGTGCGCAAGTGCGCGATCGCTGGCAAGCCGGTCATCGTGGCCACGCATCTGCTCGAGTCGATGATCGAGCACCCGATGCCCACCCGAGCGGAGGTCAGCGATGTCGCTAACGCCGTGTACGAGCAGACCGACGCCATCATGCTGAGCGGCGAGACCGCCACCGGCCTACATCCCGTTCGCTGCGTGGAGGTGCTGGACCAGATCGCACGCCGGACCGAGAAGGAGGAGGGCCTCGGGTTCCACACGTTGCGAACGCCGGAAACCGTCCGAGAACAGCTGGCCAATAGCGCCTGTCGTCTGGCCGACTCCCTGGGTGCACCGGCCATCGTCGTCATCACGCGAACCGGCCGGCTGGGCCAGCTGGTGAGCAGCTTTCGTCCCAGAAGCGCGATCATCTACGCGTTCACCAACGTCAGCACCGCCCGACGAGCATTGTGGTTGTCTCGGTCGGTCGTGCCCTTCGAGATGGCGTTGTCGGACGAGCCGGAACACACCGTCGTCGATGCCTTTGCCCGACTCCGGGCCCACGACCGTCTGGTCCCCGGCGACGCGATCGTCGTCGTCTCCGATGTGGCCACCAGCCGTGGCGACGTCACTGCGATTCAGGTCCGCACGGTCGCCTGACACCCTGACCAGGGTCGACGGTCGGCTATACGGACACGAGAGGGTCTCTCCCGCGCTCGCGGTCAGTGGATGACATAATCAGGCAATATTCCGTAACAGGAGGGAGCGACCATGCGCGGTTCCCGGCACTATCCGGCTCGGTTCGAACAGGGGGGGCCATGCGCAGGACGCTCGTGACTGGTCTCGCCAGCCTCGGTCTGGCGATATGCGGCGCGTCCGGCTCTGCCGCACAGACCCCCGAGGCACCTCGCACGGCGTGGGACGCGCCTGACTTCAGCGGATATTGGGAGTATCGGAGCAGCACGCCGTTGCAACGTCCCAGTACGCTCCCCAATCGGGCGACGCTGACATCGGCCGAGGCCGCCGCCTACCTCCCGGGACGGTTGACGGACATCGGCAAAGAGCGCGACCTGCAACTGAACGCCGACTGGTGGGAGCCGGGCGGGCTCACCGACAACAGGACCTCGATGATCACCGTTCCATCCGACGGCCGGCTTCCGGCTATGTCGGACGACGCCAAGCACCGGGACCGGACGTTGGGGCTCCGGTCACGCTCGCGACCCGCCGACGGACCGGAGGACCGGGAGCGTTACGAACGCTGCATCATGGGTCGGACGGTTCCGCTGATGGCGGTCGCGCCAAACAGGCTGGCGCAGATATTCCAGACCCCCGACCACCTCGTGATCCTGCACGAACAAAATTGGGACACACGCGTCATCCGGATCTCGGACGGTCCGCATCCCGCCCAAGGCCTCCGTCTGTGGCAAGGAGACTCGTACGCGCACTGGGACGGCGACACGCTCATCGTGCGGTCCGCGAACTTCAACGGCGCATGGACGCTCAACGGTACCGGTGCGAACATGCAGGTGGTGGAGCGGATTTCCCTCGCGGACGACGGCACGCTCGACTATCAGTTCACCATTGACGACCCGGAGTCGTTCGCCGCGCCCTGGACGGTCGCGTTTCCGATCACCCGCGCCATCGGGCCACTTTTTGAGAACGCCTGCCACGAGGGGAACCACAGCATGCCGCTCATCCTCCGCGGGGCCAGAGCAGAGGAACGAGCCGCGACGGACCGCTGAAGGGACGGCGGGTCCACCCGCTCGACCGACATGGTCAGCGCCGCGCCCGGTTCAGTCAGTAGGCAGGGCGATGTAGTCGTGTTTGAACACCTGCGTCACGGAGTAGCCGAGGGCCTCGATCTTCCCTCGGATGACCTCTATTCTTGCCAGCACATCTGGTGACGCCGTCTCGGGGTCTTGGCCGCCCATGATCTCGATGAGCATCACCGGGCGGTTGCGACGAATCGTGTCCAGGGCGCCATCGAGCACTTCGTTCTCGTAGGTCTCCACATCGATCTTGAGCAGCGACACGTGATCGAAGCCGAAGCTGTCGAGCGACCGGAGCTCCGCCGCGTCACCGCCGGCACCCACCCCCGTCCCGCCCTCGTTGCCCGGCGTAGCCGGGTTCATTTCGATGACCCGGGTATCACCGGATCCCACCGCCATGCGTAGGGCCGCGACGTTCGTGACACCGTTGAGCGCGAGGTTGTGGTGCAGCTCCCGGTAGATCTTGCGCTGCGGCTCGAACGCATAGACGCGTCCCCACGGGCCAACCAGCTGCGCAATCCGCACGGTGTGGGTGCCGATATGCGCCCCCACTTCGATGACGACAGAGCCAGGCACGATGTGCTCGGCCAGAAGGTCAAATGAGTGTCGCTCCCACTTGTCGCCAGCGACGATGACCTGCTTGATCATGTCCGCCGGGTCGTCAACAAAGAAGCTTCCGACATCCGGGACGTCGTACCGCTGGTAGTCGTCGAGGGGAAACGCGTTGAGGTAGCGGCGGGTCTCTTCCCGGTCGTCGAGCACCTCGGGAGCCACGTCGACAATCGGCAGCGGCGCGTAGGGGGGGGGCGGGGCGGCGCCGCACGCGGCGGCCAGCACTGGCAACGCGAGCAGCAACGCCCATCCGGACAATGAGGTCTTCATGGGGTGTCGCCACGAACCACGACAGGGCTGGCTGACGGCCGCACCCGCGTCGCGTTCGATCCGATGCTATCGCGAGACGCCGCCATACGCGATATCGGTGAGGTGGGCCATCTCGCGACCGAACGTGGTCAGGTCGTCCGTACAGAACTCGCGGAGATGCGTGTGGCCGCACGCACGGGCCAGCACGGTCATCAGTTCTGCAGTGACGGCAAAGAACTTGTGGAGCCGGTGCGCTGCGTCATCGACGGGTAGCCGTGCGCGGAGCTCCGGTTTCTGGGTCGCGATGCCGACCGGGCAATTGTTCGACGAACAGGCCCGCATCCCGATGCAGCCGATCGCCTGCATAGCCGAGTTGAACACCGCCACCGCATCCGCGCCCAGCGCCAGGGCCTTCGCAAAGTCGGTGTGGGTGCGCAACCCGCCCGTGATCACGAGCGTCGAGTCGCGACGGCCCGGGGCGTCAAGATGTCGCCGGGCTCGGGCCAGCGCCGGAATGGTCGGCACCGAAATATGGTCGCGAAACACGACCGGGGCCGCGCCCGTCCCCCCGCCACGGCCGTCGAGAATGATGTAGTCGACACCGACCCGCAACGCGGCGTCGATATCGTCTTCGATGTGCTGCGCAGACAGCTTGACGCCGATCGGCACGCCGCCGGAAGCAGCCCGAACCTGGTCCGCCAGACGGCGGAAGTCGTCTTCGTTCTCCAGGTCTTGAAACGTCGACGGGGA